>NZ_LEKF01000005.1:0-316715 GCF_001029595.1 Pseudomonas sp. ARP3
CCCCCATTCCCCCCAGCGTCCAAGCACCCCGGATGCTTGAACTTGTCGCCGCCTTTATTTACCTCACAACCCTGCTCACCTATATGGGCTTCCGCTTTATCGGCCTGCCGCCCACCATCGGCGTGATGCCGAACCTCAGTGAAGTGACGGGGATTTACGTCGCTACACAACACGTTTGCCTGAGGGCGCGCTGCAATTGCGCAGGTATTCAAGCAAGTGCCGCATCGCCAGTGGGCGGCGCGGCGTCGAGCTATGCATGATGACCAGATCCCGCGCATAGCGTGGCGCATCGTCGACCGGCAAGACACACAGGCCATTGCCAGACATCCCTGCCCACTGCGGTACCAGTGATACCCCCATGCCTTGGGCAACCAACATGACGATGGTTTCCAAGGCATCCAGCTCACACAACACCTGCGGGTCAAAGGACTGTTCATCGAGGAAGCGCTGTGCAATCTGCCCACCCCACGAACGAGCGTCGTACCGAATGAATGAACGCTCGCGCAGCAATGCTTCTAACGTTTGCGTGCCCCACTCAGCCGGAGCAATCAGGATCAAAGGCTCAGCCCGCAATAAGGTCGTCGCCAAAGCCTTGGGTGGCTGAAAGGGAGGCCTGACAAGAATCGCAGCGTCCAGCTCCTGAGCCAGCAATCTCTCATAGAGACTTCTGGAGTCTCCTGGTGTGATCTTCAGTCTCAGCCCAGGTGCCGAAAGGGCCAGGCGCTCGATCACCGCCGGTAAAACGCCGGTCAATGCCGTCGAAATGGCACCGATCTTGATCTCTCCCGATAAGCCATCCTGGCTCAGATCCTCCTGCAATTCACGCGCCTGCTTAATGACTGCTTGAATTTTTGGTAACAACAATAGGCACTGGTCCGAGGGCCACGCGGCATGCGCAGTGCGCATAAGCAGCGTGCACCCCAACGTCCGCTCAAGCGCTTTGACTCGTTGGCTGATCGCCGCTGCACTACGATTTTCGCGGCGCGCGGCCGCAGCAATGGAGCCGGCTTCAATGACTGCGACCAGACTTCTCAGGAATCGAACATCCATAAGTTTTCCTTTCGCTCAGACCAAGGCGAACCCGTTTTACCCGGATACGCGGCCTGTTTAATTTGAGAGCTCCCCCACACGGAGCACCCCCCATGAACAGACCTTTCCACGCTGCATATCATGTCTATGACCTAAACCAGGCGCGGATTTTTTATCGAGATGTTTTGGGCTGTACGGAAGGCCGTAGCAGCGAGACCTGGATCGACTTCGATTTTTTCGGGAACCAACTTTCACTGCACCTGGGCACGCCGTTTCCCACCACGCGTTCCGGGCTGGTGGGTGAGCATCATGTGCTGATGCCGCATCTGGGCGTGGTGTTACCACTTGAGGAGTGGTTGACGCTTGCCGACCGTCTTACCCGCCTGGGTACATGTTTCGAGATTCCGCCAGTGACCCGATTCGCTGGCGAGCCAGGCGAGCAACGCACGATGTTTTTTCTTGACCCCAGCGGCAACCCCATCGAGGTGAAAGGGTTCAAAAACTTCGCCGGGCTGTTCGCTCAATAAATCCCTGATATCTACAACAATAAGGGCAACCCCCATGACCACCAAAAAACCAACCAGCCTTGTGACTCGCATCATGATCGGCCTGGCTGCCGGGATAATCGTCGGCATCCTTCTCAACCAGTTTCCCGAACACAAGCTGTGGTTCATTGACAATTTGCTGCAACCGGCAGGCGACTTGTTTATCAAGCTGATGAAGATGATCGTCGTGCCTCTGGTCTTCGCTTGCATGACAGTCGGCATTGCTGGCATGGGAAATCCCGCCGCGTTGGGACGCGTCGGCGTGAAGACCTTCGTTTACTTCTTCACGATCACCAGTGTTGCAATCGTCTTTGGCCTGATCGTTGGAAACGTCGTCGAGCCTGGCTCGGGGGCCGAATTTGGCAGTGCTTTGCAGACGCCAGTCACAGAGCTGGCCGCCAACGGCAAAACCCAGAACCTGGGGCAAACGCTATTGGCGATCGTACCGGATAACATCGTCTTGGCCATGTCACAGGGCAAGCTGCTCTGCGTGCTGTTTTTCGCCATCCTGTTCGGTTGCGCCTTGTCTATGCTGCCCGAGCAGCGCAAGGCCCCCTTGATCAGTGTGATGCAGGCCATCTCCGACACCATGTTCAAAGTCACCCATCTGGTCATGCATTACTCGCCAATCGGCATTTTCGGGCTGATCGCAGTCACCATCGCCAGCTTTGGCCTCAGTGCCTTGCTGCCACTGGCCAAACTGATCGGCACGACTTATATCGCAGTGCTGTTATTTGCATTGTGTGTATTGGGCGCAGTTGCACGCCTGGCGGGGATCGGCTTCTTCCACTTGGTGCGGGAGATACGCAGTGAATTGTTGCTGGCCTATAGCAGCGCCGCTTCAGCGACAGTGATGCCTCAACTGATCGAGAAAATGGAGCGCTATGGTGCACCACGCCCGATTACCAGCATGGTTATCCCACTGGGCTACTCGTTCAACCTGGATGGCGCATCTCTTTTTGCTGCGTTGGGTACATTATTCATTGCCCAGGCGTATGGCATCGACCTGAGCCTGGCGGATCAGGGGATGCTGGTATTGATCATGGTGTTGACGTCAAAAGGCGCGGCGGGCGTGCCGGGTTTCATGTTTATCATCCTTACCGCGACCTTGACTGCGGCGGGTCTCCCCGTGGAAGGAGTGGCGATTATCGCTGGTGTCTATCGCCTGATGGACATGCCGGTCACGGCGCTGAATGTGCTTGGCAACGCGCTGGCGCCATTGGTGATTGCCCGGTGGGAGGGGCAACTGAGGGCACCTGACCGCACAGTTGCCGCCGAACCTGCCAGCACATCGCTGAACGCCTGAAAACTTTAGCCCTAGTGTCCCGCAAAGAGTCTGCATCAGTCTTCGCGGGACGGTATCACCTCCTTTCCTCGCCCTGACGTGCGCCGCAGCGATCAGGGGAACTCAACTTACTCTCGCTGCGAATCTGCGCATGGCTGATCAATGCAAAGATAAAGCTGCCACCGATGATATTGCCGGCCAGGGTTGGGCCGGCAAACACCAGCCAGAAGTCATGCCACGACAGTTCGCCGGCAAACACTAGGTACGAAACCTCTGCAGAGCCCACCACGATGTGCGTGAAATCCCCCAGGGCCATCAGGTAGGTGATCACAATGATGATCCACATCTTGGCGCTTTCCATCGACGGGATCATCCACACCATGGTGGCAATCATCCAGCCCGAGATGATGCCCTTGGCGAACATCTGGCCGGCGTCGTTTTCCATGACCTTTCGGCCGATCTCCAGGAAGGCCTGATCGGTCTTGGTGTCAAAAATAGGCAAGTGCAGCATCACGTAGGCCACCAGCAAGGTGCCGCACAGGTTGCCCACCAACACCACCGACCACAGCCGCAACAAGCGCCCGGCATTGGCCAAAGTCGGCTTGCTCATCACCGGCAGCACGGCGGTCAGGGTGTTTTCCGTAAACAATTGCTGGCGCGCCAGGATCACCGCGAGGAAACCTGCGCAATAGCCGAAGCTGGCGATGACCTTGAAAGCTTCACCGTCGGGCAGGCGCGAATTGAGCAATCCCATGGCCATCAACGACAGCCCCATGGTCAGGCCGGCGGCCAGCGCCGACCACCATAGGGCGGCGACGCTGCGCTCCAGTTCCTGATCGCCTTGGGTGCGGATAATTTCGTGCAGCACCGCCGCGCGGGGTGGTTGGTTCTCGTCGACATCCTGCTGCTCTTCCTGCGACAGGTTCGGAGTTTTACCGTCTTCGTGTGTGGCCATGATTTACCAAAGTCCAAGGGATGCCTTTAGCTACGACACGCCGTGACAGTGGCTGTTCAGTGGCCAGGCAACTAAACCGGTAGACGCCAGGCTTTGGCCGCTTCCACAGTGGTAGAGCGAAACGGGACACTCCAGGGTTTATTGCGCGCCTTGTAATGTTTGACGATGCCGTCGAGCACGTTATTGAACGCCTGTGGCGTCTGCGCATCTGCCAAGTCACGGGCTGCACGTCGCAGCAGCTCGATGTTGGATGCCGGCTGGCCCGGACGATAGAGCGACGGATAAATGACTTCCCGCGTAAAGTTTTCGGCTTTTACCGCCAGATCATTCCTTTTCATCTGTGCAACCGCGCTTTTCATCACCTTGGACATCGCGGTGTTATCGCCAACTGACGCTTTGCTCATCATTTGCAGGAGCTGCTGAAAATTAGGCTTGTCGGCTGCGTTGAGGCGCCGCCCCAACCATTCGACATACTCAGGGCCTCGCGCCAGCGCATCCAAGTTACGCAACGCCCTCGCGATCTTGGGTGTCACCGTCAGCTTGTCACCGGCCTGATTGGCTTCGGCAATGGCGACATTCAGCGCTTGCAGCGCTTGCGTTGCACCATTACGAAACATCAGCACATCCTTGGCGGCGGGATCCTTCTTCAGATCATGCTCAACGCTCGCCAGCATGTCATCGTCCATGGCCAATACAGCTTGGTCCAATGACTCAAATTGATAGCGCTCACGTAACTGCGCACGCCTTTCCAGGTGCGCGCCTACCGCTGCACGCGCCGACGCCTGCAGGTGCATTTTCTGATCGTCGGTCATGGTGAAATTAACCGTGCCACCCAGCAGGCCGCGAAAATCGCCCTTTTCGGACTTCAGCGGTAACACGACAGTCTGATCCGCTTGGGCCTTGAGCTTATCTTCCTGATACCCCTCAGCAGCCGCATGGGGAATTCCCAGGATCCTATCGACCACGTCACTCCAAAAACCGCCGCTCGTTGCAGGCTTCGGATTATCGGGTTCGAACTTGACAACCAACGACTCGGTCTTGCTCAGAGAGGGCTCTGAAGAAGGCGGATCAATCACCGCAGAAGACGGTGTATTGACCAGCAGCCCACCATCCTGGAATGCCGTTTGTTCAGCATGTTCCTGAAACAGATGGCCTTGCTCCTTCGGGCTTTTGAATAGGCCAGGCAGTGAGCCGGATATATGAGCCGCACGGGCAATGTCCATGTCAGGGGTGGTGCTGGCATTGAAGACCACCAACTGCGGTCGGCCATCGAACATGCCGACACCCGTAATATTGAGCTGCTTGACCGCCGGAATGTGGCGGCTCAACACCGCAAGATCATTAAAAGTCGGCCCTTCCCCTGCGCTGAGCCGGTCGGAAATCTTCATGACTTCATCTGGCCGGTTTTCCCGAGATGCCCCTGCGATCTGCGCCAACAGCGACTTACGCGCTTGATCGCCAATCAAATCCTCCAGAGGCTGCGCTTCGGTCTGCAGGCGCGGAATCAGAGTGAACAGTAATTGCGCGATGTTTCCGGCCGGCCCGGGTAAGCGCTCCGCCAACTTGCCAAGTTGAGCACTGGCCTTCTGTAACTTTGCGGTAAGAGAATCTTTGCTGCTCAGCAATTCAGGCAAGTTGAGGCTGTTCGATAGTTTTTCGAATGTCTTGGCATCCATGCCACTGGCGAGCAGCGCAGCGGAGATAGCGCCAGCCGAAGAGCCGGAGATGACTTTGACCCCGCCCATTGCCTTGTGGTCTTCAAGCGCCTGGACCATGCCCGGAAATGCAATACCCTTTGCCCCACCACCACTCAACACCAGATGTGCAGGCGGTGGCGGCGACAAGGTCACTTCCACCTGCCCATCGCTGGCGCGAGCAAGACTCATCTTGCGCTCGCCTACGTGCTTGACTAGAAATGCCTTTGCATCCTTATCGACGTTTTCAGACCGTTGAGGCTGAAAAATGGCATTAGAACTGGATATTTTCATACACGACTCTCTCTACAGGGTGAACCCTGAGTGAAGCGAGAGCCTGGGATAGGTCCATCCGGAATAATTTGGCAATGCAAATCAACCCGGGCTGAGGTTATTCAGGCGGGCTGTCTTCCTTGAACTGATCCTTCACGTACTTGATCTCGGTCCGCCCATGGGGCGCCGGCAGCCCGTCTTCGCCCAGATTGACGAATACCATTTTCTCCACGGTGAGGATGCTTTTGCGGGTGATCTTGTTGCGCACTTCGCAGGTCAGGGTAATCGAGGTGCGACCGAATTCAGTGGCGGTGATACCCAACTCAATGATGTCGCCCTGGCGCGAGGCGCTGACAAAGTTGATTTCGGAGATGTACTTGGTGACGACCCGCTGGTTGCCCAACTGGACAATCGCATAGATCGCGGCTTCTTCGTCAATCCAGCGCAGCAGGCTGCCACCGAACAGTGTGCCGTTGGGGTTGAGGTCTTCAGGTTTTACCCATTTGCGGGTGTGGAAGTTCATGGTCACTCCAAAGCGTCTTGCCGAATGATGGGCAACATCATGGCAGAGGCCGGGCCCAAGCTCTATGAACCATTGCCTATAGCGGCCATGAGCGATCTTCATGCCGGTGACGGAAAGGCTTGGGAAGTCTGGAATGCGCAGCTATAATCCCACCCGTTTCAAAACGGTCATCTTCAATTGTTACCGTTTTCCCGCCACCTGTCCGAGGGGCGCTGCAGCAGGTTCAACCTGTCAGGCTCGGATGGGGCGTTGTCCGGCCTGGTTGCCCTGGCCTGATACTAAACGCACAACGGCGCCCATTCGCACACTACGAATGGAGGCTCTTCATGAGCGCTGTCAACACGCCTGCAGATTTCACCGACTACAAAGTCGCCGATATGTCCCTCGCTGCCTGGGGCCGTCGCGAAACCTTTATCGCCGAATCCGAAATGCCTGCCCTGATGGGCCTGCGTCGCAAGTACGCCGCCGAGCAACCGCTCAAAGGCGCGAAGATCCTCGGCTGCATCCACATGACCATTCAGACCGCCGTGCTGATCGAAACCCTGGTTGCCCTGGGTGCCGAAGTGCGTTGGTCGTCCTGCAACATCTTCTCGACTCAAGACCAGGCCGCCGCCGCTATCGCTGCTGCCGGTATTCCGGTGTTCGCCTGGAAAGGCGAGACCGAAGAGGAATACGAGTGGTGCCTGGAGCAAACCATCCTCAAGGATGGCGCGCCATGGGATGCCAACATGATCCTCGACGACGGCGGCGACCTGACCGAGTTGCTGCACAAGAAATACCCGCAGATCCTCGATCGCGTCCATGGCGTGACCGAAGAAACTACCACCGGCGTACACCGCCTGCTGGACATGCTGGCCAAGGGCGAGCTGAAAATCCCGGCCATCAACGTCAACGACTCGGTGACCAAGAGCAAGAACGACAACAAGTACGGCTGCCGTCACAGCCTCAACGACGCCATCAAGCGCGGCACCGACCACCTGCTGTCAGGCAAGCAAGCCCTGGTGATCGGCTACGGTGACGTGGGCAAGGGTTCGTCCCAGTCCCTGCGTCAGGAAGGCATGATCGTTAAAGTGTCCGAAGTCGATCCGATCTGCGCCATGCAGGCCTGCATGGACGGTTTCGAAGTGGTTTCGCCATTCATCGACGGCGTCAACGACGGCAGCGAAGCCAGCATCGACAAAGCCCTGCTGGGCAAGATCGACCTGATCGTCACCACCACCGGTAACGTGAATGTCTGCGATGCCAACATGCTCAAGGCCCTGAAAAAGCGCGCCGTGGTGTGCAACATCGGTCACTTCGACAATGAGATCGACACCGCTTTCATGCGCAAGAACTGGGCATGGGAAGAAGTAAAACCTCAAGTGCACAAGGTTCACCGTACCGGCGCTGGGGAATTCGATCCACAGAATGACGATTACCTGATCCTGCTGGCCGAAGGCCGCTTGGTTAACCTGGGCAACGCCACCGGCCACCCAAGCCGCATCATGGACGGCTCCTTCGCCAACCAGGTGCTGGCGCAGATCTTCCTGTTCGAACAAAAGTACGCCGACCTGTCGCCTGCCCAGAAAGCCGAGCGCCTGACCGTGGAAGTACTGCCTAAGAAACTCGACGAAGAAGTGGCCCTGGAAATGGTTCGCGGCTTCGGCGGCGTGGTGACCAAGCTGACCAAGACCCAAGCCGATTACATCGGCGTGACTGTCGAAGGTCCGTTCAAGCCGCACGCTTATCGCTACTAAGTAACCGGCTGGTCCGTCTGTAGGACGGGCTTGCTGTGGTCGCAGAGCAATCTCCTGCGCCATAACAAGCTCGTTCTTGCAGCGTTCACCTTCGGCTTTATGAGTTTCAAAGGGTATGACCATGTCCCAAGACCGTCGCTACAGCTTCGAGTTCTTCCCGACCAAGACCGATGCTGGGCATGAAAAACTGATGGCCACTGCCGCGCAATTGGCCAGCTACCAACCCGACTTTTTCTCCTGCACCTACGGTGCCGGCGGCTCGACCCGCGACCGCACGATCAACACCGTGTTGCAGCTGGAAAGCCAGGTCAATATTCCCGCCGCACCGCACTTGTCGTGCGTAGGCGACAGCAAGGCCGACCTGCGCGGCCTGCTGACCCAGTACAAAGACGCCGGGATCAAGCGCATCGTCGCTCTGCGTGGCGATTTGCCGTCCGGTATGGGCATGGCCAGCGGTGAGCTGCGCCACGCCAATGACCTGGTGAGTTTCATCCGTGAAGAAAGCGGCGATCACTTCCATATTGAAGTAGCTGCTTACCCGGAGATGCATCCCCAGGCGCGCAATTTCGAAGACGATTTGCAGAATTTCGTGCGTAAGGCGAACTCCGGCGCGAACAGTGCGATCACCCAGTACTTCTTCAACGCTGACAGCTACTTCTACTTTGTCGAGCGTGTACGGGCTCTCGGTGTGGATATCCCAATCGTGCCGGGCATCATGCCGATCACTAACTACAGCAAATTGGCGCGTTTCTCCGACGCTTGCGGCGCAGAGATCCCACGCTGGGTTCGCAAGCAACTGGAAGCCTATGGCGACGACGTCAAGAGCATTCAGGCGTTCGGCGAGCAGGTTATCACCGAGATGTGTGAGCGTTTGTTACAAGGTGGCGCACCAGGGTTGCACTTCTATACCCTGAACCAGGCTGAACCCAGCCTTGCCATCTGGAACAACCTCAAGCTGCCACGCTGAAGTCTTTCCGGCTGAACCAAGGCCCTCGTTTCGACGAGGGCCTTTGTCGTTTTACATGTCCACGGAAACCCGCAGTCCATGAATACAGTGCCTACGACTTCCCGCCCGCAGTTGGTCTATCTGGTTTTCGGTGCGCAGACCTACCACCAGGAAGCCGTGTTCAGCATCGCCAGTGCCCTGGCGTTTCTGCAGGAAACCCCCGATGCCGTGGATATTCAGGTATTCAGCGACGACCCCGAGCCCTATCGCCTGCTGCCCGTACGCGTGCGCCCGCTGGACGAGGCCACGCGTAAACGCTGGTGCGAGCCCCACGGTTATCACTTCCGCACCAAACATGTAGCGTTGCGCCAGGTGCTTGAAGAGTCGGCGGTGGCGCTGCTGATCGACACAGACACCTTCTTCCATCGCTCCCCCCTTGAACTGTTCGAGCGCGTGCAGCCGGGCACGCTGCTGTGCAACGCTTTCTACACCCAGTACGGTGAAAACCGCGAGAGCATCCTCTATACCGCCCTGCACCAGCGTCTGCTCGACATGGGCGTGGCCGACGATCAGATGATGACGCTCAACTCCGGGGTCATGGGACTGACACAGCAGGATGCCCCGATTCTGGATCACTCCATCGCCTTGATGGATGAACTGTTCCCCCATGCCCAGGGCGCGTACACCTTGGAAGAGTTCTGCCTGTCGATCGCCGCTTACCGTACGGTCAAGGTGCGCGAGTGTCCGGACCTGATCCATCACTACTGGAGCCGCAAGCAACTGTTTCGCGCCAAGGTCAAAGCCTGGATCGCCAAGCACCAGTCGGCGCCCACCAGCGCTCAAGCCCTGGCCGATACCCGCCAGGTCTCCGCCCACCTGCCACGACCACCACGCATGCAGCGCCTGATGTACAAGATGATCACGCTGGTCCTGCCCAAGCACCAGCAACAGTTCATTCGCGAAATCCTTTACGGCTGCTACGAGCACGAGAATGAATTCGACCAGGCATGTGGCCCGGTCTGGTGGGACAAGGCACGACAGAACCAGGAAGAGCGACAGAAACACCCGATCGACGCTCACCAATTGGAACATTGGTTTGCCAATCCCGTCGTCCGCTTGATTCTCGGTGAGCGGCGTACCGCGATCTACGAACACTTGATGACGTCTCCGGCCAAATAACGCTATCCGCCGGATGCGCATGCCAGAGCTTCTCTTTAACGCAGTGGCATCGTAACCTCAGGGCATGCACGCCCTTCTGAAGCTGTTGACCGCTGCGCTTTTCACTTGCCTGAGTCTGGCCGCTTATGGCGAGAAATTGCGCATTGTCACCGAGCCGTGGGCACCTTATGTGTATGAAGACCAGGGCGCCATGTACGGGCTGGACTATGAAACCACCGTCATTGTGTTCCAGCGTCTCGGGGTCGAGGTACAGTGGCAATTCCTGCCCTGGAAACGCTGCCTGGCGATGTTGGACCAAGGCCACGCCGACGGCGCGCTGGATATTTTCCACAGCCAGGCGCGCGACGCCCAGTTGCTGTACCCCAGCGAACCGCTGTCGGACGTGGACTTCGTGCTGTTCTATGCCAACGAGCGCCCCCACCCGGCGCAGCATCTGGATGACCTGCGCGGGCTGACAGTGGGCACCTCGCCGGGTTACCTGTACGGGGCTGAATTCAGCGATTCGGCGCTGTTCAATCGCGAATCGGCGCCGAGCCACGAGGCGAACTTCGGCAAATTGCTGCTGGGGCGTATCGATCTACTGATCACCGATCGCCGGGTCGGCCAGCATCTGATCAAAACATTGGGCCTGGAGGGCAAGGTCAGCCAGGCGCCGCTGGTGGTCAGCCGCCAACCGCAGTTTCTGGCCGTACGCCGTGGCGCGGGCATGGACCTGCTGGTGCAGCGTTTTGCTGCCGAATTAAAGCGTTTCAAACAAGAGCCTGACTATGCCGCCTTGAGCGCCCGATACGGCGGAATCCCCGGTATTGCAGCTGCAGAACGCACCGTTGAGCAGCAGGAAAGCAGCGCGCCGTGATTGCTCTGTTATACTCCGGCCTTTCCGCCAGGCTTACGCCCGGCCGCTGAGGTCTTGAAAAAGGCACCCAACCCCGCTACAGCGCAGCTTTGCAGCCCGCGCGAGCCGGTGGAGTGCTCGCCAGACGCAGCAGGACCGGACGGGATTTCGCTCCCCTAAGCGCCATTCACGCCCGGCAAGATTATCCCTTTGGGCCAAGCCCTAACTAAAACAGGATTACTCATGTCCTTTGCTTCCCTCGGTCTCTCCGAGGCTTTAGTCCGCGCCATCGAGGCGGCGGGCTATACCGAGCCTACTCCCGTGCAACAGCGGGCCATTCCCGCCGTGTTGCAAGGTCGCGACCTGATGGTCGCAGCCCAGACAGGTACTGGTAAAACCGGCGGTTTCGCCCTCCCGATCCTGGAGCGGTTGTTCCCCAACGGTCACCCGGACAAATCCCAGCGTCACGGCCCGCGCCAACCGCGCGTACTGGTCCTGACCCCTACCCGCGAACTCGCCGCCCAGGTCCATGACAGCTTCAAGCTGTATGCCCGCGACCTGAAGTTCGTCAGCGCCTGCATCTTCGGCGGCGTCGGCATGAACCCTCAGGTTCAGGCCATGTCCCGTGGTGTCGACGTGCTGGTGGCGTGCCCCGGTCGTTTGCTCGATTTGTGCGGCCAGGGCAGCGTCGATTTGTCCCACGTAGAAATCCTCGTGCTGGACGAAGCCGACCGTATGCTCGACATGGGCTTCGTCCATGACGTGAAGAAAGTCCTCGCCCGCCTGCCGGCCAAACGTCAGAACCTGCTGTTCTCGGCAACGTTCTCCCAGGACATCACCGCCCTGGCCGGCAAGCTGCTGCACAACCCGGAGCGCATCGAAGTCACGCCGCCGAACACCACGGTCGAGCGTATCGAGCAACGCGTGTTCCGCCTGCCCGCCAGCCACAAACGCGCGCTGCTGGCCCACCTGATCACCGCTGGCGCCTGGGAACAGGTGCTGGTGTTCACCCGCACCAAGCATGGCGCCAACCGCCTGGCCGAGTACCTGGACAAGCACGGCCTGACCGCCGTCGCCATCCACGGCAACAAGAGCCAGAACGCGCGCACCAAAGCCCTGGCCGACTTCAAGGCCGGCACCGTGCGTATCCTGGTGGCCACCGATATCGCCGCCCGCGGCCTGGATATCGACCAATTGCCACATGTGGTCAACTTCGAGCTGCCGAACGTCGATGAGGACTACGTGCACCGTATCGGCCGTACCGGCCGCGCCGGTCGTTCGGGCGAAGCCATCTCCCTGGTGGCGCCGGACGAAGAAAAACTGCTGAAAAGCATCGAGCGCATGACCAAGCAGAAAATCGCCGACGGCGACCTGATGGGCTTCGATGCCAGTACCGTAGAAGCCGAGAAGCCTGAAGCGCGCGAGCGTCCCGATGTGCGTAACCCACGCAACCCGCGCGGTCCGAAGGGCGATGGCCCGAACGGCGGTGGCGGTGGCGGCGGTCGTCGCGATAAGGGCAAGGACAAGGGCAAGGAAAAATCCGCCAGCAACGGCCGTGGCGAACGCCCGGCCCGCGAGCAAAAGCCCCGCGAAGGCACCCCGGCCCGCGAACAGCGCCAGCCGAGCCAACCGCCACGCGCCGCCGCTGACCGCGCTCCGGACGAGTTCCTCGACGACGATGTGGATAACTTCGGTAACCGCGTTGACTACGTGCCTCAGGCCAAGCCGGCCCAGGGCCGTGGCCGTCGTCCAGGTGCTCCGGCACAGGGCGCGGGCGCAGGCGCTCCTCGCGGCGGTCAGCCACAGGGCGGCCGTCAGAATGGTCCGCGTAACAGCAGCGGCGGCACCACCGGCACCCCGCCAGCCAAGCGCAACGGCCCGCGTAACGGCGCTCCGCGTGATGGCCAGGCCCGTCGCGAAGACTCGCGTAATCGCCGCCCGGCCCGTGACGACCAGCCACGTTCCTCCGAGCCAGCCGTGCAGAACCCGCGTGGCGGCCCCGCTCCGAAGATTATCCACAAGGAGTCGAAGGTCGATCGTTTCCCGACTCCAGAGCAATTGGATCAATTGCCCGGCCGTCCTCGTGGCGAAAAACCAGCGTTGCTGACCCGCAACCGCTGAGTTTCTACGCAGCATAAAAAATGCCCCGCTCTTTCGAGACGGGGCATTTTTTTGGGCTCAACAAACTAAATATGGGAGGAGGCTTACCCCCGATAGCTGTGTATCAGTATCAACAGGCAGACCGAGCTGCCACCAGTAGCAAGCGCCCTCCCACACTGAGCGTATTCCAGATACAAAAAACCGGATCCTGAGATCCGGTTTTTTAACTACGCAGAATTACTTCTGCTTCACGCCTTCCAGGGAGATATCCAGATCCAGGGTCTGGGAGGACGGGCCTGGGCCTTTGATGCCGAAGTCGTTCAGGTTCAGCGTGGTCTTGGCGTTGAAGCCGGCACGCTCGCCGCCCCATGGGTCTTTGCCTTCACCGTTGAACGTGGCCTTGAAGGTCACCGGCTTAGTCACGCCGTGCAGGGTCAGGTCGCCGGTCACGTCAGCAGTTTTGTCGCCGGTGGATTTAACGGCGGTGGACACGAACTTAGCGTCAGCGAACTTGGAGACGTCGAGGAAGTCTTTGCTGGCGATGTGCTTGTCACGCTCGGCGTGGTTGGACCACAGGCTGGCGGTTTTCACGTCGACTGCGATTTTGCTGGCTTCTGGCTTGGCCGAATCCCAGCTGAACGTGCCATCCCAATCCTTGAAGGTACCGTGGATGAAGCTGTAGCCCAGGTGGCTGATTTTCCAGTCGATGAAGGCGTGCTGGCCTTCTTTGTCGATCTTGTAGTCAGCCGCCATGACCTGGCCTGCGGACAGTAAAGCAGTACCGATTGCCAGTGCAGCGAGTGTCTTTTTCAACATGCTTTCTATTCCTTGTGAGTCGAGGTTGAACATCAGGCTTTGCGCCCCAGCATTCGCGTGAGGGTCGCATCACGATCGATAAAGTGGTGTTTCAACGCAGCCACGCCGTGCAAACCGGCGAAGACCACCAATACCCAGGCCAGGTAAAAGTGCACCAGACCCGCGTTGTCTGCCTGGTCCGGTAGACCGGAAACCAAGGCAGGAATTTCAAACAGGCCAAACACCGGAATACCGACACCGTCTGCGGTGGAAATCAGGTAACCGGCGATCATCACCGCAAACAGGCCGACGTACAGGAACATATGGCCAAACGCCGCGCCGATACGGGTCAGGCGGCTGTAACTGGCCAGCGGCGGTGGCGGCGGGCTGATCAAGCGCCAGACGATCCGCACCAGCATCACCGCAAACAGCGTGATGCCGATGCTCTTGTGCAGGTCCGGTGCATCTTTGCGCCAGGCACTGTAGTAATCGAGTCCGACCATCCACAGGCCCAGGGCGAACAGACCAAACACCACCAGGGCCACGCCCCAGTGCAAAACCATACTGACCCAGCCATATCGGGCCGGTGAGTTACGTAGCTGCATGTACTTAATCCCGTAAGAGCTGCGCCCAAGACTAGCGTGTTAACTATCGAATTAAAGCGGAAAATTTCGCTTTGAAATATCGAGAAATGCGATCTAGAGCCTAGGCACGATAAGTTAACCAAGGATTAAGGACTATTCCTGAGAAACGTGACAGTCCGTCCTGTGTTTACTGCCAATTCACACGCCATGGGTTGTGACACCGCCCTGCTTTGCATAGGCTTGCGCGATTGTTTCACCTGCGCCGGTCGCAGGACCGCTTCGAGGAGAGACACGATGGGCCTGAACAACCAGTGGATGCAACGCGATCTGGCGGTGCTGTGGCATCCCTGCACCCAGATGAAAGACCACCAGCAATTGCCGCTGATCCCCATCAAGCGTGGCGAGGGCGTGTGGCTGGAAGACTTCGAAGGCAAGCGCTACCTCGACGCCGTCAGCTCCTGGTGGGTCAACGTGTTCGGGCATGCCAACCCGCGCATCAACCAGCGCATCAAGGATCAGGTCGATCAACTGGAGCATGTGATCCTCGCCGGTTTCAGCCACCAGCCGGTGATCGAGCTGTCCGAGCGCCTGGTGGCGATGACGCCCGAGGGCCTGACCCGTTGCTTCTACGCCGATAACGGTTCGTCGTGCATCGAAGTCGCGCTGAAAATGAGCTTCCACTATTGGCTCAACCGCGGCCTGCCGAACAAAAAGCGCTTCGTGACCCTCACCAACAGCTACCACGGCGAAACCATCGCCGCGATGTCGGTGGGCGATGTGCCGCTGTTCACCGAAACCTACAAGGCGCTGCTGCTCGACACGATCAAAGTACCCAGCCCCGATTGCTACCTGCGCCCCGAGGGTATGAGCTGGGAAGAACACTCACGCACGATGTTCCTGGCCATGGAACAGACCCTGGCCGAGCACCATGCCACGATCGCTGCGGTGATCGTCGAGCCGCTGATCCAGGGCGCCGGCGGCATGCGCATGTATCACCCGGTGTACCTCAAGCTGCTGCGCGAAGCCTGCGACCGCTACGGCGTGCACCTGATCCATGACGAAATCGCCGTAGGCTTCGGCCGCACCGGCAGCATGTTCGCCTGCGAACAGGCCGGCATCCGTCCGGACTTCCTGTGCCTGTCCAAGGCCCTTACCGGCGGCTATCTGCCCTTGGCCGCCGTGGTGACCACCGAGGACGTGTACAGCGCGTTCTACGACGACTACCCGACCCTGCGCGCCTTCCTGCATTCCCACAGCTACACCGGCAACCCGCTGGCGTGCGCGGCGGCCTTGGCGACCCTGGATATTTTCGAAGAAGACAACGTCATCGAGAACAACAAGGCCCTGGCCCAGCGCATGGCCACCGCCACCGCGCACTTGGTGGACCACCCCCATGTGTCAGAAGTGCGCCAGACCGGCATGGTGCTGGCCATCGAGATGGTCCAGGACAAAGCCACCAAGACCGCCTACCCATGGCAGGAACGCCGTGGCCTGAAGGTATTCGAACACGCACTGGAGCGCGGCGCGTTGCTGCGGCCGTTGGGCAGCGTGGTGTATTTCCTGCCGCCCTATGTGATCACGCCGGAGCAAATTGACTTCCTGGCCGAAGTGGCCAGCGAAGGCATCGACATCGCCACCAACAGCAGCGTCAGCGTCGCGGTGCCACAGGACTTCCACCCAGGCTTTCGCGATCCGGGTTGATTCCCCACCTTTTTAGGCACCCTCGCCACCGTTATCTTGCTCCTGCACAGAATTTCCCAGAGAACAGAAATGAGATTGTCCCGCTTTTTCACCGACACCCCGCTGAGCCTCGGCGACGTAGAACTGCCCGAGGCCCAGGCGCATTACATCAGCCGCGTGTTGCGCATGGTCGAAGGCGACGCCGTGCAATTGTTCGACGGCTCCGGCCAGGAATTCCTCGGCAGCTTGCTGGAAGTCGGCAAGAAGCGCGTCACCGTGCAACTGAGCGAAAGCTTCGCGGGCCAGGCCGAATCCCCGCTGCACATCCACCTCGGCCAGGGCCTGTCCCGGGGCGAGCGGATGGATTGGGCGATCCAGAAAGCTACTGAGCTTGGGGTCAACGCGATCACGCCGATTTTCAGCGAACGCTGCGAAGTGCGCCTCAAGGACGAACGCGCCGACAAGCGCCTGCTGCACTGGCGCCAGGTGGCGATCAGCGCGTGTGAGCAATGCGGGCGTTCGACGGTGCCGGTGATTCACCCGCCGCTGCTGCTGGCCGATTGGTTGAAGCAAACCGCGGCGGACCTGAAGCTGGTGCTGCACCCGGTGGCTGAACCGATGATCAGCCATGCCAAGCCGTCGAGCCTGGCGTTTTTGATCGGGCCAGAAGGTGGGCTGACCGACAATGAAGTCGAAACGGCCCAAGCCGCCGGCTACCACGCCGCCCGCCTTGGGCCGCGGGTGTTGCGTACCGAAACCGCGCCCGTCGTTGCATTGGCCGTGGCCCAACAACTCTGGGGCGACTTCTAACGCCCTTACTTTGCAAACCCAATCAAAACTGTGGGAGCGGGCTTGTGTGGGAGCCGGGCTTGCCCGCGATGCAGTCACCTCGGTCTTTCAATAACACTTGGGTGATGCTATCGCAGGCAAGCCAGCTCCCACAGTTAGATTGGGTTACCACATCAGCACATCACTCCACCGGATCGCTGACCGGCTTGGCAATGATCGCCTTCAGCTCGCTGGTCATCGGGAACTCAAGGTTCAAGCCCTTGGGCGGAATCGGCTGTTCAAACCAGCGCTGGTAAATCCCGTTGATTTCCCCGCTGCGGTACAGGTCACCGAGGGTCTCGTTGACCACCGCCAGAAACTGCGGGTCATCCTTGCGCACCATGCAGCTGTAGATTTCCCGGGACTGTTCCTCGCCCACCACCACCCAATTGTGCGGGTCCTTGGCCTTGGCGCGTTCGCCGTAGAGCAGCGCGTCGTCCATGTAGAACGCGGCCGCGCGGCCAGTCTCAAGCATCTTGAATGCCTCGCCATGGTCCTTGGCGCTGATCACAAAGATATTGGCCTTGTGCTCGGCGTTGTAGCTTTTGAGGAAGCGCTCGTTGGTGGTGCCGGCGGTGGTCACCACGTTCTTGCCCTGCAGATCGGCAAACCCCTTGATGCCGCTGTCTTTGGCAGTCAGCAACTGGCCCTTCACGTAGATAAACCCGTAGGAAAACGCCACCTGTTTCTGCCGTTCGGCGGTGACGCCGGTGGAGCCGCATTCCAGGTCGACGGTGCCGTTCTGCACCAGCGGGATACGGGTCTGGGAGGTCACCAGGTTGTATTTGACGTTGAGGTTGGGCACCCCGGTTTTCTGCTGGATGCGTTCGACGATCTTGTTCGCCAGGTCCACCGAATAGCCCATGGGTTTGCCGCTATGGTCGCCCACGTACGAAAAGGGTACCGAGGCGTCGCGATAACCCAAGGTAATCGACTTGGCGTTGGCGATCTTGCTCAGCGTACCGCTCAAGACCGCTTCGTTCGCCACGGCCTGCGCGCCCCATAACAGCCCCACCGCGCAGCCGGTCAACAGGATTTTTTTCATTGTTATGCTCCGTTGGTTTTTTGGTTATTTACGTACAGCAATCACACTGATTTCCACCAGCACGCTCGGCCGTGCGAGCTGGGCTTGCAGGGTGGTCCGGGTGGGCGCCATCCCCGGCGACAGCCACGCGGACCACACTTCATTCATCGGCGCAAAACCGCTGTCGATGTCCTTGAGATAGATGGTCGCATTGAGCAAGTGGTCCTTGTCGCTACCGGCCTGGGCCAACAGCGCGTCGATCCTGGCCAGGACTTCGCGGGTCTGGATCGCCACGTCCTGGCCGTCACCCGGCACCTGGCCCGACAGAAACACCAGCTCATTGAAAGTCACAGCGCCGCTGAGGCGCTCGTTAGTGTTGATTCGTTGGAGGGTCATGGATGCGTCCTCACGCGGCGCGGGGCGACAGGCCCTGCATATCGATGGAAGGTTGGTGCTGGCCGATCAGTTCGGCGAGCAGTTGGCCGCTGCCGCAGGCCAGGGTAAAACCGAGGGCGCCGTGGCCCAGGTTGAGCCACAGGTTGCGGTAAACGCTCGCGCCGATCAGTGGCACACCGGTCGGCGTGGCCGGGCGCATGCCGGCCCATTCCAGCGCATGGCTATAGTCACCGGCTGTAGGAAAAGTCTCGATCGCCTGGCGTTTCATCAGCGCCAGGCGCTTAGGCTCAAGGCTGGCATCGAAACCGACGATATCCACCATAGCCGCCACCCGCAATTGTTCGCCGATGCGTGCGTAGACGATCTTGCGGTCGTAGTCGGTGATGCTGATGTTAGGAGCGCGGTGCTGCTCGCCAATCGGCACACTGAGGCTGTAACCCTTGAGCGGATACAACGGCAGCGACACGCCAGGCAACGCCAATTCAGCGCTGCGGTGCCCGGCGGCCAGCACCAGGTGCTCCACCGGCATGACCTCCTCGCCCAGCTCCAGCGCCTGCACCGCACCCTCGGCATGACGAATACCGGTGACCTTGCGCCCCAATATAAATGTGCAACGCCCCGATGCCTCCAGACGCGCCGCCAGACGCTGACAGAACGCATGGCAATCGGCGACTTCCTCGTTTGGCGTGTAGATACCGCCGACAAAACCGCCTGCCGCCAGCGTCGGTTCCAGGCGTGCGCAGTCCAGGGCGGATAGCACCTGTTGTTGCAGGATGTCGGTGACCTTGCTGCGCGCATGCTCAAAGGTATTCGCGTTGCGAAAGGCCACCAGCTTGCCGTTGCGCCGCCAGTCGAAGCCGTCCAGACGATCGTCGACGCGCCATTGCTGCAAGGTGTTTTGACTCAGGGACGCCAGACGCAGCAGGTGCGCGGCGTTGCGTTTATTCACCGAGCCTCGGCAGGCGCCGACAAACGCCGCCATCCAGCGCCATTGTTGGGGGTCCAGGCGCGGGCGCAGTTTCAATGGCGAATCGCCGCGCAGCAGCCAGCCAATCGCTTGCAGCGGCACACCGGCATCGGCCAGCGGCGCGACGTAGCGGTAAGACAATTGCCCACCGTTGGCAAAGCTGGTTTCGCTGCCGAGGCGCTCGCGCGCGTCGATCACCGTGACCTCATGACCGGCACGCACCAGCGCGTACGCACTGGCCAAGCCGATCACCCCACCGCCGATAACGCAAACCTGCCTGGCCATGCTCGCCCCTGCCGTTGATTGAGAGAGCCCAAGCGTAGGGGCAGGTGACACGCTACCGACAATGAATAAAGATAGGTCGCCTATAAACAAAGGTTATGGACGTGCCATGCGCTTGCGTCATATCGAAATCTTCCAGGCTATCCGCCAGACCGGCTCCGTCAGCGCCGCCGCGCAGTTGCTGAATGTGTCGCAGCCGGCGGTGACCAAGGTGCTGCAACATGCCGAAATGCAGCTGGGCTTTCCGCTGTTTCTGCGGGTGCGCGGTAAATTGCAGGCAACTCCGGAAGCCTTGGCGCTGGAGCGTGAAGTCGAGAAAGTCACCGAGAGCCTGCAAGGCGTGCGGCGCCTGGCCAAGAGCCTGCGCAGCGCACCGGGGCATAGCGTGCGCATTGGTGCGATTCCGGCATTGGCCCTGGCCCTGCTGCCGCCGGCGATTCTGGAATGGAAGCGCGACTACCCGGACATTGCCTGCGAACTGTCCAGCGACCATAGCCGCGAGCTGGTGCAAAAACTGTTGATGCGCGAGATCGACCTGGCGTTGACCCTCAACTTCTCCGGCCATCCGGGATTGACCACCCAAGTGCTGGCCAACGGAGCGCTGGTGGCGCTGGCCTCCAAGGGTTATTGGCCCGAGGAGGCGCTGAGCATGCCATTGGCCCTGACGGACCTGGCCGGCGCGCCGCTGATTGGCCTGTCCAGCGCCGACCCACTGTCGGCCAGGCTCGACAACTATCTGGAAAGCGTTACGCCGCCGCCGCGCGTGACCCTCTCGGTGCAGACCTACGCCCTGGCGCGGGCCATGGTCGAGTCCGGCGCCGGCTTAACGGTAATCGACCCCTTCACCGCCCTCGGCGCTTCCCCCGCCACCACCTGCATCCGCACGCTGACCCCACCGCTGCCGATCACCCTCTACGCCCTGACCCGCGCCGATGAACCGCCACCGCACACGCTGGCCAAGCTGCTGGAGATCTTCGGCCAGCGCGCCGACGCGATGCTGCAGCGGCTATAGCACGTAGTGCATGATCGCCACGAAATGCAGCACGCTGCCGCCGATCACGAACAAGTGCCAGATCCCATGGGAGTGCCGCAGGCGGTGCTCCAGGGCAAAAAAGATGATGCCAACGGTGTACAGCACGCCGCCCGCCGCCAGCCAGATAAACCCCGCCGTGCCCAGCGCGGCCATCAGCGGCTTGACCGCCACCAGCACAATCCAGCCCATCACCGCATAAATGACGATGGACAAAATGCGCGCCTCGGAACGCGGTTTGATCTCCTGCAAAATGCCGATCACCGCCAGCCCCCACACAATCCCGAACAGCGTCCAGCCCCACGGCCCGCGCAGGGTCACCAGGCAAAACGGCGTGTAACTGCCGGCAATCAACAGGTAGATGGAAAAGTGATCGACCTTCTGCATGATCTCTTTTCGCCGCCCCTGCACGCTGTGGTACACGGTGGACGCGCTGTACAGCACCATCAGCGTAAAACCATAGATCGCCACGCTGACGATCTTCCAGGGGCTGCCATCCAGACTGGCCACCACCAGCATCCATACGGCGCCAATACACGCCGCGACAGCACCGAGCAAATGGCTCCAGGCGTTGAATCGTTCCCCGTGGTACATGTGTCACTGACCTCCCGTAACCGTTGACGACTGGCCGCAAGCCTCCGGCCTTGGGCATCAGAGTGCAAGTGCCATGTGACGTTCCGAGGACGCCGCGCGCATTTGCGGGCACAATCGAGCCACATTCTCGTCACGCCGCAGCCTCCAGCGCGAGTCGGAGGTTATTTTGGTTGTCATGGTCGCTCCACGGGTTTGCCGTCGTGGGCTGTACCCTAGGCGTGATTCAGGAGGCTATCAATCAAGCTGGGCGGTGGATCATTACAGTTGTAGTAATGGAGCATCAACGAACGCTGAGCCGAGCCGAAAGATGATCTCAATGTAAGAGGGGGCTTGCCCCCGATGGCAGAGTGTCAGTTGATACATCACTTATGACCCACCGCTATCGGGGCACGCCCCTTCTACATTTGCTCAGTAGGTCTGTTTGGGACAAGTTCGTGCACGGCCCAAAATCTTGCAGGAGAAATCCGAAGCCCCCAGGCCTACAGCCTCATATCAATGCTCACCGCCTCCAAGCCTTCAAGCGGATAGCTGCGGTATTCATAAACCTCCCCACGAACAATGAGATGGAGAGCTCCATCCTTCTGGATCACTTGGACATCAGGCTCTTTGGTTTTTAGAAATGGATGTGCCGAGACCAATGACGTGAGTATTTCGTGATCATTATCCAGATCCTTATGCACGTAGTACCTGTAGGAAAAGCCCACCGTCGCACCACCCTGATTATCCCGCACGCCATAAAGGGAGTTGCCGTTACTCAAGGAATGCTTGAGTACGACCTCATCCAACTCCGGCGTACCGGGGCTCATCAACCAACCAACGCCCAAGTACCCGAGACACACCACCAGCAGCCCATTGAGCAAGACCTGGACCGGCCACTTAATACCCTTGAGCTCTGGCATATTCGATGCCCTCCTTGATCCAGTGCTGGTCGCTATGGTCATCGCCATAAGGCGCATCACCCCACCAGTCTCCAAACTCCGGCCGAGATGTCCCCGCCGCTTTTTGCGCAGCACCGGCTGCTCTCAATAACACGCCTTCAGGAATCCCCAACACCGTACCGGTAACCCCATAGTTAAAGTTACCGAACGCCTCGTACTCGCGACTTTTCTGTTTGTAATCCCAAGGGCCACGCCCTCTGACTTGTGAATAAAACCATGAATAGGTGAACGCCGAACCTGGCTTCAAATGCATCCTGCGGTTGTTGGCCAGGGCGATATTGTCTTGCAGCGAAACGCCTTGGGGCATTGGAGGGACAGCCATTTGCGAATCCTTGCTGATGGGGTTGAGCGTCAAAAGCTAGCACTCAAAAATCAGCCAAAACTCGGGAAAAGAACTTACAGAAGCTTCACACTACTTTTCGATCTACGTCTTACATCTGTTAGGGGCAAAGTAAGACTTTATTGGGGCCGGCGTGAGTACCGCATGGCGATGGCCGTCGATGCAAAGTACCTACGACTTGTGGCAGGCCGAGCATCGGGAGCAGCCAATGATTGAGCGGTTTGCGCGGATTGACTAAGGAAAAAGCCTACCGGACGCTCAACGCGCCATGACGTTAACCACTACATGCAAAATGAACGCAGGTCCGTAACAAGGTTTCCCCTGCTCATCCTCGATTCTCCAGACTGAAGCCACCGTGCAGGTCTCCTTGGGTGCTGCAAACTCCACACTGATATGCACCGGCTGGCCCGGCAGCGTATCGGCAATAGGGAGCTCGCTGTACAGGCTACGCAAATGAATATCCATCACAACCTCCAACTGACCCTGTGGATCGGTGCGGCGGGCAATCACATATTCCCTATCAACACGCACCAGTCGTCGCCCGCGCCAGGGTCGTGTCCCCAGGTTCTGAATCTCCCAGGTTTTCTGAAAAACTTCCCCCGGCAACACGACGGCTTGATCAGGCGTCGTGACATCGGCATTGAACACCGCAACGTCATCCGGATCATCAATACCTGCAGCCCGATTGGTGGTAGCCATTGAGTACGCATTAGCGGGCGCGCCTGTCAGGTCAGCGAAGTAGCGAAACAACAGCAAGGGAGAAACCTGCAATGCCTTCGCCAGCTTGATCAGCGTGCGTACCGACGGGTCCCTGGACGCTCCAGCCGCTAGACCGTACAGGTAGGTTCTGGAAATTCCTGCTTCCTTGGCCAGCGCAGTCAGCGGCTTGCCCAATTCGCGGCTGCGCCGTGCAACCAATGACCTGAGGGTATCTCGCGTTCTTATATTCATACGAAGTGTACGGTTCCCGTTTTTAGGTGAACGTCATTTCTTTGTCCGCCAAAAAAGACAACCTGTCCGCCGCCCCGTGTCTTGAACCATGCACACTCGCCACCTGCTGGCGCTGGCGATGTTGTGAAGGACATGGATGGAACCCTTTTAGCCGGTCATATCCAGTGTCGTAGTTTCTCGCATGCTTGCGAACCTAGTGTTTGTTGCATTCCTTTACATCTACCTTTGGATATAGCCATGAACCACATTAAAGCGTGCTGTGAATCCATTGCTCAAACAGGCTTCGGCACCCTGCAAATATCAGAAGCGATGCTGCTGGATTACAAAAAAATCGTTGATGGATACCCCGCAATATCACCAGCCACCAAAGCCTCGTTTTCCTTCGAAAAAGACACCGATGGATTTTTCCCCTTTGGCACTGAGTACTCGAGCCTTGAGGAGCAGCCAGACCTATGTGAGCGATTTTGTTACTGGCCTGCACATTCATTAAAACGAAGAGCCTTTGAATTCACACGAAGTGATTTTTTTGCCGTCGTCACAGCTTTTGAACAACAGGTCAGCGAGCTTGCCCAGGGATTGATGGACGGAATTTGCGCGGAGTTTGGAGCCACTTCGTTGAACTCTTTGCGTGCAGCGTCCTATCTGCAACTGTGTGTCTATGGAGCTAATTCCGGGTCGGGCCAGCGCCAGTTTGCTCAGGATCCTCACGAGGATGGTCATCTGTTGTCCTTTATCAAGCCTACTCGTGATGGCCTCGTTCTGGTTCGAGGCAGCTCGTTGGAGCCGGTGCGCCTCTTGGAGAACGAGGTAGCAATCTTGGCCGGATCGTTACTGACCGAGCTCTCGGATTGTGCGATTCCCGCTATGTACCACGCGGTTCTGACGCCTCGGAGACCAATGCCGCGAAGCTCTCTCATTTACTTCGTCAACCCTGATTCGGAGCAGGAACTGACAAGCTTTTTCCGCCACCAGCCGATCGACTTGAAAAACGCCGCCAACACGCGCCATACCAGCTTCGGTAATCACCCCCTTCAATTGATCTGATACCCAGGCGGCTGAGCGCTTCATGACTCCAGACTTCAACGCTTTTTATCTCGAAGGCCTGCTACTGGGCATCGGACTGTTCGCCGCTCCTGGACCGAAGGACACCCTGGTTATTCGCCAGGGTGTCAGTCGCAGCCCTGTCTGGGGGGTGGTGGCGGTATGCGTGTTCGCCGACATCATCCTCATCGCTCTTGGGGTCATGGGCTTGGGCTCGTTACTTGGCAGAGAGCCAGGTTTCGTGGCGTTTCTGCTGCTGTCGGGAGCGGCCTATCTATTGTGGTTCGGCTGGCAGCGGTTATTGGCTTGTCTGCGTAACCAATCGATGCCGGACACTCGAAGCAACCTCACCTCACAACGGGGATTGCTGCGCACAGCGGTGATACTTGGATTTGCCAATCCGTATGCTTGGCTGGATACCGTGGTGCTAATTGGCTCTATTGGCGCGGCAAAGCCCGTCAGCCAACAAGCGCTCTTTGCCAGCGGAGCAATGACCGCGTCGCTGGTGTGGTTTGTAGTTTTGGCGTTAGGGTGCCAGAGGTTGACGGGGCTATTTCGTTCGGCGAAGGTCTGGCGTTTATTGGACGCAGGCGTGGTGATTTTGATGGTGTATCTGGCGGGTATGCTGATTGCTGATTTTCATCAGCTGCAGCGTCTCTGAACCGGAAAAGGCCCTCATCACAGGACGCCTTTCATTTCTCAGAAAATGCGCAGCTCAGGCCAGGCCTGACTCGACCAGCAAGGCTTCCAGCCCCATTAAATCCGGCACCTTCGCCACATGTTCGCCCACCTGCACCGCTGCCAGCTCCAGCGGGCTGAGCGGCACGTCCACGTAGCTCAACTCGCTGTCGAGCTTGTAGGAGCGTGGGATGCCTTGGATCACCAGGGCGATGAACTTCAAGGTTGGCCACCCGCCCAGGGCATTCAGCACCACGATGCGTGAGCGTTCGCCGACGACAAGGGCTTCGCCGCAAGCAGCTTCAAAGCTGATCAGGGGGATTTGCCGCTCACGCCAGGTGACTTGCCGCAAGTACCAGGGCGGGGCGTCGCTGGCTGGTTCGCCGCGTTGGAAGTCGATCAGTTCGGCGATGGCGACGTTGGGCAGGATCAAATGCCGGTCGGCCAGGGGCAGCAGCAAGCCGGTGACTTGGCTGGCGCGGTGGTCAAGCATGGGACTTGCTCCAGTAGGCGATGCTCTCCAACAGCACCGACTCCTGGTACGGCTTGCCCAGGTAGTCGTTGACGCCGATGGCCATAGCGCGGTCGCGGTGTTTCTGGCCGGTGCGCGAGGTGATCATGATGATCGGCAGGCGCATCAGCCGTGGGTCGTTGCGCACTTGGATCGCCACTTCGAAGCCGTCCATGCGGGGCATTTCGATATCCAGCAGCATCAGGTCCGGGGTGTGTTCTTCGAGCACGGCCAGGGCGTCGATGCCGTCCTTGGCGGTGAGCACGTTCATGCCGTTGCGTTCCAGCAGGCGGCTGGTGACTTTGCGCACCGTCACCGAATCGTCGACCACCAGCACCAGCAGCGGGCGTTTTTTCAACGGGTCGTTGAGGATCAGCGGCGCATCGCTCGCCTGGGCCGGCAACACCGGTGGCCGGGCGCGGATATGCGCCAGCAGGTCGATGATCAGCACCACGCGACCGTCCCCCAGAATGGTCGCCCCCGACACGCCTTTTACCCCGGCAAATTGCGGGCCCAGGCCCTTGACTACAATCTCGCGCGTTCCGGCCATGGCGTCCACATGCACCGCCACATGCCGCTCGTTGCACTGCACCAGCAACACCGGCACCGGCTGGTACTGGCCCAGCAGTTTCGGCCGCGCGACGGTGTGCAGCAGGTCGCCCAAGTAGAACAGCTCATAGCGCTGGCCGGCATATTCGTAGAACGGCGGGTCCTGCTGATAGTGGCCCGCCAGCTCATGGGGCAGCACACGCACCAGGCCCTCTATGGTGTTGAGCGGGATCGCGTATTGCTCGTCCGCGCACTGCACCATCAAGGCACGATTGACCGACACCGTGAACGGCAGGCGGATGCGGAAATGCACGCCCTGCCCTGGCGTCGAGTCGATCACCATCGAACCGCCGAGCTGGCGCACTTCTTCATGCACCACGTCCATGCCCACGCCGCGCCCGGAAATCTGGGTGATTTTTTCCGCAGTGGAAAAGCCCGGTTGCAGGATGAACTGCAACACATCGCGGTCGCTGATCTCTTGCTGAGGGCCCAGCAGGCCGCGCTTGATCGCCTTGCGCCGCACCGCGTCCAGCGGCACGCCGGCGCCGTCGTCGCGCATGTCGAAAATGATATCGCCGCCTTCGTGGGTCAGGTCCAGGGTGATGCGGCCTTTCTGCGGTTTACCGGCAGCCAGGCGCACCTCCCGAGATTCCAAGCCGTGGTCGACGGCGTTGCGCAACATGTGCTCCAACGGCGCCACCATGCGCTCCAGCACGTTGCGGTCCATTTCGCCCTCGGCATTGCCGACGATGAACTCGACATCTTTGCCCAACTCACTCGCCACCTGCCGCACGATGCGTTTGAGCCGTGGCAGCATGCGTTCGAACGGCACCATACGGGTGCGCATCAGGCCTTCCTGCAACTCGGTATTGATGCGCGCCTGTTGCTGCAACAGGTTGTGCGCATCCTGGTTGCGCCGCTCCAGGGTTTCCTTGAGGTCGAGCAAGTCCGAGGCCGACTCGAACAACGCGCGGGACAGCTGTTGCAGTTGCGAGTGGCGGTCCATTTCCAGCGGGTCGAAGTCTTCATAGCCCAGGCGCTCGGCCTCGACCTGCTGGCGACTGAGAATGCGGCCCTGGGTTTCGGTGTCCAGGCGGCGCAATTGGTCGCGCATGCGCTCGATGGTGGTTTCCACCTCGTTGAGGGCGACGCCGGCATCGTTGATCTGTTGCTCGATGCGCCCGCGGAAGATCGAGGTTTCGCCGGCCAGGTTGACCAGATCATCGAGCAGATCCGCCGAGATTTTCACCGTATCGGCGGCCGGGTCCACCGCCGCCTCGGCCTTGCCCGCCGGCAATGCCACCGGTGTCGGCGACTCGTTGCTGGGGTGCACCAGGCTCTTGATGCGCTCGATCAGTTTGTCCACCGAACCCACCGGCAAGCCGTCGGCCACCGCGTCGATCATCTGCGCCAGGCGGTCGTGGCAGCCTTGCAGCAGCGCGAACAGCTCCGGGCTCGCAACCAGTTGGCCAGCGGACAACCCTTCGTAGAGAAACTCCAGTTCATGGGCCAGGTCGCCAATCGGGCCGATCTCGACCATGCGCGCGCCGCCCTTGAGGGTGTGCAGGTCGCGCAGCAGGGTTTCGACTTCCTGGCGGCTGCTCGGCTCGGCCTGCCAGCGCAGCAGCGCGGCGCCGGAGCTATCGAGGATGTCGGCAGCCTCTTCGAGGAAAATCTCCAGCAGTTCCGGGTCGGCGCTTGATGCTTCCACCGCCGGCGTCGGGGCCGTGGGGGTGCCGTTATGACGCAACGCCCGGACCTTGGCGACCAGCTCCGTACTGTCGCTCAAGGGCTTGTGCTGGTGCAGCTCTTCCAGTTGCAGCGCGAGCCGTTCATGGCTGGCCATCAATATGTGCGAGAGTTCGTTGGAATAGCTATAGCGCCGGTCGACCAGACCTTCGTAAAGGCATTCCAATTCATGGGCCAGCTCAGCCACCGGCTCTATCTCGGCCATGCGTGCGCCGCCCTTGAGGGTGTGCAGGTCACGCTGCAACGACGACAACGGCGCCATGCTCTCGGGTTCCAGCAACCAGCGCTTGAGGGACTGCCCGGCGCTATCGAGGATATCCACCGCTTCTTCCAGGAAAATCTCGACGATCTCGTCGTCCACAGTGGTGGCGTGATCCAACTGCCGCGTCGCCGCGCCCAGTTCGGCGATGCTCGGCGCACGGTCGCCCTGGTGGGTAATCAGGCCGGTGGCGGCCGGATCGAGGGCTTCGTCCAGCAGCTCGCGCAAGGCGTGTACCCGGGCCGGTGCGGGGCTGATTTCCTGGCCGGCGGCGAGCTGGTCGAGCATGTTGATCAACGCGTCATGGGCCTGTTCGGCCTCCTGGAAAAACCGTGCGCTGACTGCCAGGCTGCTTTCTTCCACAGCGCCGTACAGGTCGAGCAAGGCTTCGCAGAGTTCGTCGATGGCATGCAGGTCGGCGTGCTGCGCGCCTTCGCCGAGGGTGGTCAACTCATCCAGCAAGGCCGTGAGTTCCTGGCGTTCGCCGGGGTGTTGCTGCCAGCGACGCAGCAGGTTTTCGGCGTCGAGCAGGATGTCCATGCCCTGGGCCAGGAAGTCAGCGATCAGTTGCGGATTGCGCTTGATGCGCAGGCCGGTGTTGGGCGCATCGAGCAGCGCCTGGAGCTGGCGTTCGAGCAACTGTTGGGTGCGAGCAATCAGGTCCGCCGCGCCTTTGATCGGCGCCAGGGGGTTGCTGTCCAGCTGACGCAACCCTCGCTGGAACAGGCCCTCGGCTTCCAGCAGCAGTTCCACTTCATCCAGATCCAGCGGCAGGCGGTGAGCCTTGTACTCGCGGGTCAGGTGGTCGAGCGGCCGCGCCAGTTCGGCGATGGGCGACACACCGGCCATGTAGGCACTGCCCTTGAGGGTGTGCAGGGCGCGTTGCAGTTCATCGCTGACTTGCAGCGGCACATGCTCGGCGGCCTGCTCCAGGAAGTGGTTGAGGCTGTCGAGATGGCTCTGGGCTTCGTTGCGGAAAATCTCCAGCAGCATCGGGTCATGGGCATCAGCGGAGGCCACCGCGGCACCGCTGGCCAACCCATGGGCGCGGGCGGCCAGGGCGTCGACTTCATCGCGCTGGCGTTGGGCGCCCTGGGCAAAATCGGCAATCAATTCCGGCAACAGTGCCACGGTTTCATCCAACACCTGTTGCACCTCGGGGCCCAGGGCCACGCTGCGCTCCAGTACGCGGTTGAGCAGGTTCTCCACCGCCCAGGCCAGCTCCGCGAGCACCAGGGCGCGCACCATGCGGCCGCTGCCTTTTAGGGTGTGGAACGCGCGGCGCATCTCGCCTTGGGCGGTTTTATCCGCGCTGTTCGGCAAATAGCGGTGCAGCACCTCAAGGACTTCCTCAGTCTCTTCGAGGAAGACCTCACGCAGCTCGTCGTCGATAGGCGCTTCGTCGGCGGGCGGCGGCAACAGGCTGCCGGGGCGCTGCAACGCGGGAGGGTTGAGGCGCGAGGTGGGGCTGGCCAATGCGTCGAGTTGGGATTGGTTGGGGGCCGTGTCGGTGGAGAGTGCGCCGTCCGGTGCGACCAGCGCCTGGCGCCAGGGTTTTTCCTCCGGCAGGTATCCAAGGGCAGCCAAGCCCTGGGTGGCCAGTTCCAGCACCCGTTCGCCGGCTGCATCCGGGTCTTGGAGCATGCGTTCGAGGTAGTACTCCAGGCTGCTGATCACGTCGGCGAAGTGCGCCAACTGCGTCTCGCTCGGCGGCTGTTCGTCGACCATCAACTGCGCATCCACGTAATCGCTGCAACCGCGCATCAGGCTGGCCGCCCGTGGCAGCGGGATCATGGCCAGCGCGCCGCGCACCTGGCTCAGCAGTTCCGGCAGGGATTCCAGGCGCTGGCGGTCCCAGTCGGCTTCGAGGCAATCAATCACCAGTTCTTTGGCCTGGCGCAGGCACTGGCAGGATTCGCGGATCACCAACTGGTGGATCTGGGTCAGGTCGGTGGTGGGCAAGCGGCTTTCTTCGCGGCTTTCCGGCTCAACGGTTCCGGCCATACCGGCCAACGTGGCTTCGACATACAGCAACGCGCCGGCCACATCCATCAGCACCGCATCGTCTGGTTCGCGATGCCCCTGGGCCAGGCTCAACACCACGGCGAGCTGGTCGATGATCACTTTGCGCGGCTGGCCGAAGCCCAACACCGCCAGGGTATCGGCGATCTGCCGCAACGGCGCCAGCAGCGCGTCAAGGTCACTGGCGTGCTGACGGTCGCTGCGCACGAACAGGTCCAGACGCTCCTTGACCCGCACCAATTCCTCGCACAATGCGCCGAGTACGGACCCCATGGCATTGCGATCGGGCCCGGCCATGCGCGCGCGCTCGGCATCCACCACAGCGCTGTCGGGCAAGGCTTCGTCCAGGCCGTAACGTTCTTTCAGGCTCTGCATGCGCGGCGTCGGCCGGGTGACCTTGGCGACATAGAACAGCAGGCTTTTGAGCAACTCATCCGGTGCCGGTTGGTTGATGCCGTTGATGCCCTGGGCCAGCAGGCGCTTGAGTTGCTTGTCGCTGGCCTTGAGCAGGCTGCGCAGCGCCGGGCTGTTGGCAATCACGCCAGTGAGCATGCCCTCCACCAGCGCCGAGGTCACTTGCCATAACGGCAACAGTGGCGCGCCCTGGCACAGCGCTTCGAGACGCGCGAACACCCGCGCCATGTCTTCCAGATTGCTTGGGCCGTGATCTTCGCGCAGCAGCCCGACCAAGGCCTGTTGCAGCAGGTGGTGCCATTGGCGCAATTGGGTCGGCAGATCGGGCCCGGCGCGCTGGGCCAGGGCGTCTTCGGGTAAAGGTGCGATCGACAGCAGTTGCGGGCTGAACAGGCTGGTTTCCGAGAGCAGGCTTTCTCCGCGCGCACTGCGCAGGTCGTTGAGCAGCGGCAGCACCACCAGCGGCAGGTCGCGGCGGGCGCTGTGTACGCGTTCGAGGTACAGCGGCAATTGGCCGAGAGCTTGTTGCAGCAAGCCGATGCTCTCATCGCGCTGCCCCACCTGCCCGTCGCGCAGGGCCAGGGCCAGGGCCTCGATCTCCTCGGCCAGCAGCGCCGCGCCGTAGAACTCGACCATTTGCAGCGCGCCATGCACCTGATGGATACCGGCCAGGCATTCGTCGATCACATCGCCGTCGGCGGTTTCGACATAAGCGTCCAGCGCCGAGCGGGCGTGTTGCAGGGTCTCGGCAATGTCGCCCTTGACCCATTCGAGGGCCACGTAGTCGTGCCGGTCAACCATAACTGCTCCGCTTTGAATTCATGAGTTGCTGGTGTTCTTGAAACCTGTACCTATCAACTGTCGACCTGTTTGGGCGGCGGCAGGGTGAAGCCCGACACCGACCGGCGTAACTGGCTGGCCATCTTCGCCAGGTTACCGATGCTCTCGGCAGTGGCGGTGGAGCCCGACGAGGTCTGCGTGGTGATCTGCTGGATCACATTCATGGTCAGGGAGATCTGCCCCGCCGACGAGGTTTGCTGTTGCGCCGCGTTGGAGATGCTCTGGATCAGCGCCGCCAGGGTTTTCGACACGCCTTCGATTTCCTCCAGCGCCACCCCGGCGTCCTGGGCCAACCGCGCGCCGCGCACCACTTCGGTGGTGGTCTGCTCCATGGAGATCACGGCTTCGTTGGTGTCGGCCTGGATCGCCCGCACCAGGGTCTCGATCTGCCGAGTGGCGGCCGACGAACGCTCGGCCAGGCGTTGCACTTCATCGGCCACCACCGCGAAACCACGCCCGGCATCCCCGGCCATGCTGGCCTGGATCGCCGCATTCAGGGCGAGGATGTTGGTCTGGTCGGCAATATCGTCGATCAGGCTGACGATATCGCCGATCTCCTGGGACGATTCGCCCAGGCGCTTGATGCGTTTGGCGGTGTCCTGGATCTGTTCGCGAATGTTGTCCATGCCATGGATGGTGTTGTGCACCACCTCATTGCCCTTGTTGGCGATTTCCACCGAGCGCTCGGCCACGGCCGAGGATTCGGCGGCGTTGGCCGACACCTGATCGATGGACTGGGCCATCTGATTGATCGCGGTGGACGCCTCGGCGATCTGCTGGGCCTGGTGCTCGGACGCCTGGGCCAGGTGCATGGCGGTGGCCTGGGTTTCCTGCACCGCGCCGGCCACTTGGCCGGCGGTGAGGTTGATGGTGGCCACCAGATCGCGCAACTGATCCACGGAATAGTTGATGGAATCGGCGATGGTGCCGGTGAAGTCCTCGGTGACCGACGCCGTCACGGTGAGATCGCCGTCGGCGAGGTCTTCGATTTCATCGAGCAGGCGCATGATCGCGTTCTGATTGCGCTCGTTCTTCTCGGCGGTTTCGTGCAGTTGGCGATTGGTCTCGCGCACCATCACCAGGCCGATCAGGATGATCGAGGTCAGCGCCAGCAAGCCCAGCACATAGCCGCCGATAGTGTCGAAGCTGCGCCCGCTGGCCAGGTTCTCGAAACCGGTGGCCAGGTGCGAGGCTTCATCGAGCAGGGTCTGGGACAGGTTGAAGATATTGCTCGCCGAGGCGCGCACCTGGAACAACTGCGGCGAGGTTTCGAGGATTTCATCCACCGAGCCGGACACGAACTCGAACAACTCGGCGATTTCCGCCAGCCGCGCGCGGGCATCGCGGTCTTCAACCTGGGTGATGCGCAGTCCTGGGTTGCCGTTGAGCATGCCATTGAGCACCTGGCCGAAGCGGTTGGCGTCACGGCCAAAGGCGTCGGCGGCTTGCACGGCGGTTTCGTCGCCGGCCAGCACGGTATTGACCGCGCCCAGGATACGTTCGGCCAGCAACGATTGGCGCTGGGCCACGGCCACCTGGCTGGCGGGCGCGCCGCGCTGCAACAGGATTTCGACGACTTTTTCCGACTCCATCTGCAATTGCGGCACGGTTTCGGCCAGGGTCGCGGCCACTTGATGCAGGGACAGCACCGTCTGCTCGCTGGCCAGAATCGCGTCGGTGTTCTTCAGCAGGGCTTCCCAATCGGTCTGCACCGCGCGCATTTCGGCGCGCACGGCGCTGGGGGCGGCGGGCAGGCCGGTTTGCGGGTCGCCTTTTTTCAGGTAGCCCCAGCGCTGGGCAAAGTCGTTGCGCGCCTCGCCCAGCAGCTTGAACGCCGCGGCTTTGCCGGCGGCGGCCTCGGTGGCGTTCTTGGCGATACGTTGGGACAGCACGCGCAATTCACCGGCGTGGCCGATGTACTGTTTGTCGTAGGTGGACTGGGTATTGAGGTAGGCGAAGTTGGCGAACAACAGCATGATGAACACGATCAGCGCGATAAACAGCACGATGATCTGCGAGCGGCTACGCGAGCCGGCCTGGGGTTTGACGGTGGTCGCGGTGGTCATGGGGCAACATCCATGAAACCTGGCGTCTGGGCCAGGGCGAACGGGCTGAAGACCTGCCACGACGGGTCGCCGTCGAAATGCCCCTGAATAAACGGCGCGCCCGGCGCGGCGTTGGCCAATAAGGCGTCCTGTGCGAAATGCTGCATGCCCACCACCTCGTCCACCAGCAACCCAACAAACAGGTCATTGAATTCCACCACCAGCACCCGCCGTTGCTTGCGCGCCCTGGACAGCGCCTCGCCAAGGAACCCACCAAGGTCCATCACCGGCAATAAACGCCCGCGCAGGTTAGCCACACCTCGTACCCAGGTCTTGACCCCGGGCATTAAAGTGCAACGTGGCTCATGCAAAACTTCGGCAACTTCTCCCATTGGCGCCACGAACCAATGGGCGCCCACCCGAAAGCCGATCCCGCTCCAGCGCTGCAAGCCGGCCTCCTGGGAGGGCAGGTCGGCGGCCAGCAGGCGGCAGCGGCGGTCGATGTCCAGCAACAGCTCGAAGGCGGTTTGCGACTCGGTCATGATGGCGTGCCGTCAGCCGGCCAGCACCTTGTTCAGGGTGGCGATCAGGGTGTCTTCGTCCACCGGTTTGGTCAGGTAATCCTTGGCACCCTGGCGCGCGCCCCAGATTTTGTCGGTTTCCTGATCTTTGGTGGTGATGATGATGATTGGGATGCCGTTGGTTTCCGGCTCTTTGGACAGCTGACGGGTGGCCTGGAAGCCATTGAGGCCCGGCATCACGATGTCCATCAGCACGGCGTCGGGTTTTTCCTGGCGGGCCAGGGCCACGCCGTCCGCGCCGTTTTCGGCCTTGAGCACTTCGTGGCCGTGCTTTTCCAGCATGCCGGTGAGTTTGTACATTTCGGTCGGCGAATCGTCGACGATCAGAACACGTGCCATGGTTTTTCCCCGCTACATTGGTCGGCGCCGGCCCTTGTGAGGCGGCGTCAGTGTGCTTGTTCCACTGCGGCGAACCCAGGCACATAGGCCTTGATTGCACCCAGCAGTTCTTCCTTGCTGAAAGGCTTGGTCAAAAACTGATCGACCCCCACGATGCGTCCCTTGGCCTTATCGAACAGGCCGTCCTTGGACGACAGCATGATCACCGGGATCGCCTTGAACGCCGGGTTGTTCTTCACCAGCGCGCAGGTCTGATAGCCATCCAGGCGCGGCATCATGATGTCGACAAAGATGATGTGCGGGTGATGATCCACGATCCGCGCCAGGGCATCGAAACCGTCGATGGCCGTAATGACATCGCACCCCACGTTCTTCAACAGCGTCTCGGCGGTGCGGCGGATCGTTTTCGAATCGTCGATCACCATCACTCTCAAGGCGTTGGAATGCTGTTCCATATCTGCTCTACCATCGCCACAGCGAATCGGTTTTCGGTGTGTACTGCCTGACATTGCCCAAGATGAACGCCGCAAGCCTTGGAATTCAAGGGCTGCTGCGCCGTGGCAGCCTTTTTAGCACAGTCTCGGGGAGCAATCTATCGAGGCACTGGCCAGGTGGTTTTTCCTTGACCCACAACAGCGTCAGCGCCACTCTGACGCCACTTTTATGCGCCCCATTTGCTAGAGGAAATCCCCCATGAGCGTTCGCGTCGGCATTGTCATGGACCCTATCGCCAGCATTTCCTATAAAAAGGACAGCTCGCTGGCCATGCTCCTGGCCGCCCAGGCCCGCGGCTGGACCCTGTTCTATATGGAGCAGCGCGACCTGTACCAGGGTGAAGGCCAGGCCCGCGCACGCATGCGCCCGTTGCAGGTGTTCGCCAACCCTGAAAAGTGGTTCGAACTGCAAGACGAAATCGACAGCCCCCTGAGCGACCTGGACGTGATCCTGATGCGCAAGGACCCGCCGTTCGACATGGAATTCGTCTACTCCACGTACCTGCTGGAGCAGGCCGAACGCGACGGCGTGCTGATCGTCAACAAGCCGCAAAGCCTGCGCGACTGCAACGAAAAGCTGTTCGCTACCCTGTTCCCACAATGCACGCCGCCCACTGTGGTGAGCCGCCGCGCCGATGTGCTGCGTGAATTTGCCGCCAAGCACGGCGACGTAATCCTCAAACCCCTGGACGGCATGGGCGGCACTTCGATCTTCCGGCACCGCGCCGGTGACCCCAACCTGTCGGTGATCCTGGAAACCCTGACCGTGCTGGGTAGCCAGCAGATCATGGGCCAGGCATACCTGCCGGCGATCAAGGACGGCGACAAGCGCATCCTGATGATCGACGGCGAGCCGGTGGACTACTGCCTGGCGCGCATTCCTGCCGCCGGTGAGACCCGTGGCAACCTGGCCGCCGGTGGGCGCGGTGAGGCGCGGCCGCTGTCGGACAAGGACCGTTGGATCGCCGCCCAGGTCGGCCCGACCCTGAGGGAAAAAGGTCTGCTGTTTGTCGGCCTGGACGTAATCGGCGAGCATCTCACCGAAATCAACGTGACCAGCCCGACGTGCATTCGCGAGATCGACAACGCATTTGGCACGAACATCGGCGAAATGTTGATGGCTGCCATTGAGCGCAAGCTACAAGCCAAGTGACATAGAACAGCCGGATACACACCAACATTGCGTTATCATGCGCGACCTGTGAAACGCGCGATGTTGGTTTTCTTGTTATGACACTCCCGTCCGATCTGCCCCCCGAACTCTCCCACAGTGGCGTGCGCCCGGCTGATCGGCTCGGTTTCACCCTGTTCCTGGCGGCGTTGATTCACCTGGCCGTCCTCCTCGGCGTGGGTTTCACCATGGTCGAGCCCAAGCAGATCACCAAGACCCTGGAAATCACCCTCTCCACCTTCAAAAGCGAAAAAAAACCCGAGAAAGCCGATTTTCTTGCTCAGGACAACCAGCAAGGCAGCGGCACGCTGGACAAGAAAGCCATCCCCAAGACCACTGAAGTGGCGCCTTTCCAGGACAACAAAGTCAATAAAGTCACGCCGCCGCCAGCGCCCAAGCCCGAGGTCAAACAGGCTGCACCCAAAGCGGCCGTGACCACCGTCGCCCCCAAGCCGCAGAAAGCCCCGACCACGCGCGAAAAGACCAAGACCGAGCCGCAGCCCGAACCGGTGAAACCGGCGCCGACGTTCGACAGCTCACAGTTGTCCGACCAAATCTCCAGCCTGGAAGCCGAACTGGCCAACGAACAACAGCTGTACGCCAAGCGCCCGCGTATCTACCGCCTGAATGCCGCCTCCACCATGCGCGACAAAGGTGCCTGGTATAAGGACGAATGGCGCAAGAAGGTCGAGCGCATCGGCAACTTGAATTACCCGGAAGAGGCCCGCCGCCAGCAGATCTACGGCAATTTGCGCCTATTGGTGTCGATCAACCGCGATGGCACCCTGTATGAGGTGCAGGTGCTGGAATCCTCCGGCCAGCCGCTGCTGGACCAGGCCGCCCAACGCATCGTACGTCTGGCTGCACCGTTTGCGCCCTTTACCGGGGACTTGAACGATGTGGACCGCCTGGAAATCATCCGCACCTGGAAATTCGCCAGGGGCGATCGCCTTTCCAGCAACTGATCGCGCTCACACCCGGCTTGTCAGTTCGCCCCTGCGCCGCCACACTAGCGGGCATGAAAAATGTCAGCCCGACCTACCTCAAGCACCAATTCCTGATCGCCATGCCCCATATGGCCGACCCGAACTTTGCGCATACCTTGACCTACATCGTCGAGCACACCGCCAACGGTGCCATGGGGTTGGTCGTCAATCGCCCGCAAGAGCTGAACCTGGCCGATATCCTTGAGCAATTGCGCCCCGAAGTAGACCCGCCTGCTCGTTGCCAGGGCGTGCCGATCTACATTGGCGGCCCGGTGCAGACCGATCGCGGCTTCGTGCTACACCCCACCGGGCCGACGTTCCAGGCCACGGTGGACCTGGACGGTGTGTCGCTGTCCACTTCCCAGGACGTATTGTTCGCCATCGCCGATGGCGTGGGGCCCGAGCACAGTGTGATCACCCTCGGCTATGCCGGCTGGGAGGCAGGGCAACTGGAAGCCGAGCTGGCCAGCAACGCCTGGCTGACCTGCCCGTTTGACGCCGAGATTCTGTTCGGCACCGCCAGCGAACTGCGCCTGGACGCGGCGGCGGCCAAGCTGGGGGTCAACCTCAACTTATTGACCAGCCAGGCGGGGCACGCCTGATGGCATTGCGCTTGATCCTCGGGTTTGACTACGGCACCAAGCAGATCGGCGTGGCGGTCGGCCAGGTCATCACCGGCCAGGCCCGCGAACTGTGCACGCTCAAAGCCCAGAACGGCATCCCGGACTGGAATCAGGTCGAAGCTCTGATCAAGGAATGGAAACCCGACGCCGTGGTGGTCGGCCTGCCCTTGAACATGGACGGCACGCCCAGCGATATGTGCCTGCGTGCGGAAAAGTTCGCCCGCCGCCTCAATGGCCGCTACAACATCCCCTTCTATACCCACGACGAACGCCTGACCACCTTCGAAGCCAAAGGTGAACGCAGAGACCGTGGCGGGCAGAAGGGCAGTTACCGCGACAATCCCGTGGATGCCATCGCCGCCGCCTTGCTGTTGCAGGGTTGGCTGGATGAAAACACTGCTTTATTTGAATCCTGACTGACGCGGCTTGCCGCGTCTTTTTACGTTTGAGCCCGACCCCTGCCGCCACCTCGACGCGCAAGGCCTAGAAGGAGCCACCATGAGCCTGCCCAATCCCGCCGAACTGATCAGCCAGATGGCGATACGCCTCAAGGCGCACCTGGAACACCGCGGCATCCGCGAACCGCGTTTTATCGGCATCCGCACCGGTGGCGTATGGGTCGCCCAGGCGTTGCTCGAAGCGCTGGGCAGCGACGCGCCACTCGGCACGCTGGATGTGTCCTTCTACCGCGACGACTTCAGCCAGAACGGCCTGCACCCGCAAGTGCGCCCCTCCGCCCTGCCCTTTGAGATAGAAGGCCAGCACCTGGTGCTGATCGACGACGTGCTGATGAGCGGCCGCACCATTCGCGCGGCCATGAACGAATTGTTCGACTACGGCCGCCCGGCCAGCATCACCTTGGTGTGCCTGCTGGATCTGGATGCCGGCGAGCTGCCGATCAGCCCCGATGTGGTGGGCGCCACCCTGTCTTTGGCGGCCCATCAGCGGGTAAAATTGTCCGGTCCCACGCCGCTCGAACTCGAACTGCAAGACCTCGCCCCTTAAACCGCCTTGTAAAGAGTCCCCGCGATGACGCCTCTAGATGCCAAGCGCCCGCTGCAGCTCAATGCTCAGGGCCAGTTGCAACACTTCTTGTCCCTCGACGGTTTGCCCCGCGAACTGCTCACCGAAATCCTCGACACCGCCGATTCGTTCCTCGAAGTCGGCGGCCGGGCGGTGAAGAAAGTCCCGTTGCTGCGCGGCAAAACCATCTGCAATGTGTTCTTCGAGAACTCCACGCGCACCCGCACCACCTTTGAACTGGCGGCCCAGCGGCTGTCGGCCGACGTGATCACGCTGAACGTGTCCACCTCGTCGGCCAGCAAGGGCGAAACCCTGCTCGACACCCTGCGCAACCTGGAAGCCATGGCCGCCGACATGTTCGTGGTGCGCCACGGCGACTCCGGCGCCGCGCACTTCATCGCCGAACACGTCTGCCCGCAGGTGGCAATCATCAACGGCGGCGACGGCCGTCACGCCCACCCGACTCAGGGCATGCTCGACATGCTCACCATCCGTCGGCACAAGGGCAGCTTTGAAAACCTCTCGGTGGCCATCGTCGGCGACATCCTGCACTCGCGGGTGGCGCGCTCGAACATGCTGGCCCTGAAAGCTCTGGGTTGCCCGGATATCCGCGTGATCGCGCCGAAAACCCTGCTACCCATCGGTATCGAGCAGTACGGCGTGAAGGTCTACACCGACATGACCGCAGGCCTCAAGGATGTGGACGTGGTCATCATGCTGCGCCTGCAACGCGAGCGCATGGCCGGCGGCCTGCTGCCGAGCGAAGGCGAGTTCTACCGCCTGTTCGGCCTGACCACCACGCGCCTGGCCGGCGCTAAGCCGGATGCCATTGTGATGCACCCGGGGCCAATCAACCGCGGGGTGGAAATTGAGTCGGCGGTGGCCGACGGCAACCAGTCGGTGATCCTCAACCAAGTCACCTACGGCATCGCCGTGCGCATGGCGGTACTGTCCATGGCCATGAGCGGGCAAACCGCGCAACGTCAATTCGAGCAGGAGAACGCCCAGTGAAGCTCAGCATTCTCGGCGCCCGAGTCATCGATCCGGCCAGCGGCCTGGATCAAATCACCGATCTTCATGTGGAAGCCGGCAAGATCATCGCCATCGGCGCCGCCCCTGGCGGTTTCAGTGCCGGTCAGGTTATCGACGCCAAAGGCCTGGTGGCCGCACCTGGCCTGGTGGACCTGAACGTCGCCCTGCGCGAGCCGGGTTACAGCCGCAAAGGCAGCATCGCCAGCGAAACCCGCGCCGCCGCCGCCGGTGGCGTGACCAGCCTGTGCTGCCCGCCGCACACCAAGCCGATCCTGGACACTTCGGCGGTGACCGAGCTGATCCTGGACCGCGCCCGCGAAGCCGGCAATTGCAAAGTATTCCCTATCGGCGCCCTGAGCAAAGGCTTGGAAGGCGAGCAACTGGCCGAGCTGATTGCCCTGCGCGATGCCGGTTGCGTGGCGTTCGGCAACGGCCTGGAAAGTTTCCGCAGCACCCGCACCCTGTGCCGCGCTTTGGAATACGCGGCCACCTTCGACCTGACGGTGATCTTCCACTCCCAGGACCGCGACTTGGCCGAAGGCGGCCTGGCCCATGAAGGCGCCGTGGCCAGCTTCCTCGGCCTGCCGGGCATTCCCGAAACCGCCGAGACCGTGGCCCTGGCCCGTGACCTGCTGCTGGTGGAACAAAGCGGCGTGCGCGCGCATTTCAGCCAACTGACCAGCGCCCGGGGCGTGGCCCTGATCGCCCAGGCCCAGGCCCGCGGTTTGCCGGTGACGGCGGATGTGGCGTTGTATCAGTTGATCCTGACGGATGAGGCGCTGATCGACTTCTCCAGCCTGTACCACGTACAACCGCCCCTGCGCACCCTGGCCGACCGTGACGGTTTGCGCGCAGCGGTGAAGTCCGGTGTGGTCTCGGCGATATCCAGCCATCACCAACCCCACGAGCGCGATGCCAAACTGGCACCGTTCGGCGCGACCGAGCCCGGCATCAGCAGCGTCGAGCTGTTGTTGCCACTGGCGATGACATTGGTGGAAGAAGGCTTGCTGGACCTGCCGACGCTGCTGGCACGCTTGAGCAGCGGGCCTGCCGAGGCATTGCGCCTGCCGGCGGGCAAGTTGGCGGTGGGGGCGGCGGCGGACCTGGTGCTATTTGATCCGGCCCGTTCTACCGTAGTGGGTGAGCAGTGGCTGTCCAAGGGCGAGAACTGCCCGTTCGTCGGCCATAGCCTGCCTGCGAGCGTGCGCTACACCTTGGTGGATGGGCGCATCAGCTACCAGGCCTAAAAGGTCGTCGCGAAAAAGGGTGGGAGGGAGCTTGGCCCCTCCCACCTTTTCAGCTTGAGAGATCAGCGCCCGTTATTGCGCTCGGCATTGCGGATGGATATCTGGGTATTCAACGTCCAGAAGTCATACAACACCCCCACCAGAAACAAACCACCGGTCAGCAGGTAAATCAAACCGGTGATCCACTTGCCCTGGTACATGCGGTGCACGCCGAATACGCCAAGAAATGCCAACAGTATCCATGCGACGTTGTATTCGATGGGCCCGGCGGTAAATCGCATGTCAGCTTCGCGGTCCATGGCGGGGATCAGAAATAGGTCGATCAACCAACCGATACCCAGCAAGCCAAACGTGAAAAACCAGATCGTGCCGGTCACGGGCTTGCCGTAATAAAAGCGATGGGCACCGGTAAAACCGAAAATCCAAAGCAGGTAACCAATCACCTTGCTGTGGGTATCTTGCTGCGGACCAATCTGTTGATAGGTGTTCATCGCGTACCTCTTTTGCCTCGATAGATAAATTTTTTCACTTTCTTTGTGACTTTTTTACAGGCGCCCGACGTACGGCAAATGGTATCTTCGCTTCCCTGAAAGCCTTATGCCACCTGACCTGTGTAGGACAATTGCGGCGATTCGTCGCGTTTTTCCTGAATTTGACCCCAAGGTTCAGTCGACAAACGGCCTGAGAACGACACAAAAAGCTGTTATAAAGTTGCGCGCAAACCCATAAGAGCCACGCCTAATGCGACCATTTTTCAAGACATGGCTAACCATTTGCCTATTAATGCCACTGGCCGCCCACGCCACCAATCGTGAGCAACGACTTCCCAACGTCAACGGTTTCACCCCTAAAGTCCACAGCACACCGAGCACCGCCAAAGCGGCCAAGCCGACCGTCAGCCGTCCGACTCAACTGAGCAAGGCCCACGGTAAAACGACGCCAGGCCTGATGGCCGTCAACACCAAGCAGAGCAGCAACGTGCTCAGCCGCGCGGTGAATGTGCTCGGTACTCCTTATCGTTGGGGCGGCAGCAGCCCAAGTAAAGGGTTCGACTGCAGTGGTTTGGTGAAATATGCCTTTAACGATGTAAAAGCGGTGGATTTGCCACGCACCTCCAACGCCATGGCTGCCGGCCACGGTTTGAAGGTCGACCGCAAAGACCTGAAACCGGGCGATCTGCTGTTCTTCAAGTTGAAGAGCCGTCAGGTCAACCACGTTGCCATCTACCTGGGCAATGACCGTTTCATCCACGCGCCACGGCGTGGCAAGTCGGTGAGCATCGACACGCTGAAAAAGCCGTTTTGGGACAAGAACTACGTGATTGCCAAGCGGGTTCTGCCGAAAGAGCAGAACAACAACCTGCGCATCGTGCAACGCTGATCCTGAGCTGAAATGCAGTAGTAAATGTGGAAAGGGGCTTTTCGCCCCTTTCCACATTTGTTTTGTGTCACTCACAAACCGTCAGATATCCCCAGGCGCCCTCGCCTTCTCCCGCGCCTCGTCCCGACTGATCACGCCCTGGGCAACAAGCGCCTTCAAACTCATATCCAGTGTCTTCATTCCCAACGCCGCGCCGGTCTGCATCGCGGAGACCATCTGCGCCACCTTGTCCTCGCGGATCAAATTACGAATGGCTGGCGTACCCAGCATGATTTCATGAGCCGCCACACGCCCGCCGCCGAGTTTTTTCACTAACACTTGCGATACCACCGCTTGCAGCGACTCCGACAGCATCGAGCGCACCATGGCCTTTTCCCCTGCGGGAAAGACATCCACCAGCCGATCCACAGTCTTCGCCGCCGACGTGGTGTGCAAGGTGCCGAACACCAGGTGCCCGGTCTCGGCGGCGGTCAATGCCAGGCGGATGGTTTCCAGGTCGCGCAGCTCCCCCACCAGGATGACATCCGGGTCTTCCCGCAAGGCCGAGCGCAACGCGACCGAAAAACTGTGGGTATCACGGTGCACCTGCCGTTGATTGATCAGGGCGGTTTTTGGCGTGTGGATAAATTCGATGGGGTCTTCCAGGGTCAGGATGTGCTGGCGACGGTGCTGGTTGAGGTGGTCGATCATCGCCGCCAGGGTGGTGGACTTGCCTGAACCGGTAGGCCCGGTCACCAGCACCAGACCGCGTGGCAACTGGGCGATACGCTGGAATACATCGCCCAGGCCCAGTCTCTCCAAACTCAGCACCTCGTTGGGAATGGTGCGAAACACGGCCCCCATGCCACGGTCCTGTTGGAACACATTGACGCGGAATCGCGCCACGCCGGGCAATTCGAACGCAAAATCCGTTTCAAGAGATGTTTCGAAATCCTTTTGCTGATAGTTGTTCAGCAAAGGGCTCAGCAGATCGGCCACTTGGGGCGCAGAGAGTGCCGGCCAGTCCATCGGCCAAACCTCTCCATCCACACGTAGCATCGGCGCCAGGCCGGCCGATAAATGCAGGTCGGAGGCGCCACGGCGCACGCTGGCCTCCAGCAATTGAGTGATATCCATAGGGCTTTCCATTTCCAGTAGAATGCCGCGGACTCCATATCCACGGGCGCAACTTGAATGTCGACGATAGCAGACAACATTGGCCTGGTTAGCCAGCGCATCCGCGCCGCGGCCGAGGCCGTGCAACGTGACCCCGACAGCGTCCACTTGCTGGCCGTGAGCAAGACCAAACCCGCTCAAGCCGTGCGCGAAGCTTACGCCGCCGGCCTGCGTGACTTTGGCGAGAATTACCTGCAAGAGGCGTTGAGCAAACAGGTCGAATTGACCGACCTGCCCTTGAGTTGGCACTTCATCGGCCCCATTCAATCGAACAAGACTCGTGCGATCGCCGAGCACTTCGCTTGGGTGCATTCCGTGGACCGTCTGAAAATTGCACAACGCTTGTCCGAACAACGCCCAGCCGAGCTGCCGCCCCTGAACATTTGTATTCAGGTCAACGTCAGCGGCGAGGCCAGCAAGTCCGGCTGTACGCCCGCCGACTTGCCGGCACTGGCCAACGCCATCAGCGCCCTACCGCGCCTGACGTTGCGTGGCCTGATGGCTATTCCGGAGCCGACCGATGATCGCGCCGCGCAAGACGCCGCGTTCGCCACGGTGCGCGACCTGCAAGCCAGCCTGAATCTGCCGCTCGACACACTTTCCATGGGCATGAGCCACGACCTTGAATCGGCCATCGCCCAAGGCGCCACCTGGGTGCGGATCGGTACTGCCCTGTTTGGTGCCCGCGACTACGGCCAGCCATGAAATGGCTGACTTCCCTCTGAGTAAGGACCTGTCATGAGTAACACGCGTATTGCCTTTATCGGCGCCGGTAACATGGCGGCCAGTCTGATCGGCGGTCTACGGGCCAAGGGGCTGGAGCCGGCGCAGATCCGCGCCAGCGATCCGGGCGCCGACACCCGTGCCCGCGTCAGCGCCGAGCACGGCATCGAAACCTTCGCCGATAACGCCGAGGCCATCCGTGGCGTCGACGTGATCGTACTGGCGGTCAAGCCGCAGGCCATGAAAGCGGTGTGCGAAAGCCTGCGCCCCCATCTGCAGCCGCATCAGTTGGTGGTGTCCATCGCCGCCGGCATCACCTGCGCCAGCATGAACGCCTGGCTTGGCGCACAGCCGATCGTACGTTGCATGCCCAACACCCCGGCGCTGGTGCGCCAGGGCGTGAGTGGGCTGTATGCCACCGCCCAAGTGAGCGCCGAACAGCGCGACCAGGCGCAGGAATTGCTGTCCGCCGTGGGCATTGCCCTGTGGCTGGAGCAGGAGCAGCAACTGGACGCAGTCACCGCCGTGTCCGGCAGCGGCCCGGCGTATTTCTTTCTACTCATCGAATCCATGACCGCCGCCGGCGTGAAACTGGGCCTGCCCAAGGACGTCGCCGAGCAACTGGCCGAGCAGACGGCCCTGGGCGCCGCGCATATGGCCGTGTCCAGCGATGTGGACGCCGCAGAGTTGCGCCGCCGCGTGACCTCGCCGGGTGGCACCACCCAGGCCGCCATTGAATCGTTCCAGGCCGGTGGCTTTGAAGCCTTGGTGGAGAAAGCCCTGGGTGCCGCGGCACACCGTTCGGCCGAGCTGGCCGAGCAACTGGGCAAATAATCGTCCCTTACGAAGGAATTAATGATGCTTGGACTCAATGACGCCCTCATCTTCATCATCCAGACCCTGGGCAGCCTGTATCTGCTGATCGTGTTGATGCGCTTTATCCTGCAACTGGTGCGGGCGAACTTCTACAACCCGCTGTGCCAGTTCGTGGTCAAGGCCACCCAGCCGCTGCTCAAGCCGCTGCGTCGGGTGATCCCGAGCCTGTTCGGGCTGGACATGTCTTCGCTGGTGCTGGCGCTGCTGCTGCAAATCCTTTTGTTCGTGGTGGTACTGATGCTGAACGGCTACCAGGCCTTTACGGTGCTGCTGTTGCCTTGGGCGCTGATCGGTATCTTCTCGCTGTTCCTGAAGATTCTGTTCTGGTCGATGATCATCAGCGTGATCCTGTCCTGGGTGGCCCCAGGCAGCCGCAGCCCAGGCGCCGAACTGGTCTACCAGATCACCGAGCCAGTGTTGGCGCCGTTCCGTCGCCTGATCCCTAACCTGGGCGGCCTGGATATTTCGCCGATCTTCGCGTTTATTGCCATTCAACTGATACAGAGTTGGGTGATTCCGCGCCTGGCGTTCTATGCATTCATGCCCAAAGAGCTGTTTGGCCTGATCTGACGCGCCGCAACGGTGGGAGGGAGCTTGCTCCCTCTCACTTTTTGTATCTGCACCATTGGATTGCATCCATGCAGGCCTTTGCTTGCCGCTGGGGTCCCCGCTCTTTAGACTTACGCCTCATTTAGACGAGAGCAGGGTCGATGCCAGCTGCCTTCCCCCCCGATTCTGTTGGACTGGTGGTGCCCCAAGTGGCGCACTTCAGCGAACCGCTGGCCCTGGCCTGCGGCCGGTCGCTGCCAGCCTATGACCTGATCTACGAAACCTACGGCCAACTGAACGCCACGGCGAGCAACGCCGTGCTGATCTGCCACGCCTTGTCCGGCCATCATCATGCGGCGGGCTTCCACAGCGTCGACGAGCGCAAGCCCGGCTGGTGGGACAGTTGCATCGGCCCCGGCAAGCCCATCGACACCAACAAGTTCTTTGTGGTCAGCCTCAACAACCTCGGCGGTTGCAACGGCTCCACCGGCCCCAGCAGCCTCAACCCGGAAACCGGCAAACCATTTGGCGCCGATTTCCCGGTGCTCACCGTGGAAGACTGGGTACACAGCCAGGCCCGCCTGGCCGACCTGCTGGGCATCAGCCAATGGGCCGCGGTAATCGGCGGCAGCCTGGGCGGCATGCAGGCGCTGCAATGGACCATCACCTACCCGGACCGCGTTCGCCATTGCCTGGCTATCGCTTCGGCGCCCAAATTGTCGGCGCAGAACATCGCCTTCAACGAAGTGGCGCGCCAAGCCATCCTCACCGACCCTGAGTTTCACGGCGGCTCGTTCCAGGAAGCCGGCGTGATTCCCAAGCGCGGCCTGATGCTGGCGCGCATGGTCGGCCACATCACTTACCTGTCCGATGACTCCATGGGCGAGAAATTCGGCCGTGGGCTCAAGAGCGAGAAGCTCAACTACGACTTTCACAGCGTCGAGTTCCAGGTGGAAAGCTACCTGCGTTATCAGGGCGAGGAGTTTTCCGGGCGCTTCGACGCCAACACCTACCTGTTGATGACCAAGGCCTTGGACTACTTCGACCCGGCCGCCCAATTTGATGACGACCTGGCGAGAACCTTCGAAGCCGCCAAGGCCAAGTTCTGCGTGATGTCGTTCACCACCGACTGGCGTTTCTCGCCGGCCCGCTCCCGTGAGCTGGTGGACGCCCTGATGGCCGCGCGCAAGGACGTCTGCTACCTGGAGATCGATGCTCCGCAAGGCCACGATGCCTTCCTGATCCCGATCCCGCGCTACCTGCAGGCCTTTAGCAACTACATGAACCGCATAACTGTGTGAGAACGCCATGAGAGCCGACCTGGAAATCATCCAAGACTGGATACCCGCCGGCAGCCGCGTGCTCGACCTGGGCTGCGGTGATGGCGAACTGCTGAGCTGGCTGCGGGACAACAAGCAAGTCACCGGTTACGGCCTGGAAAACGACCCGGACAACATCGCCGAGTGCGTGGCCAAAGGCATCAACGTGATCGAGCAGGACCTGGACAAGGGCCTGGGCAACTTTGCCAGCAACAGCTTCGACATCGTGGTGATGACCCAGGCCCTGCAAGCCGTGCATTACCCGGACCGCATCCTCGACGAAATGCTGCGCGTGGGCCGTCAGTGCATCATCACCTTCCCCAATTTCGGGCACTGGCGCTGCCGCTGGTACCTGGCCACCAAGGGCCGCATGCCAGTTTCGGATTTCCTGCCCTACACCTGGTACAACACGCCGAACATCCACTTCTGCACCTTCGAAGACTTCGAAGCCCTGTGCGGCGAGCGGGAAGCCAAGGTGATCAACCGCCTCGCCGTCGACCAACAGCACCGTCACGGCTGGGCGAGTAAACTATGGCCCAACCTGTTGGGCGAAATTGGCATCTACCGGGTCAGCAGCCCCGGTCTGGCCGACCACAAGATTGCCGTCTAATCATTTTCAAGAGGGACGCTCATGAGCCGCCTGGCTGTATTTCTATTGACCGCGTGCCTGGGCGCCAGCGCCATGGCCGCAGACGCTATCGACGCTAATCGCAAGAAAGACTTCGGTGATATCACCGTCCACTACAACACCTTCACCTCCAGCTTCCTGCAACCGGAAACCGCCCAGAACATCGGCGTGGTCCGCAGCAAAGAGAAAGGTCTGATCAACGTCACGGTGATCAAGGGCGTCACCCCGGTGGCCGCGCAAGTGACGGGCACCATCAAGGATTTGGGCGGCAAGAGCGAAATCCTCACCTTCAAGCAGATCAACGAAAAAGGTGGCATCAACTATCTCGCGCCGTACTCAGTGACCCAGCGGGAATACAAGACCTTCACCATCAACGTTGAAACCGGCGGCAAAGCGCATAGCTTCCAATTCAACCAAGAACTGTTTCCGGCCGAATGATGAACCTTAATCAACTGGTACTGGCCAGCCATAACGCCGGCAAACTCAAAGAACTGCAGGCGATGCTCGGTGAATCCGTGCAACTGCACTCGATTGGTGAATTCAGCCAGGTGGAGCCGGAAGAAACCGGCCTGTCGTTCGTCGAGAACGCCATCCTCAAGGCCCGCAATGCGGCGCGCATCTCCGGCCTACCGGCGCTGGCGGATGACTCGGGCCTGGCCGTGGACTTCCTCGGCGGTGCCCCGGGCATCTACTCGGCGCGCTATGCCGACGGCAAGGGCGACGCGGCCAACAACGCCAAGCTGCTCGATGCTCTTAAGGACGTACCGGATGCCGAGCGCGGCGCGCAATTCGTCTGCGTCCTGGCGCTGGTGCGGCACGCCGATGACCCGCTGCCGATCCTCTGCGAAGGTTTGTGGCACGGGCGCATCCTGCACGCGGCCAGTGGCGAGCATGGGTTTGGCTATGACCCGCTGTTCTGGGTGCCGGAGCGCAATGTTTCCAGCGCCGAACTGAGCCCGGCCGACAAAAACCAGATCAGCCATCGCGCCCGCGCCATGGCGTTGCTGCGCCAGCGCCTGGGCCTGAAATGACCCAGAACACCTCCGCGCAGCCGCTGATCCACGGCGGCGCGCAAACTCCTCGGGCGGCCTTGCCGGTGCTGCCGCCCTTGGCGCTGTACATCCATATCCCGTGGTGCGTGCGCAAGTGCCCCTATTGCGACTTCAACTCCCACACCGCCGGCCCGGCGTTGCCGGAAGAGGCGTATGTGGACGCCCTGCTGGCCGATCTCGACCAGGATCTGCACGCGGTCTATGGCCGAGAATTGAGCTCGATCTTTTTCGGCGGCGGCACTCCAAGCCTGTTCAGCGCGCCGGCACTGGGCCGTCTGCTGGAGGGCGTGCAAGCGCGCATCCCGTTCGCCGACGATATCGAGATCACCCTGGAGGCCAACCCCGGCACCTTCGAGCAAGAGAAGTTCGTGGCCTATCGCAAGCTGGGGATCAACCGCTTGTCCATCGGCATTCAGAGTTTCCAGCAGGACAAACTCGAAGCACTGGGCCGCATCCACAACGGCGACGAGGCCATCCGCGCTGCCGGCATGGCGCGGCAGGCCGGTTTCGATAACTTCAACCTGGACCTGATGCACGGCTTGCCCGATCAGTCCCTGGATGACGCCCTGAGCGACCTGCGCCAGGCCATCGCGCTCAAACCGACGCACTTGTCGTGGTACCAACTGACCCTGGAACCCAATACGGTGTTCTGGAACCAGCCGCCGGCGCTGCCGGAAGATGACACGTTGTGGGATATCCAGGAAGCCGGCCAGGCCCTGCTGGCTGAGCACGGTTACGCGCAATATGAAGTGTCGGCCTATGCCCAACCGGGGCGCCCGGCGCGGCATAACCTCAACTACTGGAGCTTTGGCGACTTTATCGGCATCGGCGCCGGGGCCCACGGTAAGCTCAGCCACCCGGATGGGCGCATCGTGCGCACCTGGAAAACCCGCGCACCGAAGGACTACCTCAACCCGGCCAAAAACTTCCAGGCCGGCGCGAAGGAGCTGACCAACGAAGAACTGCCATTCGAGTTCCTGATGAACGCCCTGCGCCTCACCGATGGTGTCGACGCCAAGCTCTACGCAGAGCGCACAGGCCTGGACCTGGCCAGCCTCGACGAAGGGCGCCGCGACGCAGAACAAAGCGGCTTAATGCAGGTCGAACCGTCACGCCTGGCGGCGACCGACCGCGGGCAACTCTTTCTCAATGACCTGTTGCAGAAGTTTTTGAGCTGACGCTCTAAGGAATTCGAATGGATTTGGTACTCGACCTGCTCGCCACCGTATCCCGCTGGAGCCGCAGCAACCTGTCGGAAATCTCCCTGGCACTGGTCGGCTGCTTGCTGGTGCTGTTCGGCGCCGACATCAAAGGCTGGGTCGAAGCCCGCCTGGGCAGCATCGCCGGCGCCTTGCGCGTGCCCTTGATGGCGCTGGTCTGCATGATCGGCAGCGGCGCCGCGCTGATCTACGCCACCCCGTGGATCGTGCGCGGGTTGAGCCAGTTCAACAACTACAGCCTGGCGCCGGTGCTGGTGGTGGTGCTGGTGTTGATTGGGGTCGTCGCGGATCGCCGCTGATCTCAAATCCAACACAAAAAAATGTGGGAGGGGGCTTACCCCCTCCCACATTGAGTTGCCTTGCAAGTCAGTGGCGAGTTACGCCAACTTCTCGAACTTCAAATCCCACACCCCATGCCCCAACCGCTCGCCACGGCGTTCGAACTTGGTAATAGGGCGTTCGGCCGGGCGCGGTACGCATTTGCCGTCTTCGGCCAGGTTGCGGTAGCCGGGGGCGACGTTCATCACTTCCAGCATGTACTCCGCGTAGGGCTCCCAGTCGGTGGCCATGTGCAGGATGCCGCCCACTTTCAGCTTGCTGCGTACCAGCTCCGCGAAGGAAGCCTGCACGATGCGGCGTTTGTGGTGACGGGCTTTGTGCCATGGATCGGGGAAGAACAGCATCAAGCGGTCGAGGCTATTGTCGGCGATGCAGCGGTTAAGCACCTCGATCGCGTCGCAGTCGTACACCCGAAGATTGGTCAGGCCCTGGGTTAGCACGCCGTTGAGCAGCGCGCCGACACCCGGACGGTGCACTTCCACGCCGATGAAATCCTGGTCCGGCGCAGCGGCGGCCATTTCCAGCAAGGAATGCCCCATGCCGAAGCCGATCTCCAGGGAACGCGGGGCCGAACGGCCGAACACCTGGTCATAGTCCACCGGCGCGTCGGCAAGCGGCAGCACGAACAGCGGCGCACCTTGCTCCAGGCCCTTTTGCTGGCCTTCGGTCATGCGACCGGCGCGCATCACAAAACTCTTGATGCGGCGGTGCTTGGACGCGTCGTCGGCTTCGGGTGTGTTCGGCGTTTCGTGTGATTCAGTCATCAATGGCTCTTACTTGATCAGACCATCCAGCGGCGAAGAGGCGCTGGCATAGAGTTTTTTCGGCATGCGCCCGGCGAGGTAGGCCAGGCGGCCCGCGACGATGGCGTGGTTCATGGCTTCGGCCATCATGATCGGTTGCTGGGCATGGGCGATGGCCGAATTCATCAGCACCGCGTCGCAGCCCAATTCCATGGCAATGGTCGCGTCGGAGGCGGTGCCAACGCCCGCATCCACCAATACCGGGATCGTGGCTTCTTCGAGGATGATCTGCAGGTTGTAGGGATTGCAGATCCCCAGGCCTGAACCGATCAGGCCGGCCAGCGGCATCACCGCGATACAGCCGATCTCGGCCAATTGGCGCGCGATGATTGGGTCATCGCTGGTGTAGACCATCACGTCGAAACCTTCCTTGACCAGGGTTTCGGCGGCCTTGAGGGTTTCGATCACGTTGGGAAACAGGGTTTTCTGGTCGGCCAGCACTTCCAGCTTGACCAGGTTATGACCGTCGAGCAGCTCACGGGCCAAGCGACAGGTGCGCACGGCTTCGACGGCGTCGTAGCAACCGGCGGTGTTCGGCAAGAAAGTGTAGCGGTCCGGCGACAGCACTTCGAGCAGGTTCGGCTCGCCCTCGATCTGGCCGAGGTTGGTGCGGCGTACGGCGAAGGTCACGATTTCGGCACCGGAGGCTTCGATGGCCAGGCGTGTTTCTTCCATGTCGCGGTACTTGCCGGTGCCGACCAGCAGACGGGACTGGTAGGTACGGCCGGCCAGGACGAAGGGCTTGTCGTTACGAACGATGCTCATGGGAAATCCTCGTAATGGGGTGAGGTTCTGCAGAATCCGGGGCGGCGCCATCGCGCCAAGGGGGCGACTAGCCGCCGCCGATGGCGTGGACCACTTCGACCTGGTCGCCGTCGCTCAACGTGGTGCCCTCGTGCTGGCTACGCGGGACGATGTCCTGGTTGAGTTCCACTGCGACGCGACGTCCGGTCAACTCCAGGCGGGTCAGCAGGGCCGCAACGGTTTCACCGTCGGGCAGTTCAAAGGATTCGCCGTTCAACTGAATGCGCATGCCACGGGCCGCCATCGTTTTAAGGGGCCCGCATTCTAGCTCGATTGGCCGCCAAAGGTCAGCTCCAAGCGTCAAGCGGTCAGTTGCATGCGCCAGGCAGCCAGGCCCAGAAAGAACCAGCCAAGCAGGAAAGCCAGGCCACCGAAGGGGGTGATGATGCCGAGCTTGCTGATACCGGTCATGGTCAGCACATACAGGCTGCCGGAGAACAGCAGGATGCCGACGACAAACGATACGCCCGCCCAGGTCACCAGCCGACCGGGAATGTGAGCTGCCAGCAAAGCAACGCCGAACAGCGCCAGGGTATGCACCAACTGGTAGGTTACGCCGGTGTGGAAGATCGCCAGATAATCGGCGCTCAGGCGGTTTTTCAGGCCATGGGCGGCGAAGGCGCCAAGAGCAACGCCCGTGAAGCCAAAAAAGGCAGCCAACATCAGAAAACTACGCAGCATGGGAACTCCAGTCAGACTCATCGGGCAGGGTCTGTATAATGGCCCGCTCAACGGGTTCGGCCAAGCCATCTCTATGCTGCGTGTCCTCTTCAGTCGCTTACTCAAAGTCGTGAAATGGTTTGCCATTGGCAGTGTGTTGCTGGTGCTGCTGTTCCGTGTCGTCCCACCGCCGTTCACTGCGCTGATGGTGGAGCGCAAGATCGAGTCGTGGTTCGATGGCGAACCCATCGACTTACAGCGCACCTGGGTGCCATGGGACGAGATCTCCGACGAACTCAAGGTAGCGGTGATGGCCGGCGAAGATCAACGTTTCCCACAGCACTGGGGTTTTGATTTCGGCGCGATCCAAGCGGCATTAGCGCACAACGAGCGCGGCGGCTCGATACGCGGCGCCAGCACATTGAGCCAGCAGGTGTCGAAGAATCTGTTCCTTTGGGCCGGCCGTAGTTACCTGCGCAAAGGCCTGGAAGCGTGGTTTACCGGACTGATCGAGGTGCTGTGGCCCAAGCAACGGATTCTTGAGGTGTACCTCAACAGCGTGGAATGGGACGACGGGGTATTTGGCGCTGAAGCGGCGGCGCGCCATCACTTTGGAGTGAGTGCCAAGGGGTTATCGCGGCAGCAGGCCAGTTATCTGGCGGCAGTGTTGCCCAACCCTCGGGTGTGGAGTGCCAGTCACCCAACAGCGTACGTGGCGCGGCGCGCGGCATGGATTCGACAACAGATGAGCCAGTTGGGCGGAGAGGGTTATCTGGTGGAACTGAACAACGCCCGCAAAGCTCCCTGGTCCGACTGACTCAACACAGAACAAATGTGGGAGGGGGCTTGCCCCCGGTGGCGGTGGATCAGTCACACAGAAGTTGACTGACACTCCGCCATCGGGGGCAAGCCCCCTCCTACATTGTTAAGCGGCGATGGACAATTTCAGCTTGTTCATCGCGCTTTTTTCAAGCTGGCGAATCCGCTCAGCCGACACGTTGTACTTCTGCGCCAAGTCGTGCAGCGTGGCTTTTTCTTCCGCCAGCCAGCGCTGGTAAAGAATGTCACGGCTGCGCTCGTCCAGCACTTCCAGCGCTTCGTGAAGGTTGTGATTGGAGTTGTCGCTCCAATCCGCATCTTCCAACTGACGCGCCGGGTCGTACCGGTGGTCTTCCAAGTAATTGGCCGGCGATTGGAAAGCGCTGTCGTCGTCCGCTTCGGCGGCCGGGTCAAAGGCCATGTCATGGCCAGTCAGACGGCTTTCCATCTCGCGCACTTCACGGGGCTCCACGCCGAGGCTTTCGGCCACGCGGTGGACTTCCTCGTTGTTCAGCCACGCCAGGCGTTTTTTCTGGCTGCGCAGGTTGAAGAACAGCTTGCGCTGAGCCTTGGTGGTGGCGACTTTCACGATGCGCCAGTTGCGCAGGATGAACTCGTGAATTTCCGCCTTGATCCAATGCACGGCAAACGACACCAGGCGCACGCCCATTTCAGGGTTGAAGCGCTTGACCGCCTTCATCAGGCCGACGTTACCTTCCTGGATCAGGTCAGCCTGTGCCAGACCGTAGCCGCTATAGCTACGGGCGATATGTACGACAAAACGCAGGTGGGCGAGCACCATCTGCCGAGCCGCCCCCAAATCCTGCTCATAGTAGAGACTCTCGGCCAGTTCACGCTCCTGCTCGGGCGTCAGCAATGGAATGCTGTTGACCGTGTGCACATAGGCTTCCAGGTTCGCACCCGGGACCAAGGCATAAGCAGGTTGCAAAGAAGTGGTCATACGAAAAAACCTCCGACTCACATAACTCGTGCAGTTCAGCACTGCGAAAATTGACCGGGAACCGTAGGACAAGTTCCCTAAACCACTGATACGGTCAATACAAACGAAACCACATTAATCTGACATTAACTACTTCGGTGCCAGCTCACGTAAATGCCGTGCGACCGCAATCCACGCACCGATATACCCCAACAATACCGCGCCGAGCAAGAGTGACAGACCATCGGCAACCGGCACGCCCGCCAGGGCGAAATCGCTGCCATACAGCCCGGCAAGCCCGACCACCGCGTCGTTAAGCCAGTTCAGCCCGAACGCCAGCACACCCCAGGACAAAATCCCTGCACCGAAGCCATAAAGCGCGCCCATGTACAGAAAAGGCCGACGCACATAGCTGTCCGTGCCGCCGACCAGTTTAATCACTTCTATCTCGGTGCGACGGTTTTCAATATGAAGACGAATGGTATTACCTATCACCAAAAGTAATGCAGACACCAACAACACCGTCAAACCGAACACAAACCGGTCACCCAGCTTGAGAATCGCGGCCAGGCGCTCTACCCAGACTAGATCAAGTTGCGCTTGTTGCACCTTGGGCAGTTCTGCGAGTTTTTGTCGCAGGGCTTCAAGGGCGGTCTTGTCGACCTCGTTCGGCGTCACCAGCACAACGCCCGGCAGCGGGTTCTGCGGCAGCTCCTTGAGCGCCTCGCCCAGGCCGGACTGTTGCTGGAACTCTTCAAGCGCCTGATCACGGCTGACGTACTCGGCATCCGCCACGCCCGGCATATTCTTGATGTCATCGCGCAGCGCTTCGCCCTCCTTGGCGCTGGCGTCCAGATTCAGATAAAGCGAAATCTGCGCCGCGCGCTGCCAGGAACCACCCAGACGCTCCACATTATTGAGCAACAGCGACAAACCCATCGGCAGACTCAGGGCCACGGCCATCACCAGGCAGGTGAAAAAGCTGCCGATCGGTTGCTTGCCCAAGCGACGCAGGCTGTCCAGCAGGCTGGCGCGATGGCTTTCGATCCACGCGCGTAACAGGGTGCCGAAGTCCGGCCCGTCGTCATCGTCGTGTTTTTTCTTCTTCGGTTGCGGGTCGGCGGGCTTGGGGGCCACGCGCTCGGAAACCTTGGGACTGCGTGTTGCACTCATACGCCAGCCTCCCCGTCACCGATCAAACGACCGCGCTGCAAGGTCAGCATGCGATGGCGCATGCGCGCGATCAGCGCCAGGTCGTGACTGGCGATCAGCACGCTGGTGCCCAGTCGGTTGATGTCTTCGAACACCCCCATGATCTCGGCGGCCAGGCGCGGGTCGAGGTTACCGGTGGGTTCGTCCGCCAGCAGCAAGGCCGGACGGTGAACGATGGCTCGGGCGATACCGACGCGCTGTTGCTGGCCGGTGGACAGGTCGCCGGGGTAAAGGTCGGTCTTGTCCGACAGCGCTACGCGCTCCAGGGCCGAATCCACGCGCTTGATGATCTCGGCCTTGGACAACCCGAGAATCTGCAACGGCAACGCGACGTTATTGAACACCGTGCGATCGAACAGCAACTGATGATTCTGGAACACCACGCCGATCTGGCGGCGCAGGAAAGGAATCTGCGCATTGCTGATGGTGGCCAGATCCTGGCCCGCCAACAGCAGCTTGCCGGTGGTCGGGCGTTCCATGGCCAGCAGCAGGCGCAGCAGGGTGCTTTTGCCCGCGCCCGAATGGCCGGTCACAAACAAGAATTCGCCGCGACGCACTCGAAAGCTCAGCTCATGCAAGCCGACATGCCCGTTGGCATAGCGTTTACCGACCTGTTCGAATCGAATCATGAACGCTCCCGCTCGGCAAACAGTGCCTGGACAAAGGGTTCGGCTTCAAAGGTGCGCAAGTCGTCGATACCCTCACCGACACCGATATAGCGAATCGGCAACCCGAACTGTTTGGCCAGGGCGAAGATCACGCCGCCCTTGGCCGTGCCGTCGAGCTTGGTCAAGGCCAGGCCGGTCAATTGCACCGTCTGGTTGAACTGCTTGGCCTGACTGATAGCGTTCTGGCCCGTGCCGGCGTCCAGCACCAGCAGCACTTCATGGGGCGCGTCGGCATCGAGTTTGCCGATCACGCGACGCACTTTTTTCAGCTCTTCCATCAAGTTGTCTTTGGTGTGCAGGCGACCGGCGGTATCGGCAATCAGCACATCGATGTTGCGGGCCTTGGCGGCCTGCACAGCATCGAAGATTACCGACGCAGAATCGGCGCCGGTGTGCTGGGCGATAACCGGGATCTTATTGCGCTCACCCCAGACTTGCAGTTGCTCCACGGCGGCGGCGCGGAAGGTGTCGCCGGCGGCGAGCATGACTTTTTTGCCTTCCGACTGCAGCTTCTTGGCCAACTTGCCAATGGTGGTGGTTTTACCGGCGCCGTTGACGCCTACCACCAGAATCACGAACGGCTTGTTCGGCGTGATCACCAGCGGCGCTTCGACCGGTTTGAGCATCGCTGCCAGTTCGGCCTGCAGAGACTTGTAGAGCGCGTCGGCATCGGTCAACTGTTTGCGCGCGACCTTCTGGGTCAGGCTCTGGATGATCACCGCAGTGGCTTCGACGCCGACGTCAGCGGTCAGCAGACGGGTTTCAATGTCTTCGAGCAATTCGTCATCGATGGTCTTTCGGCCCAGGAACAGGCTAGCCATGCCTTCGCCGATACTGGCGCTGGTCTTGCTGAGGCCCTGCTTGAGGCGGGCAAAGAAACCGGTCTTGCTGGTTTCGGCGGGCGCCGGGGCGATGACCGCAGGCGCGACCTCCTGCACTGGCACCGCAGCGGGCGTCGGCTCGACGACCACAGGTTGCAGCTCGGGCTCGATCACCGGCGGAATCGGCGGCACCACATGCTCAGCCTGCACATCGTCGACCAGCGCAACAGGCTCCTCGGCCACCGGCAGTTCCGGCCACGGCTTGTGCTCTGGCTCTGGCTCTGGCGCCGCTTCGACCACCGGCTGCAATACCGGCTCGGCCAGAGGCAACACCACGGGCGCCGGTGTCTCGGCAACCGGTGCGGCTTCTATAAGAGGCTCGGGAATAGGCTCAGGTTGAACCTGGGGCTGTTCGACGACGGTTTCCTGCGGCTTTTTGCGCAGCCATCCGAACAGGCCTTTTTTCTCGCCAGCCGCAGCTGGGGTCTTCTTGTCGTCGTTGGAACCAAACATGGAGGACGGCTATCTCAAAGTAGCGACGCGCCAGGGCGCCTCGGTAAATAAAATTCGATGCAGAACAGACTGCTTTAACGCCCGCTTGTTCATGCGCAACATTTTGTAAGGCCAAATAAAGCCTCAGGAAAACGATTCAATACAGGGCTTTAGCGACACATAATCGGCGAAAAATAGAATAACTTCAGGGAAAACCACTGCTTATTCCATGTTTCCTACGGCTACATACGAGGCGTCGTAAACACCCCGAGCCTGATAGCCGTGGCCGTCGTTAAATCGGATCAGTATCCTAGCACCTCCTCGCCCGCCGACGCTAAGACCAAGCGGGCCGCCCAACAGGTTAAAAAACGAATGAATGCTCTCGCCCGCCGCGCCGCAGGCCTGCTGTTCAGCACAGTTTGTCTGCCTCTTTCAGCCTTGGCTGCCGATCCACAACCGACCCATGAATTCACCCTCGATAACGGCCTCAAGGTGGTCGTACGCGAAGACCATCGCGCGCCGGTGGTGGTTTCCCAGGTTTGGTACAAGGTCGGCTCAAGCTATGAAACCCCGGGCCAGACCGGTTTGTCCCACGCTCTGGAGCACATGATGTTCAAGGGCAGCGCCAAGGTCGGCCCGGGCGAAGCCTCGCTGATCCTGCGCGACCTCGGCGCCGAAGAAAATGCGTTTACCAGCGATGACTACACCGCCTACTACCAAGTGCTGGCCCGCGACCGCCTGGGCGTGGCCTTCGAGTTGGAAGCGGACCGCATGGCCAGCCTGCGCTTGCCGGCCGACGAATTCAGCCGCGAGATCGAGGTGATCAAGGAAGAGCGCCGCCTGCGCACCGACGACAACCCGATGTCCAAAGCCTTCGAACGCTTCAAGGCGATGGCTTTCCCGGCCAGCGGTTACCACACGCCGACCATCGGCTGGATGGCAGACCTGGAGCGCATGAAGGTCGAAGAGCTGCGTCACTGGTACCAATCCTGGTATGTGCCCAATAACGCTACCCTGGTGGTGGTCGGCGACGTGACTCCGGACGAGGTGAAGAACCTGGCCCAGCGCTACTTCGGCCCGATCCCCAAACGTGACGTGCCACCAGCCAAGATCCCCATGGAGCTGGCCGAACCCGGCGAGCGCCTACTGACAATGCGCGTGCAGACCCAACTGCCAAGCGTAATCCTCGGCTTTAACGTACCCGGCCTCGCCACTGCCGAGGACAAACGCTCGGTGCAGGCCCTGCGCCTGATCTCGGCTCTGCTGGATGGCGGCTATAGCGCGCGTATTTCCGAGCAATTGGAACGTGGCGAAGAGCTGGTATCCGCCGCCTCTACCAATTACGACGCCTATACCCGTGGCGACACCCTATTCACCCTCTCGGCCACGCCGAACCAGCAGAAGAAAAAGACCATCGCCCAAGCCGAGGCCGGCCTGTGGCGCCTGCTGGACGAATTGAAAGCCAAACCGCCGACCGCTGAAGAACTGGAACGCATCCGTGCCCAGGTCATCGCCGGCCTGGTCTATCAGCGGGACTCCATCACCAGCCAGGCCACGGCCATCGGCTCCCTGGAGACGGTGGGGCTGTCATGGAAACTCATGGACAGCGAACTCGCCGACCTGCAAAGCGTGACCCCGCAAGACATCCAGAAAGCCGCCCGCACCTACTTCACCCGCGAACGTTTGAGCGTCGCCCATGTTCTGCCCGAGGAGACCGCTCATGAGTGATCGCAAAAGCAGCCGTCTGATTCTGCCCGGCTTGATCGCCGTTACCTTGATCGCCGCGAGCGCCGTGTACTTCCTGCGGCCCAGCGAGTCGGTTGCCAGCCAGGCGCTGGATCAAGCGCAATCGGCCAACAAGCTGCAATCCCTGGCAGAACTGGACGGCAAGGCGCCGACCAACCGCAAGCTGGATGTGCAGACATGGACCACTGCCGAAGGCGCCAAGGTACTGTTCGTCGAAGCCCATGAACTGCCTATGTTCGATATGCGCATCCTGTTCGCCGCCGGCAGCAGCCAGGACGGCGACGTGCCAGGTCTGGCGTTGATGACCAACGCAATGCTTAACGAAGGCGTGCCGGGCAAGGATGTCAGCCAGATCGCCAGTGGCTTTGAGGGCCTGGGTGCCGACTTCGGCAATGGCGCCTACCGCGACATGGCGCTGGTATCCCTGCGCAGCCTCAGCGACAGTGCCAAGCGCGATGCCGCCCTGGCGCTATTCGATCAGGTGATCGGTCAACCGACTTTCCCGGCCGATTCCCTGGCGCGCATCAAGAACCAGATCCTCGCCGGCTTCGAGTATCAGAAGCAGAACCCCGCCAAACTGGCGAGCCTTGAGTTGTTCAAGCGTCTATATGGCAATCATCCGTATGCCCATGCCAGTGAAGGCACGCCAGAAAGCGTGCCGAAAATCACCCTGGCGCAGTTGCAGGCCTTTCACGCCAAAGCTTATGCCGCCGGCAATGCGGTGATTGCGGTAGTGGGCGACTTGTCCCGCCCCGAAGCCGAAGCCATGACCGCCAAGGTGTCCGCCTCGCTGCCCAAGGGCCCTGCCCTGCCGAAAATCGCCCAGCCCACCGAGCCCAAGGCCGGCCTGAGCCATATCGAGTTCCCTTCCAAGCAGACTCACCTGCTGTTCGCCCAACTGGGCATCGACCGCGCCGACCCGGACTACGCAGCCTTGTCCCTGGGCAACCAGATCCTCGGTGGCGGCGGTTTCGGCACACGCTTGATGAGCGAAGTACGCGAGAAGCGCGGCCTGACCTATGGCGTGTACTCCGGTTTCTCGCCGATGCAGGTGCGTGGCCCGTTCATGATCAACCTGCAGACCCGCGCCGAAATGAGCGGCGGCACCCTGCGCCTGGTGGAACAGGTACTGGCCGATTACCTCAAGACCGGCCCGACCCAGAAGGAGCTGGATGACGCCAAGCGCGAGCTGGCCGGCAGCTTCCCGCTCTCGACCGCGAGCAATGCCGATATCGTCGGCCAGCTGGGGGCGATGGGTTTCTACAATCTGCCGCTGAGCTATCTGGAGGATTTCATGAAACAATCCCAGGCTTTGACCGTAGAGCAGGTCAAGGCTGCGCTGAACAAACACTTGAGCGCCGACAAGATGGTCATCGTGACCGCCGGCCCGACCATTGCGCAGAAGCCACTACCGCCCCCTACTGATAAACCCGCCGAGCAGCCGCTCGGGGTCCCGGAGCATTAATGGCCAGTTCATCTCGCCCGAAAAAACCTGTCCACAACGTACATAACGGTGTGGGCCAACTGCGCATCATTGGCGGTGAGTGGGGCAGCCGCAAGCTGAGCTTCCCCGACGTGGTGGGCCTGCGCCCAACACCGGATCGCGTGCGCGAAACCCTGTTCAACTGGCTCGCACCCTACATCGGCGGGGCCAAGGTGCTGGACCCGTTCGCCGGCAGTGGCGCGTTGTTCCTGGAAGCGTTGTCCCGTGGCGCCGCCCAGGCCCAGGCGTTGGACGCCAGCAACGTCGCTGTGGCCAGCCTCAAGGAGCATCTGGGCACCCTGCGCTGCACCAATGGTCAGGTGCAAACCGCCGACGCCCTGCGCTATCTGGAAACCCAGCCCGCCAGTGAATATGACGTGGTATTCCTCGACCCACCGTTCAACCAGAACCTGTTGCCCACCGTGTGCGCGCTGCTGGAAGAACGCCAATGGCTGGCAGCCGATGCGTGGATCTACACTGAAAGCGAAACCGCACCCTCTACCCTGGGCCTGCCTGGCGCATGGCGCCTGCATCGGGAGCAAAAATCCGGACGGGTGTTTTACGCGTTGTGGCATCGGTTGGTCGAAAGCGGCGCTTAATGCTTTTCAGCACGCGGATTCTTGTGGCGGGCAGGCTCGCCACAGACTGAGAGTTTCATGACACCGACCTCCGACCTGTTTACCCCCGCCTTCGGCCTCGGCAACCCCCACTTGCAAACACTGTGGGGGCCGCTGTTGCGCCCCACAACCCATATTGAGCGCCAACGCGAGCGTCTATGGCTGGAAGACGGCGACTTTCTCGACCTTGACTGGCACGGCCCTCACGACGCACACGTGCCGCTGGTGCTGGTGCTGCATGGGTTGACCGGCTCATCCAACTCCCCCTATGTCGCGGGCTTGCAGAAAGTCCTCGCCGGCCAGGGCTGGGCCAGCGTCGCGCTGAACTGGCGGGGCTGCTCCGGCGAGCCGAACCTGTTAGCGCGCAGCTATCACTCCGGCGCCAGCGAAGACCTCGCGGCGACCATTACGCACCTGCGCGCCAAGCGACCGTTGGCGCCCTTGTACGCGGTGGGTTACTCCCTGGGTGGCAACGTGTTGCTCAAGCATTTAGGGGAAACAGGGGAAATGTCCGGCCTGCAAGGCGCAGCGGCGGTGTCGGTGCCGTTTCGCCTGGATCAGTGCGCCGATCGCATCGGGCTGGGGTTTTCGCGGGTGTATCAGAAGCACTTCATGCGCGAAATGCTCACGTATATCCGCCTCAAGCAACGCCGCTTCCTACAGGATGGCCAGGTGGAGGGATTGAAAACCCTGGAGGCCCTCGGCTCGCTGGAGAAGATGCGCACGTTTTGGGACTTCGACGGCCGGGTCACCGCGCCGCTGCACGGTTTTCTGAGTGCCGAGGATTATTACCGCCGCGCGTCGAGCCGTTACTATCTGGGCGGCATCCGCACCCCAACCCTGATTATCCAGGCCGCCGATGACCCGTTCGTGTTTGCCCATAGCTTGCCTGAGGCCAGCGAGCTATCGGATTGCACCGAGTTTGAGCTAACGACCAAAGGTGGCCATGTGGGCTTTGTCGATGGCTCACTGAAACGCCCCGGCTACTACCTGGAGCGTCGAATCCCTCAATGGCTATTGGCCCAGCACGGCTAAACGAGTGGGCGATCAATCGCACGTAGCAATCGCCCGCTTCGAATCGGTGATCCACTCGCTCCACGACCCCGCATACAACTTACCCAGTGGATAACCTGCCAGGCTCAGGGCGAACAGGTTGTGGCACGCCGTCACTCCCGAACCGCAATAGGCCACCAGTTCTTCCGGCGAGCGCCCCTGCAACTGCGCAGCGAAGCGTTGCTTGAGTTGTTCGGCCGGCAGAAAGCGCCCGTCGCTGCCGAGGTTTTCATTGAATGCCGCGCACTGCGCACCGGGAATATGCCCGGCAATTGGGTCGATGGGTTCGACTTCGCCGCGAAAACGCGCGGGGGCGCGGGCATCGATCAAGGTCATGCCCGGCTGGCCCAGGCGTTCTTGCAGGTGTTCGGCGTCCAGCAGCAGATGATTGTCCGGCTGGCCGACAAAGCTCCCAGGTTCGGTTACCGGCACGCCAAGGCTCAATGGGAACCCGGCGCTGTGCCAAGCCTTGAGGCCGCCATCCAGAATGGATACGCCGTCGCGCTTGCCCAGCCAGGCCAGCAGCCACCATGCCCGCGCGGCATAAGCGCCGGGGCCGTCGTCGTACAGCACGACATCAGTGTCGGCACTGATGCCCCAGGCCCGCAGTTGCTCGGCGAAGGTGTCCGCCGCCGGTAAAGGGTGGCGGCCGGTCACGCCTCTTACCACCTGACCGCTGAGGTGGCGCTCAAGATCGGCATATTGCGCGCCCTCGATATGGCCTTCGGCATAGCTGCAACGCCCGTATTCCGGGTCTTCCAGGGCGAAACGGCAATCCAGGATTACCAAACCTCCGGCCTTGCGGCGCTCGGCCAATTGCTGGGGGCTGATCAGTTGGGCAAGCGGCATGGCGGACTCCTGTAAACAGATTCGAGAAAGGGCCTACTTCACTTCTTCCAGTGCCTGATTCAACGGCACGTAAAATTCTTTGAACAGTGCGTCCACCGCGTCTTTCGCCTGGGGCGTGACGAAGCCGGCCTCCAGCACCAGCACCTGGTACACCCCGCGCTTGATCGCTTCGGCACTCAGATGGGCAGAATTCTCATTGGTGGTGCACAAAAAACGCACCCAGGAAGTGAGGATAATCCAGGCATTCAGGGTCAGGGCTTCGGTTTGCACCGGGTCCATATTGAGAATGCCGGCATCGACAAACCCCTGGTAGATAGCGCCGCCCTGGATCAGGCAACGCTGGGAAAAACGCCGATAGCCAGTGGCCAATTCCGGGTCGCTTTCCAGCAGGTGCTCAAGGTCGCGGTGCAGGAAACGATAGCGCCACATGCCGGCCAATACGGCTTGCAGGTAGAAACGCTTATCCTCCACCTGCATCGCACGCCCTTGGGGCGGACGCAGGAAACTGTCCACCAGCGCTTCGTACTCGCGAAACAGCACGGCGATGATCGCCTGCTTGTTGGGGAAGTGGTAGTACAGGTTGCCCGGCGAAATTTCCATATGGGCGGCGATATGGTTGGTGCTGATACTGCGCTCGCCCTGCTGGTTAAAAAGCTCCAGGCTGGTTTGCACAATGCGCTCGCTGGTCTTTACTCGTGGTGCCATAGGGGATCAGCTTCTATACACGGGATGGAGCATCTTACGGGCTATCCCGGCCTGGATAAATCCATCATGTTGCTGCAATGTTATTTGACAATTTAGAGTAATGACTCTAAAAATCCACGCAGACCAATAACAACCGGTACTGCGCCATGTCTGCCAACGTTGCCTACCTGCAAGATTCTCAGGCACTGGATCAACTCCAGGGTCTGTTCGACGCACAGCAGCGTGCCTACGCTGCCAATCCCATGCCGCCGGCTGCGCAGCGTCAACAATGGCTCAAAGCCCTGCGGGATCTGCTCAGCAATGAACGCCAGGCGTTGATCGATGCGATCAGCCAGGACTTCAGCCACCGCAGTGCCGACGAAACCCTCTTCGCCGAACTGATGCCCAGCCTGCATGGCATTCACTACGCCAGCAAACACCTCAAGCGTTGGATGAAACCCTCCCGACGCGCCGTAGGCATTGCCTTCCAACCGGCGTCAGCCAAAGTCATCTATCAGCCGTTGGGAGTGGTGGGCGTCATCGTGCCGTGGAACTACCCGCTGTACCTGGCCATCGGCCCGTTGGTCGGCGCGTTGGCGGCCGGTAACCGGGTCATGCTCAAGCTCAGTGAATCCACGCCGGCCACCGGGCAACTGCTCAAGACGTTGCTGGCGAGAATTTTCCCCGAAGACCTGGTGTGCGTGGTGCTCGGCGAGGCCGATATGGGGATCGCGTTTTCCCGGCTGCGCTTCGATCACTTGCTCTTCACCGGCGCCACCAGTATCGGCAAGCATGTAATGCGCGCGGCGGCGGAACACCTCACGCCGGTGACCCTGGAACTGGGCGGCAAATCGCCCGCCATCGTTTCCACGGATGTACCGCTCAAGGACGCAGCCGAACGCATCGCCTTCGGCAAAGCGCTGAACGCCGGGCAGACCTGCGTGGCGCCGGATTACGTGCTGGTGCCAGAAGACCGCGTCGAGGGGTTTGTCGAGGCTTACAGCAACGCCGTTCGCGGGTTTTATCCCACGCTGGCCGACAACCCGGACTACACCGCGATTATCAATGAGCGACAACTGGCCAGGCTCAACGCCTACGTCAAGGACGCCACAGACAAGGGCGCCACCCTGATTCCGCTGTACGACCAAGGCCAGGCGCGACGAATGCCTCACAGCCTGCTCCTTAACGTCAGCGACGACATGACCGTGATGCAGGACGAAATCTTCGGTCCGGTGCTGCCGATCGTGCCGTATCGCGGCATCGATCAGGCCTTTGCCTACATCAACCAACGGCCTCGCCCGCTGGCGCTGTATTACTTCGGCTACAACAAGGGCGAACAACAGCGCGTGCTGCACGAAACCCATTCCGGTGGCGTGTGCCTGAACGACACCCTGCTGCACGTCGCCCAGGACGATATGCCGTTCGGCGGCATCGGCCCCTCGGGCATGGGCCACTACCACGGTCACGAAGGTTTCCTGACGTTCAGCAAGGCCAAGGGGGTGCTGATCAAGCAACGTCTGAACGCGGCGAAGCTGATCTACCCGCCCTACGGCAAGGCCATACAGAAGTTGATCCAGAAGCTGTTCGTCCGCTGATTCCGCCACCTACGGGATAACAACAATGAACCCTAGCCTCACGGATTCCCCCGCGCTGTCACGGCGCGGCGTCTTGAAAATCGGCCTGTGCGCCAGTGCCTTCCTGGCCACAGCAGGGCTGGGCGCCAGCCTCAGTGGCTGCTCCAGCAGCACTCCGGCCAGCGGCTTTGCCATGCTGCGCAACAGCGATCTGCCGTTTTTGCGCGCGGTGATCCCTGTCTTATTGGAGGGCGTGGCCAGTGCCCAGGCGGTCGCCAGCGGCATCGACGGCACTCTGAAAAAACTCGACTTCAGTCTGCAGCACCTGTCGCCGGAAATGTTCAAGCTCACCCAGCAATTGTTCGATGTGCTGAGCCTGGGCCTCACTCGCGGCCCGCTCACCGGAATCTGGGGCAGTTGGGAAAACGCCAGCGCTGAACAGATCCGCCACTTTCTGCAGCGCTGGGAAAACAGTTACCTGAACCTGCTCCGCATGGGCCAGGGCTCGCTGCTCAAGCTGGTGATCATGGCCTGGTACTTCCAGCCGGTGTCCTGGGCCCATTGCGGCTACCCCGGGCCGCCGAAGATCTGATCCGCATCCCCCACAATAAAAACAAGAGACGACCCTGATGCCCGTACCCGATCTGTTCCGCGAAGGCCTGGCCCGTGGCTGGAAAACCCACAATGGCAGCGCCCTCGATCAAGACCTGACCCTGGAAGCCGACGTGGCGATCATCGGCAGCGGCGCTGGGGGCGGCACCACTGCTGAAATCCTCAGCGCGGCCGGTTACAAGGTGCTGCTGATCGAAGAAGGCCCGCTCAAGACCAGCAGCGACTTCAAGTTGCTTGAGGACGAGGCCTACACCAGCCTGTATCAGGAAGGCATTGGCCGCATGAGCAAGGACGGGGCGATCACCATCCTTCAGGGCCGCGCGGTGGGCGGTACGACACTGATCAATTGGACCTCCAGTTTTCGTACACCGGACGCGACCCTTTCCCACTGGGCCAGCGAATATGCGGTCAAGGGCCACAGCAGCGCCGAGATGGCGCCGTGGTTCGAAAAAATGGAGCAACGCCTGGGCATCGCCCCGTGGGCCGTCCCGCCCAACCCCAACAACGATGTGATCCGCAAGGGCTGCGAAAAACTCGGCTACAGCTGGCATGTGATCCCGCGCAACGTGCGTGGCTGCTTTAACTTGGGTTATTGCGGCATGGGCTGCCCGGTCAATGCCAAGCAATCGATGCTGGTCACCACCATCCCCTCCACCTTGGAACGCGGCGGGGAGCTGCTCTACCTGGCGCGCGCCGAGCATTTCAAATACCGCGGCGACACCGTCAGCAGCCTGGAATGCATGGCGATGGACGCCCGCTGCGTAGCACCCACAGGGCGCAAAATCACGGTCAACGCCAAACACTATGTACTGGCCGGGGGCGGCATCAACAGCCCGGCGTTGCTAATGCGTTCGGACGCGCCGGACCCACATTCGCGGCTGGGCAAGCGGACCTTTCTGCACTTGGTGAATTTCTCCGCGGCGCTGTTCGACGAGGTGATCAACCCGTTCTACGGCGCGCCGCAGTCGATCTACTCCGACCATTTCCAATGGCAGGATGGCACTACCGGTAAAATGTCCTACAAACTCGAAGCGCCACCGCTGCATCCGGCGCTGGCCAGCACTCTGCTGGGCGGCTATGGCACACAGAATGCGCTGGATATGAGCCAGTTGCCCAATACCCACGCGATGCTGGCGTTGCTGCGCGACGGTTTCCACCCTGACAGCCCGGGCGGCAATGTGGAACTGCGCGGCGACGGCACGCCAGTGCTTGACTATCAGGTCTCAGACTACGCCTGGGACGGTCTACGCCGGGCCTTCCAGAGCATGGCCGAGATCCAGTTCGCGGCGGGCGCCAAGTCCGTCAAACCGCTGCATCACGATGCACGCTATGTGAAAACCCTGGCCGAAGCCCGCACGCTGATCGAGGGCCTCAACCTGGAACTGCACCGCACCTGCCTGGGCAGCGCCCACGTGATGGGCGGTTGCGCCATGGGTGAAGACCCCAAAATGGCCGTGGCCGACAGCCTTGGCCGTCATCACCAATTGCGCAATCTGTCCATCCACGATGGCTCATTATTCCCCACCAGCATCGGGGCGAACCCGCAATTGTCGGTGTATGGATTGACCGCGAAACTGGCGACTTCATTGGCCGAACGTCTGAAAACGGCGTGAAAACACCTAGGATTCACGGCATTTATCTACGTAAGTCGACTTGGCCGACCGGGAAGGCTGCGATACCATCCGGTTCCCCAACGGACTCCGCCAGGACGACGCGATGAACCGAGTGTTGTACCCAGGTACCTTCGACCCGATTACCAAAGGCCATGGCGATTTGGTCGAACGCGCCTCTCGCTTGTTCGACCATGTGATCATCGCGGTCGCTGCCAGCCCCAAGAAAAACCCGCTGTTTCCCCTGGAACAGCGCGTGGATCTGGCGCGAGAGGTCACCAAGCATCTGCCTAACGTGGAAGTCGTCGGCTTCTCCACGTTGTTGGCGCACTTCGCCAAAGAGCAGAACGCCAATGTATTTTTGCGTGGCCTGCGTGCGGTGTCGGACTTTGAATACGAATTCCAACTGGCCAACATGAACCGCCAACTGGCGCCGGATGTCGAGAGCCTGTTCCTCACGCCGTCGGAGCGTTATTCGTTTATTTCCTCGACGTTGGTCCGAGAAATCGCGGCATTGGGCGGGGATATCACCAAGTTCGTGCATCCGGCCGTGGCCGATGCGCTGACGCTGCGCTTCAAGAAGTAAGACCGCTCAATCGGCGCCTGCTCGCACTGCGGGCGTCAATGCGGCACAATTGCGCGCATTCGTTTTCAGATGCCTTGGCTGACGGCCCTGGCAGGAGTTTCCATGTCCCTGATCATCACCGACGATTGCATCAATTGCGACGTCTGCGAACCCGAGTGTCCGAACGCTGCAATCTCTCAAGGCGAAGAGATCTACGTGATTGACCCCAACCTCTGCACCCAGTGCGTCGGCCATTACGACGAACCTCAATGCCAGCAGGTGTGCCCGGTCGATTGCATTCCGCTGGATGAAGCCCATCCGGAGACGCAAGAGCAGTTGATGGATAAGTACCGGAAGATTACCGGTAAGAATTGAGCCTATTTAGTGCCTGTTAGGGCCTTATCGGGGGCAAGCCCCCTCTCACATTTTTTGAATGTATTCACAAACTGTGGGAGTGGGCTTGCCCCCGATAGCGATACCAGCCATCACCCAGCAATCAGCTCTGGCACCTGGGGCAAAACACACTGGCCCGCTGCCCCAGCACCACATTGCGCAGCTCAGTCCCGCAGACCTTGCACGCCTCGCCGCCTCGGCCGTAGACGAACAGTTCCTGCTGGAAGTACCCCGGCTGCCCGTCGCCACCAATGAAATCCCGCAATGTCGTGCCGCCGCGCTCGATGGCCGCCGCCAGCACGCGCTTGATCTCGATCGCGAGCTTTAAATAACGCCCGCGTGAAATGCCGCCGGCCGCGCGACGCGGATCGATCCCCGCCGCAAACAACGCTTCCGTCGCATAGATATTGCCCACACCGACCACCACCGCGTTATCCATGATGAACGGTTTGACCGCCATGGACTTGCCGCGCGACTGTTGAAACAGGCGCTCGCCGTCGAACAGGTCGGTCAACGGTTCCGGCCCCAGGCGCAGCAGCAGCTCGTGGTTGTGCGGGTCCTGGCTCCAGAGCATCGCGCCGAAACGCCGCGGGTCGGTGTAGCGCAGGGCCAGGCCGGATTCGAGTTCGATGTCCACATGCTCATGCTTGGCCGCCGGCATGCCGGTTTCCACCAGACGCAAATTACCGGACATGCCCAAGTGGCTGATCAGGGTGCCCACTTCGGCATTGATCAACAGGTACTTGGCACGCCGTTCCACCAGCACGATGCGCTGCCCGGAGAGGCGCACATCCAGGTCTTCGGGAATCGGCCAGCGCAGGCGCCGCTCGCGCACCACCACACGGCTGACGCGCTGCCCCTCCAGGTGCGGTGCGATCCCGCGTCGGGTGGTTTCGACTTCAGGTAACTCGGGCATGTACGCCTCTTGGGTAATAAATCAGTTCGCGCCCAATTCGCGGATCGACAACTTCATGCTCTCGAAGTCGTAGTCCGACAGGCCTACGTAATCGAGCACCAGGTGGCCAATGGCGTTCCACTCATGGTCCACCGACTGGTTGCCCAGCACCCGATAGGACGCGCAGATGTGCTCGGCCATTTTCAGGATCGCCAACAAGTTCTTCAGCGGCGCATTGCGCGAGGACTCATCGCTGAAAACCGCCAGGGCGTTGTGGTGGTTGGCAATCGCGTCGGTCACATGTTCCGGCAAACGCCAGGACTTGGCGGTGTAGTAACCCACCACCGCATGGTTGGTATTGAACGCGTTGTTCTCGGTATCGACCACGCGGCAGTCCGGCCCGGCGTTGGCATAGGCCTCTTCGAGCACCGCCATATAGTTGGGGAAACGTTTGAGCATCAGCGGCACGCCGCAATCGTGGAACAGCCCCAGGGCATAGGCTTCGTCCACCGCCTGAGAACCGGTGCGCTTGGCCACGGTCAGGCTGGTCATGGCCACATCCTGAGCGGTGTCCCAGAAGCGGTTGAGGGTGACGATGGTTTCATCGCTCATCTCGCCGCGGATCGACAGAGCGTTGATCAGGTTGATCACCGAACGGCTGCCCAGCAGGTTCACCGCGCGTTGGATCGAGGCGATCTTGTTGCTCAGGCCGTAATGCGCCGAGTTGACGATTTTCAGCAGCGCGCCGGACAGGCCTGGGTCCTGGGAGATCAGCCGCGCGATCACGTCCAGATCCGGATCGGGCATGTACTGCTCCATCTGCAAATCCACCATGATCTGCGGCTGCGGCGGCACGCTGATGCCTTGCAGGGCCTGTTGAATCTGTTCGGCGGTAAGCTCTTGGGACATAAGTACACACTCCGGGCTAGGCCGCGATTCTAACCCCTAAGCAAAGCTGACCGACACCTCAAAAACCCGATCAATGTGGGAGTTGGCTTGCCTGCGATAGCATCGCCGCCGTACGTCAGATACACCGCGCCGTCGGCATCGCAGGCAAGCCAGCTCCCACATGAACCGGCGCGCAAAGGGTATACTCCCGCTCTTTTTTCCGGAGCGACGTCATGTCCCTGCCAAGCCTGCGTCTCAAAGCCAACGCCGATCGTCGTTTGCGCAACGGCCACCTGTGGGTCTACAGCAACGAAATCGACGTGGCCGCCACCCCACTCCACGGCTTCCAGGCAGGCGACCAAGCCATCCTGGAAGCTGCCGGCGGCAAGACCCTGGGCATCGTGGCCATGAGCCCGAACAACCTGATCTGCGCCCGCCTGCTGTCGCGCGACATCAAGTTGCCATTGGACAAGTCGCTGCTGGTGCACCGCCTGAACGTTGCCCTGTCCCTGCGTGATCGCCTGTTCGACAAGCCGTTCTACCGCCTGGTCTACGGCGATTCCGACCTGCTGCCGGGCTTGGTGGTCGACCGTTTCGGCGACATTCTGGTGGTGCAAATCGCCTCGGCGACCATGGAAGCCCATAAAGACGACGTGATCGCCGCGCTGACCCAAGTGCTCAAGCCCAGCGGCATCCTGTTCAAGAACGACTCCGCCGCACGCGACGCCGAAGGTCTGAACCGTTACGTCGAAACCGTGTTCGGCCTGGTGCCGGAGTGGGTGGCGCTGGAAGAAAACGGCGTGAAGTTCGAAGCCCCGGTGATCCAGGGCCAGAAAACCGGTTGGTTCTACGACCACCGCATGAACCGCGCCCGTCTGGCGCCGTATGCCAAAGGCAAACGCGTACTGGACCTGTACAGCTACATCGGCGGCTGGGGCGTGCAAGCCGCGGCGTTCGGCGCCAGTGAAGTGTTCTGCGTCGACGCTTCGGCCTTCGCCCTTGACGGCGTGGAGCGCAACGCCGCGCTGAACGGCTTCGCCGAGAAAATGACCTGCATCGAAGGCGACGTTTTTGAAGCCCTCAAGGAACTCAAAGCCAGCGAAGAGCGCTTCGACGTGATCGTCGCCGACCCACCGGCCTTCATCAAACGCAAAAAAGACATGAAAAACGGCGAAGGCGCTTACCGCCGCCTGAACGAGCAAGCCATGCGCCTGCTCAGCAAGGACGGCATCCTGGTCAGCGCTTCGTGCTCCATGCACCTGCCGGAAGACGATCTGCAAAACATCCTGCTAACCAGCGCCCGCCACCTGGACCGCAATATCCAGATGCTGGAGCGCGGCGGCCAGGGCCCGGACCATCCGGTGCACCCGGCGATCGTGGAGACGCGGTATATCAAGAGCATTACGTGCCGGTTGTTGCCCAATAGCTGATGCTGGCCTGACCGTTCACTTGTAAACGGCTCATGTGTGGGGGCAGCCGCCCCCACACTTTTTTGCGAAATTTCAGACAACACTAATCGCCCTATGGGGCATTGACCGGGTTCTCTCTTCAAATCGATTCTCAGCCCTCATTCAAGGTCTGAGCCCTCCTCGATGACCCACCTGACCTCCCCCGCCCGAAAAACCGCCGCCATCGCCTTGCTGATGAACATGACGATCCTCGGCGTATTTCCCCTGGACGTGATTCTGCCCTCCTTTCCCTCCATGGCTCGCTACTTCGATACGGCCGTGGCCGATATCGCGTTATCGGTGAGTCTGTTTTCAATCGGTTTATCGTTGTCGCTGCTGCTGGTCGGACCACTGTCCGACCGCCTGGGGCGCAAGCGTGTGTTGATAATCGGTATGGGCGTCGCCGTCATGGGCTCGGCGGGTTGTGCCATGGCGCAGGACTTTGCCTGGTTTATGGTCTTCCGAATGATCCAGGCGGTCGGGTGCGGCAGTTTCGTACTGTCCCAGGCACTGGTGCAGGATCTATTCATCGGCAAAGAACAAGAGCGATTGCGCATTGCCATGGTCACGGCCAGCGGCATCTGTATTTCCGTGTCACCGTTGTTCGGCAGTTGGTTGCAGACCTGGCTCGACTGGCGCGGCAGCTTTCAGGTGTTTGTCATCATTGGCCTGTTATTGATCCTCAAGGCTTGGCTCCTACTCGACGCTCCAAGCCCGCCCTCCGATGCTCGACTCTCGATTGTGAACGCGTACCGACAGGTGCTGCGTGATCGCAGTTTCGTCGGCTACTGGCTGATCTCGGCACTAGCCTTCGGTTGCCATTTCGCCTTTATCGTTGTGTCGCCCATCATCCTGATGGAGCAATTGGGCCTTACGCCTTATCGGTTCGCCCTGGTCTTGCTGCTCTATGGCGCCGCCTACGTGCTGGGTGGCATCGCTGCGGGCTGGATGAACCGGTGGATGGACGGCAATACGCAGATCGTCACCGGTCAGCGACTGATCGCATCGGCGGGCGTATTAATGCTGGCGCTCTATCACCTGTGGGGCCTGACGGTCATGACAGTGATGCTGCCGATGATCCTCTGTACCGCCGGAACGACCATCACCCGCCCCATTGCAACCTCCCGCGCCATGGGCCGATTCCCGCTGGCCGCCGGGACCTGCGCGTCGGCGGGAAACGTGATTATTTTTGTCTGTGGCGGTTTGGTCAGCAGCCTGGTCAGCCAGTCAGGCGAACAGGTGATGAACGTGCTGGCGATCACCTTTCTGGTTCTGAGCGGTATCGGCATGGGCCTGAACGCCAGGGAGCAAAGGTCTGCGCACGCGGCCTAAGGGCTCACTTCACGCTTGCGCCCATTCCCTCCAGCCGCCAGCGGTGTAGAATCGGCCCTATTCATCGCCAGTCATCCCCCGGCGGGTTTATGAGCTCAAGGCCACGGCGCGCGGCGATCCCGCAGCGTTAGAGGCAACCTCCGGACACACGGCTATTTCTGAGTGTTCCAGACGTCAATAGAAGCTCACTCCCCTGTTTAGTACCTGATTAGCCGCCCGGAGTGCTCCATGCCAGATTACCGCTCGAAAACATCCACCCACGGTCGCAACATGGCCGGCGCCCGCGCATTGTGGCGCGCCACGGGGATGAAAGATGACGACTTCAAGAAGCCGATCATCGCGATTGCCAACTCCTTTACTCAGTTCGTACCCGGCCACGTCCACCTCAAGGATCTGGGCCAACTGGTCGCCCGCGAGATCGAACGCGCCGGTGGCGTGGCCAAGGAATTCAACACCATCGCCGTGGACGACGGCATCGCCATGGGCCATGACGGCATGCTGTATTCGCTGCCGAGCCGCGAGATCATCGCCGACTCCGTGGAATACATGGTCAACGCCCACTGCGCCGACGCCATCGTGTGCATTTCCAACTGCGACAAGATCACCCCCGGCATGCTGATGGCCGCCCTGCGCCTGAACATCCCGGTGATCTTCGTCTCCGGCGGCCCGATGGAAGCCGGCAAGACCAAGCTCGCCTCCCACGGCCTGGACCTGGTGGACGCCATGGTCATCGCCGCCGATTCCAGCGCTTCTGACGAGAAGGTCGCAGAATACGAGCGTAGCGCCTGCCCGACCTGCGGTTCATGCTCCGGCATGTTCACCGCCAACTCGATGAACTGCCTCACCGAGGCTCTCGGCCTGGCGCTGCCGGGCAACGGCTCCACCCTGGCCACCCACAGCGACCGCGAGCAATTGTTCCTGCAGGCCGGCCGCACCATCGTCGAGCTGTGCAAGCGTTACTACGGCGAGAACGATGAGTCGGTATTGCCGCGCAATATCGCCAACTTCAAGGCCTTCGAAAACGCCATGACCCTGGACATCGCCATGGGCGGTTCCACCAACACCATCCTGCACCTGCTGGCCGCGGCCCAGGAAGCCGAGATCGATTTCGACCTGCGCGATATCGACCGCCTGTCCCGCCATGTGCCGCAACTGTGCAAAGTCGCGCCGAACATCCAGAAGTACCACATGGAAGACGTGCACCGCGCCGGCGGGATCTTCTCGATCCTCGGCTCCCTGGCCCGTGGCGGCCTGCTGCACACCGACCTGCCGACCGTGCACAGCAAGACCATGGCCGAAGGCATCGCCAAGTGGGACATCACCCAGACCGACGACGAAGCCGTGCACACCTTCTTCAAGGCCGGCCCGGCGGGAATCCCGACCCAGACCGCATTTAGCCAGTCGACCCGCTGGGACACCCTCGACGACGACCGTGAAAACGGCTGCATCCGCAGTGTCGAGCACGCCTACTCCAAGGAAGGCGGCCTGGCCGTGCTGTACGGCAACATCGCCCTCGACGGCTGCGTGGTCAAAACCGCCGGCGTGGATGAGTCCATCCATGTGTTCGAAGGCAACGCCAAGATCTTCGAAAGCCAGGACAGCGCCGTACGCGGCATCCTCGCCGACGAAGTCAAAGAAGGCGACATCGTGATCATCCGCTACGAAGGCCCCAAAGGCGGACCGGGTATGCAAGAGATGCTCTACCCAACCTCGTACCTGAAATCCAAGGGCCTGGGCAAAGCCTGTGCGCTGCTGACCGACGGCCGTTTCTCCGGCGGCACCTCGGGCCTGTCCATCGGCCACGCTTCGCCGGAAGCTGCTGCCGGTGGCGCGATTGGCCTGGTGCAGGATGGCGACAAGGTGCTGATCGACATTCCGAACCGCTCGATCAACCTGTTGATCAGCGACGAAGAACTGGCGGCGCGCCGGGTTGAGCAGGACAAAAAAGGCTGGAAGCCGGTTGAAAAACGTCCACGTAAAGTGACCACCGCGCTGAAGGCTTATGCCCTGCTGGCCACCAGCGCCGATAAGGGTGCTGTGCGTAACAAGGCGATGCTCGACGGTCTGTAAGACCTGCGCCCATAAAAATGCCCCGCCAAGTGCGGGGCATTTTTTTTGCCTGGCCAAATCTCAATGCCAGCGCGCCAGTTAGCACATTTGCAACTGAACTACTGCAATCGGGGGCAAGCCCCCTCCCACATTTTTGAGCAGTTACTGGATTTCATCCGGCTTGACGATCACCCAGTTCTTGTCCGCCGTCACCGGCAAGCCTTCCTTGGCCTGGGCCGCGGCGTGCTTGGCCATCATGCCGTTGAGCTGGGCCATGTATTTGTCCTTGCGGTTGACCCACAGGTGGATACCGCCCTTGGCCACGTCCACATCGTGGAACAACATGTAGCCGTCGCTGGTCGGGGTGTCGCCGCCGACGATCACCGGCTTTTTCCATTCGTCGATGTAGGTGAGGATCGCCGCGTGCTTACCGGCCATCCAGGTCGCCGGGGTCCACAGGTAGGGGGTGAGCTCCAGACCGAGGTTGGCCTTCTCGTCATACTTGCCGGCGCTGATCTGTTTGCGCGCGGTGGTCAGTTCGCCGGTCTTGCGGTCCTTGAGCAAAGTGGTCACGCCAATGACGTTCTCGGGTTTGACGTTGTAGCCGTACTTCGGATCGGCAGCGACCATGCGCACCAGCTCTTCGGAAGCGGCGGTCATCACATACACCTCGATGCCGTTTTCCATCAGCTTGTTGTACAGCTCGGCCTGGGCGGTGAAGACTTTCGGCGGCTGCACTTCGGACGTCTTGACCACATCGCCTTCGTAATAACTGACCGGCACGGGCTTGCCGGAGGCCATCAGTTCGTCGACCTGGACCTTGAGTTCCTTGAGGGTGAAGCCGGAGAACACTTGGGCGACCCATGGGTAGCAGACCATGTCGTCCACTTCGCACAGGCGATAGTAGTAACTGAACAGGCTTTCCTTGTGGTCGGCAGTGTCTTTGAACGGCATCAGCTTGAGCGATGGATCCAGGCTTTCGCGGGTGATGAGCCCCTTGTTTTCCATGTAGGGCAACAGCGACTCTTCGAGGTCGTAGCGGTAGCTGGTGTTGTCCATGTCGAACACCGCGAAGTTACCTTTATTGGCATTGGCGGCGATCATCTCGTTCAGTTGCTTGGCGGCCGGGGCGGGCCAATGTTTCAACTCGGTGGCGGCGAACGCCTGGCTGGCCAAGCCAAGGCAGAATGCGGCGGATACCAATAGTGTCGGCGCGAGCTTCATAGGCGTTGTCTCCCTGAGTGAAAGACACCGACGCTAGCAAATCCCTGTGACAATTCCCGCTTCGAGCACGACCGCACGCGTCCCGTTTCCGCCAAGGCCATGCTCGTGGGCGTCAAACACTTATTCCAAAAACGACAGTCACCATTCCATATCGGTATTAATTCATTATTTATCAAGCTGTTAGGCTCCCCGGTTCGCAATCGCAGGCTCAGGCGATTGGCGCCCTCACAATGGAGTTCAAATGAATCTGCCGCTGATTCTCAACCTACTGGTGTTCCTGGCCCTATTGCTGGGCCTGGCACAAACCCGCCGCACTCAGTGGAGCCTGGCCAAAAAGGTTCTATTGGCGCTGGTACTGGGCGTGGTGTTCGGCGTGGCGCTGCATACCATCTATGGCGCCGGCAACCCGGTGCTCAAAGCCTCCATCGGATGGTTCGATCTGGTCGGCAATGGCTACGTGCAACTGCTGCAAATGATCGTGATCCCGCTGGTATTTGCCTCGATCCTCAGCGCAGTGGCGCGCCTGCATAACGCGGCGTCCCTGGGCAAGATCAGCTTCCTGACCATCGGCACCCTGCTGTTCACCACCGCAATTGCGGCGATGATCGGTATCGGCCTGACCAACCTGTTCGGCCTCACCGCCGAGGGCCTGGTGGCCGGTACTCAGGAAATGGCGCGCCTGCAAGTGATCCAAAACGATTACGCCGGCAAAGTCGCCGACCTGAATATCCCGCAGCTGCTGCTGTCGTTCGTGCCAGCCAACCCATTCGCCGACCTGGCGCGGGCCAAGCCGACGTCGATCATCAGCGTGGTGATTTTCGCCGCGTTCCTGGGGGTGGCCGCGCTGCAACTGCTCAAGGACGATGTGGAAAAAGGCCAGAAAGTGCTCAATGCCATCGACACCCTGCAAGCCTGGGTGATGCGCCTGGTGCGCCTGGTGATGAAGCTCACGCCCTACGGTGTGTTGGCGCTGATGACCAAGGTAGTCGCCGGTTCCAACCTGCAAGACATCATCAAGCTCGGTAGCTTTGTGCTGGTGTCCTACCTGGCCCTGGGCCTGATGTTCGTGGTGCACGGCCTGCTGTTGTCGGTGGCCGGGATCAATCCGCTGCGCTTCTTGCGCAAAGTGTGGCCGGTGCTGACCTTCGCGTTCACCAGCCGCTCCAGCGCAGCGACCATTCCCTTGAGCATCGAAGCGCAGACTCGTCGACTGGGCATCCCGCAGTCCATCGCCGGTTTCGCCGCCTCGTTTGGCGCCACCATTGGCCAAAACGGCTGCGCAGGCCTCTACCCTGCCATGCTGGCCGTGATGGTGGCGCCGACCGTGGGCATCAACCCGCTGGACCCGCTGTGGATCGCGACCCTGGTGGCGATTGTGACCTTGAGTTCGGCAGGCGTTGCCGGCGTGGGCGGCGGCGCGACCTTTGCCGCGCTGATCGTGCTGCCGGCGATGGGCTTGCCGGTGTCACTGGTGGCGCTGCTGATTTCCGTGGAGCCGCTGATCGACATGGGCCGCACGGCGTTGAACGTGAACGGTTCGATGACAGCCGGTGCGATTACCAGCCAGATCATGGGACAGACGGATAAGGGGTTATTGGAGGCGGATGAGCATGCGGAGTTAGCGCAGGCCTGATAGACCGCTATCGGGGGCAAGCCCCCTCCCACATTTGGCGTGCATATCAATGAGGGAGGGGGCTTGCCCCCGATGCTTTTAGGCTTTTTCCCAGACTTCAAAGTTGTAGGCTGGCTTGTCGCCCTCAGCCGCATTCTCAGTATTCGACACCAGCGTCCACTGGCCGCGGTCAAACTCCGGAAACCATGCATCCCCTTCCGGGCTCAACGCCACCCGCGTCAAATACAGGCGATCGGCCTGTTCCAGGCCCTGCGCATACAACTGCGCACCGCCGATCAACATCAGCTCGTCCACGCCCTGCTCCAGTGCCCATGCCTCGGCACGCTGGACGGCGGCCTCCAGTGACGGAAAAACTTCCGCACCTTCAAGCGCCAGGCCGGTCTGACGGCTGACCACCAGGTTCAAGCGCCCCGGCAGCGGTCGGCCCAGGGAGTCCCAGGTTTTGCGCCCCATGATGATCGGCTTGCCGAGGGTGGCGGCCTTGAAATATTTGAAATCCCCCGGCAAATGCCAGGGCATGCGGTTGTCGACGCCGATCACGCGGTTTTCACCGAGGGCTGCGATCAGGCTTAGAGGGAGAGTTTTTTTCATGGCGACGAGAATACCAGAGCCGCGAGTCAGCGGTTATGCTCCAGGCTCACTTGCTCAACAGGACAGCGCGTGACTGCACTGAACTCGCTCCACACACTCTGGCTGACCGAAACCGTGCGCCTGCGTGAAGAACACGCCGGCAACCTCGAAGACTTGGAAGCCAACCGCCTGGCCCGCGCGGCCGGAGGCGACCTGCCAACGCGCATTCAACGCCGCGCCTTGCACCTGGCCGAGCGCGATGGCCTGGTGGTCGCCCTTACCCGCTGGTTACAAGGCGCGCGCCTGGCCCTGGTGCTGCTGGCGATATTCGCGGTGGTCAGCGGCGCCGGCCTGGCGTTTGCCGCGCTGGGCAACGGATTGGCGCCAGTGAACGTGTTCTGGGCCTTGGGCAGCCTGCTCGGCCCGAACCTGATTCTGCTGATCAGTTGGGCCTTGGGCCTGCTATTTGCCGGCGAACATAGCGCCAGCCTCGGGCGCCTGTGGCTGTGGCTCAGCGAAAAATTCGCGCGCGATGCCAAGGCCGCGCAGTTGGCACCGGCCCTGTTACTGCTGTTGCAACGGCAGAAACTCAATCGCTGGGCCGTAGGCGTACTGGTCAACAGCCTGTGGCTGCTGGCATTGCTCAGTGCATTGGTGATCCTGCTGACATTACTCGCCACCCGTCGCTACGGCTTCGTGTGGGAAACCACCATCCTCGGCGCCGATACTTTCGTGGCCGTGACACAAGCACTGGGCACCTTGCCTGCCCTGCTCGGCTTCAATGTGCCGACTGTAGAGATGATCCGCGCCAGCGGGGATTGCGCCCTGAATATCGAGAGCGCCCGCCAAGCCTGGGCCGCCTGGCTGGTCGGCGTGCTGCTGGTCTACGGCCTGCTGCCGCGCCTGACCCTCGCCCTGCTGTGCCTGTGGCGCTGGAAACGCGGGCGCGCGGCCCTGCGCCTGGACCTCAACCTGCCCGGCTATAGCCAACTGCGCGAACGCCTGATGCCGAGCAGCGAGCGCCTTGGGGTCAATGATGCTGCGCCCGAACACCTGCACGCCGTCACTGGCGGCGTCAGTGAACAGCACAGCGCCGGCGCCCTGTTGGTAGCCATCGAGCTGGACGACCAATACCCCTGGCCGCCCAAACTGCCCGCCAACGTCAGTAACGCCGGCATCCTCGACAGCCGCGAATCGCGCCACAAACTCCTCGAACAACTCAGCCGCTTCCCGCCCGCGCGCCTGGCCATCGCCTGCGACCCTCGGCGCTCGCCGGATCGCGGCAGCCTGGCGCTGATCGCCGAACTGGCCCGCAGCGCCAGCGCCACCCGCGTCTGGCTGTTGCAAGCGCCGCCCGGCCAGGCGCTGGACGCCGAGCGCCTGGGCGACTGGCACAACGCGCTGCAACAGCTCGATCTTCCCTTCGCCGACTGCGCGCCGCTGAACTGGCTGGAGACCGGTCATGACTAAGCCTCTGAAACTCGCCGTGGTCGGCCACACCAACGTCGGCAAAACCTCGCTGTTGCGCACGCTGACTCGCGACGTGGGCTTCGGCGAAGTGTCCCATCGCCCCAGCACCACGCGTCATGTGGAAGGCGCACGCTTGTCGGTGGACGGTGAAGCCTTGCTGGAGCTGTACGACACGCCCGGCCTGGAAGATGCCATCGCCTTGCTCGATTACCTGGAACGCCTGGACCGCCCCGGTGAACGCCTCGACGGCCCGGCACGCCTGGCGCGCTTCCTGGAGGGCAGCGAAGCGCGCCAACGCTTCGAACAAGAAGCCAAAGTGTTGCGCCAACTGTTGGCCTCGGACGCCGGCCTGTACGTGATCGATGCCCGCGAACCGGTGCTGGCCAAGTACCGCGACGAGTTGCAGGTGCTGGCCAGTTGCGGCAAGCCGTTGTTGCCGGTGCTCAACTTTGTCAGCAGCAGCGACCACCGCGAGCCCGATTGGCGCGAAGCCTTGGCCCGCCTGGGTTTGCATGCGCTGGTGCGCTTCGACAGCGTGGCGCCGCCCGAAGACGGCGAACGGCGTCTGTATGAAAGCCTGGCGCTCCTGCTGGAAAACGCCCGGCCGCAGTTGGAGCGGTTGATGCTCGATCAGCAAGCCCAGCGCCAGGCTCGCCAGCAAAGCGCGGCGCGGTTGATCGCCGAGCTGCTGATCGACTGCGCCGCGTGCCGGCGCAGTGTGGTCAGCGAGGACGAACACAACGCCATCGGCGAACTGCGCAAGGCCGTACGCCAACGGGAACAAAAGTGTGTGGAAGCCTTGCTCAAACTGTTCGGGTTCCGCCCCCAGGACGCCGCCGCCAGTGATCTGCCGTTGCTGGACGGGCGTTGGGGCGACGACCTGTTCAACCCGGAAACCCTCAAGCAACTCGGCGTGCGCGTCGGCGGAGGCATCGCTGCCGGTGCGGCGGCCGGCGCGGGGGTGGACCTGCTGGTCGGCGGCCTGACCCTCGGCGCCGCCGCCCTGGCCGGCGCCATCGCTGGGGGCGCGCTGCAAACCGCGCGCAGCTACGGCAATCGCTTGATGGGCAAGCTCAAGGGCCACCGCGAGTTGACCGTGGACGACAGCGTGCTGCGCCTGCTCGCCCTGCGCCAACGCCAGTTGCTCAAAGCCCTCAACCTGCGCGGCCATGCGGCGATGCACAGCATCAAAGTCGACACACCCCAGGACAAAACCTGGCGCGAAGGCAAATTACCCGACGCCCTGCATAAGGCCCGCGCCCACCCGCAATGGTCGTCCCTCAACCCTCACGCCAAACTGAGCCAGGCCGAGCGCCAGGAACAGATCGACGCCCTCGCCGAGCGCCTCGATCAGGACTGAGCCGTCAGCAACCGCCGAGCCTTGGCTTTGAGCCATGCAAGGTCGAGCAGCGGCACGTTGGCCTGCTTGGCCTGCTCATCCCAATACCGCAGACGCACACTCACCGCGCAGAGCGGGTCCTGTTCGAAGGCCCGGGCCTCGACGGCACTCATCACGCCGCCTTGATACGCCAGGGTGCGGCGGCTGGCCTCGCTCAGTTGTGCGTAGTAGTCGGGCTGGCTGAAGGTCAGGTAACGCTTGGCCTGGACGTGATATTCCACAAGCCTGGCCAAGCGTTCGCTGAAACCGGCCCGGCGCAGGTAATCCGCCCCCAGCCGCTCATGACTGACCACGCCGTAACCGCCCATGCTCTCGGCACGTTGGTCGCAGAGATGGCCGATATCGTGAAAAAACGCCGCCAATACCACTTCGTCATCGAAGCCTTCGGCCACGGCCTGTTGCGCGGCCTGGGACATATGTTCGATCTGCGACACCGCTTCGCCGATGTAGTCCGCCGTGCCGTGCTGTTCGTACAGACCGAACACCTCGGCAATCACCTGTTCAGGATGCATCACGCCTCACCCCACAGTGCCGCGACGTTGCGCTCGCCCAGCGCCGGCCCCACGCTCATGCCCACGCCGGTATGCATCAACGCGGCACTGACCCCCGGCGCCGCCCGTACGAAAGAAAACGGTCCCGGCCCGCGCGCGCCATAGACCCCCTGCCAGCGCTCGACCACCTGGATCCCACAGCCCAGGGTCTGCTCGGCCAGTTCGAGCATCCAGTTGTCCACCTGTTCGCCGTTGAAGGGCGACGCATCCAGGCCGTAATCATGGGAATCGCCGATGATCAGCTCGCCATAGGGCGTAGGACTGATCAACAGATGAATTCCGTGCTCGTGCAGGTGCGGCGCTTCGCGCAGGATTTGCGCCTGAACCGCCACCGCTTCCGGTAAGTCGGCAAATGCGCCGTAATGCACGCAACTGAGCCCCGTAAGCAAGGCATGCTGCAGGTTCAGATTCAGCGCCGGTCGCGCCCGCAGCATTTGCAAGCGGCAGATACTCGGATGCAGTTCGGCCAACGCTTCGGCCAATAAGGTTTGGTAGTCATGGCCGGAGCAAACGATGATCTGTTCGCCGCGAAAGCTGCCGGCGGTGCTGTGCAACAGGCCCGGCTCGACATCGCGCACCAGGGTGGAAAAGTGAAATTCCACGTTCAGGTGCTGCCTCAGGTAGCGGATCAGCGCCGGGAGCGCCTCGCGTGAATACAGTTGCTGATCGTCGCGGCCATGCAAAGCGGCCCGGTGATGGCGGAACTGGCCGCCGTACAAATCGCGCATCGCCGCACCTTGCAGCAGCTCCACGTTGTACCCGTGTTCCTGCGCGCGCCCGGCGCAGAAGGCTTCCAGCAGGTGTTCTTCCGCTTCGGTGCGGGCGAACAGGTAGGCGCCGTTGCGCTTGAGTTGCAGGCCCGCCACCTGAGCCCAATGCCCCCAGATAGCACGGCTTTGCCGCGCCAGATCGAGCATCGCTCCCGGTGGCTGGCCAGTGACCAAAGCCTGGCCGAAGTTGCGTACCGAGGCGCCCAAGGGCGTAGCGCTGCGTTCGAACACCTTGACCTTGAGGCCGCGTCGAGCCGCGGCGTAGGCGTGGGACAGGCCGAGGATGCCGGCGCCGACAATCAGTAGGTCGCTGTGCTGTGTCATGTAGTGATGTCCTGTTTTCAAGACCGCTATCGGGGGCAAGCCCCCTCCCACCTTTTGAATGCCTTTCAATGTGGGAGGTGGCTCGCCCCCGCTAGGACCTTCAGCCAAAACCCGAGTAATTACTGGCCCGCGACCTTCTCCGACTTACCGTCATAGCGCTTGCGCCATTCGGCCAGGATGCTGTCGCGGTTTTTCGAAGCCCAGGCAAAGTCATTCTTGATCAGGCGTTGTTCGTAGTCGGCCGGCAATTCGGTTTGCGGCTTGGCAATGCCCGGCTGGGCGAGGACTGCGAAGTTGTCCTTGTACAGCTCCATGGCTGCGGGGCTGGCGGAGAAGTCGGCGAGCTTTTTCGCCGCATCGGCGTGGGCGGTGCCTTTCATCACGGCGGTGGCTTCGATGTCCCAGCCCAGGCCTTCCTTGGGCAGGATGATGTCCAGTGGCGCGCCCTGGCGTTTCAACTGCACCGCTGGGTATTCGAAGGAAATCCCGATCGGAAATTCACCGGAAGCCGCCAACTTGCACGGCTTGGAACCGGAATGAACGTACTGGCCGATGTTCTGGTGCAGGTCATCCATGTACTGCCAGCCTTGCTTCTCGCCATAGGTCTGCAACCAGGCGCTCACGTCCAGAAAACCGGTGCCGGATGAGGCCGGGTTGGGCATCACGATCTTGCCTTTGTACTCAGGCTTGGTCAGGTCTTGCCAGCTCACCGGCTTGGTCAGGCCCTGCTTCTCGGCTTCGACGGTGTTGAAGCAGATTGTCGCGGCCCACACGTCCATGCCGACCCACGCGGGCGGGTTGGCAGGGTCGCGGTAATTCTTGCCGATCTTGTCCAGGTCCTTCGGCGCGTAGTTGTCCAGCATGCCTTGCTGGTCGAGGATCGCCAGGCTCGATGCAGCCAGGCCCCACACGGCATCGGCTTGGGGGCGGTCTTTTTCGGCCAGCAGCTTGGCGGTGATGATCCCGGTGGAGTCGCGCACCCATTTGATTTCGATATCGGGGTTCGCCTGTTCGAAGGCCTTTTTATAGGTCTTCAACTGCTCGGCTTCGAGGGCCGTATACACGGTGAGATCAGTTTTGGCGAAGGCATTCAGGCTGAATGCGGTGAGTACGGCAGCGACCAGCGCCAGGGGCTTGAACATGAGGAACCTCCTTCAGGGTTGTTTATTGGCCGGGCGCGCTCTGGCGCCAGGCTTGGGAGCGACGCAGCGCGCCGCGCGATGCCCACGCCAGCAGCAACGAAACGCTGGCCGAGGTGAACAGGATCAGGGTGGACATGGCCGCCGCACCGCCCACGTTCCCGGCGTCGTCCATGTTCAACACGGCGACGGCGGCAAGGATGGTGTCGGGGCTGTAGAGGAAAATCGCGGCGGACACGGTAGTCATCGCCGACACGAACAGGTAGCGCACGATATCCAGCAAGGCCGGCAGGCAGATCGGCACCGTGACTTTCAGGTAATGGCGGTACAGCGGCGCCTTGAGGGACAGCGCGGCGGCTTCGAATTCGGCATCGAGCTGACGCAGCGCGGTGGTGGCGGTCATCTGCGCGGTGGTCAAATAGTGAGCAATGGTGCACACCACCAGCAGGGTCATGGTCCCGTAGAACACATGCAGCGGGTTGCCGTTGAGGTTGAAAAAGAACACGTAGCCCAGGCCCAGCACCAACCCCGGCACCGCCATCGGTACGAAGCTGAGCATGCGCAGCGCTAGGTTGAGGTGCTTCTGGCCCTTGGTCTTTTCCATCAGATAGGCGCCGCTGAAGATCAGGACGCTGCCGATCACGGCCGTACACAGCGCCATGGTCAGGCTGTTGCGGTAGGCCAGCCAACCACCGCCGGCGGTGTCCTCGAACTGGTAATGAGCGAGGGACAGCGACAGGTTGTACGGCCAGAACTTCACCAGGGAGGAATACACCGCCATGCCGAATACCAGCAGCAACACCGCGCAAATCAGCAGCACGATGGCCAGGTAGCAACCGTCCCTCAAGCGCGACGGCGCCGGGCGGAAGACTTGGGCGCGGCCGCTCATGGCATCGCCGTGGCGACGGCGCAACCAGGCGTCCACAGCGAAGCTGAACAGCGCCGGCAACAGCAACACCATGCCGATCAACGCACCGCGACCGAACTGCTGCTGACCGACCACCGCCTTGTAGGCTTCCAGCGCCAGCACCTGATAATCGCCGCCGACCACCACAGGCACGCCGAAATCGGTGATGGTCAGCGTGAACACCAGGCAGAACGCGGCGAACACCGCCTGGCGCGTGGCCGGCCAGGTGATGCTGCGAAACGCCCGCGCCGGGCTGGCCCCCATACTTGAGGCGGCATCGAACAGGCGCGCATCGGCCAGCGAGAGCGCCGACAGCAAAATCATCAGGGCGTGTGGGAAGGTGTAGATCACTTCACCGAGCACGATGCCCCAGAAGCCGTAGATATTTTCCGCGATCAACCCGCGCAACAGGCCTTGGTTGCCGAACAGGTACACCAGCGCAATGCCCGGCAACATCGACGGCGCCATCAGCGGCAACAGCGACAAGCCGCGCCAGATCGCTTTGCCGGGGATCAGCGTGCGTTGCAGCGCGTAGGCAAACAGGTAGGCCAGCGGTACGACGATGGCCGCCACGCTGAGAGAGACTTTCAGGCTATTGCCCAGCAACCAGTGGAAGTTGGCGCTGGTGAGCAGTTCCCGCGCCGCGACCAGGCCGCCACCCTGCCCGGCCTCGTTGCTGAAACCACGCCAGAAAATCGCCAGCAACGGCAGCAACACCGCGACACTCAGCAAGCTCAGCCAGAGCCATTTGCCGCCGACCACAAAAATGCGGTCGCCCCACTCGGCACGGGACACCTGACGCGTCGCAGGCAAGCTCATCACTGCGGCCATCTCAGGCAAACACCTGTAGGCTGCGCGGCGGCAAAGCCACCCAGATGTCCTGGGCGCCCAGGCGCGGCATGGCTTCGGGGGCGAGTTCGGCCAGCAGCGGATGACCGGGCAGGTGCTCCAGCTCAAAGCTCATGCGGCAGCGGTTGCCGAGAAAGGTGATCTCACGGACCTTGGCCGGGAAGAGGTTTTCTTCGTGCACGGGAGGGTTGACGCTGATCGCTTCCGGGCGGCAGAACAGCCGACCGGACTCGGCTCTACCGGCGTCATCGGCCAGGCGCATCGTCATCCCGCCGACCTGGGCATGGCTGATGCTGTTGCGGCTGAACGGCAACCAGTTGCCCTGGCCGACAAACTCCGCCACGAACGGCGTGGCCGGGTGGTCGTAGATTTCCTGCGGCGTAGCGTATTGCTCGACCTTACCGTTGTTCATCACGGCAATGCGGTCGGCCATCAACATGGCTTCGTCCTGGTTATGGGTCACCATCAAGGTGGTGATGCCCAGGCGCCGTTGCAGCTGACGCAGTTCGGTGCACAAGTGCTCGCGCACCCGGGCATCGAGGGCCGACATCGGCTCATCCAGCAGCAGCAACGACGGCGCCGGCGCGAGCGCGCGGGCCAGGGCGACCCGCTGCTGCTGGCCGCCGGAGAGTTGACCGGGGTACTTCTTTTCGCTGCCCACCAGGCCCACCAGCTCCAGCATCTGGCCGACACGCTGGCGCACTTCGTCGCGGCCGCTGCCGGTTAGGCCATAGCCGATATTCGCTTCGACGGTCAGGTTCGGAAACAGCGCGTAGGACTGAAACAGAATGCCGTAGTCCCGCGCCTGCGGCGGCAGCAGGGAAACGTCACGGCCGCCCAGGTAAAGTTCGCCATTGTCCTGGCGCTCCAAGCCGGCAATGCAGCGCAACAAGGTGGTCTTGCCGCAGCCGGACGGGCCCAGCAGGCACACCAGTTCGCCGGCGGCGACGTCCAGGGAGACGTTGTCCAGCGCGGTGAACGCACCGAAGCGCTTCTGGATACCGCGCACTTTCATGGGCGCGCCGGGTTGGGTCAGGGCTGTGTTCATGGTGGCACCTCATCAAACGGATGAAGGCCATGCTAGGCAGGCAATGCGTCGCTCTTGTGGCAGGAAGGCAAAACGCGGCGATAGTGGTATTCGCAGATTTGTGTAGGACTCTTCGAACTGAGTTGCTGGGGTATCGCCAATCGGGGGCAAGCCCCCTCCCACACTTAAAGGCATTCACAATTCAACATGTGGGAGGGGGCTTGCCCCCGATTGGTCCCCAAAGCCACTACAAGGCTTTAGATTGGCGACATTTCTTGGGCCAACCCCAAAAACGCCGCCGGCAGGCGAGCGCCTTTTCGTTCTTTGAGGCAGTACAGATACTCCAGAATCTGCGGCGCATGCTCAAGGGTCAGCACCTTGAGCTGCGGGTCATGGGGCACTTCCTGGCGGGCGATGATGCTGATGCCGATATTGCGCAACACCGCCTCGCGGATCGATTCACGGCTGCCGATTTCCAGCAGCGGCCCGTAGTTCACGCCAGCGCCGCGCAGCATGTCTTCGGTCAGGCGGCGTGTGGTGGAGCCGACCTCGCGCATCAACAGGGTGTGTCCGGCGAGCGCGCTCAACGGCACATGATCGAGTTTGGCCAGGGGATGGTTGCGATGCACCGCCAGCACCAGCGGGTCGGTGCCAAGGACGCGACGTATCAGCCGTGGGTCGTCGAGCAGCTGTGAGGACGCCGCCACATCGACGCGGTAGTCATCCAGCGCTTCGAGCACCTGCTGCGAGTTGCCGATTTCCACCGACACCTCCACTTGGGGTAGGCGCTCGCGAAAGGCTTTGACCAGATCCAGGATGTAGTACGGCGCCGTTGCGGCAATCCTGAGTGCGCCCTGGAACTGACCGTTGTTGCGCAGGAAAAACTCGATATCGGCTTCCTGCTGCAACAGCGTCTTGACCATCGGCAACAGCCGCGCGCCTTCGTCGCTGACGGTGAGGCGGCGCCCGCCGCGATAGAACAGCTCGACGCCGTATTGGCTTTCCAGGTTGCGGATCTGGGTGGTGACCGTGGGCTGGCTCAGGCCGAGCTTTTTCGCCGCCTGGGTAATGCTGCCCAGGCGGGCGACCATAAAAAACGCCTTCAGCTCGGCACTCAGCACACCACCCTCTCTTGTCTATTTGCGCAGCAGGCGCAGGCCATTGAACACCACCAGCAGGCTCACGCCCATGTCGGCAAACACCGCCATCCACATGGTGGCCATGCCCATGAACGTCACCGCGAGGAAGATCGCCTTGATCACCAACGCCAGGGCGATGTTCTGCTTGAGGATACTCGACGTTTGCCGCGACAACCGAATGAATGCCGGAATCTTGCGCAGATCATCGTCCATCAACGCCACGTCGGCGGTCTCGATGGCGGTGTCGGTGCCGGCGGCGGCCATGGCAAAGCCGATTTCGGCGCGAGCCAGGGCCGGAGCGTCGTTGATGCCGTCGCCGACCATGCCCACCCGACGGCCTTGGGTGTAGAGGGTTTCGATGGCGTGGAGTTTGTCGGTGGGCAGCAAATCGCCCTGGGCTTGATCGATACCTACCTGCGCCGCAATCGCCTGGGCGGTGTGGGTGTTGTCGCCGGTGAGCATCAGGGTCTTGATGCCCAATTCATGCAACTGCTGGATGGCTTCTCGGCTGCTGTCCTTGACGGTGTCGGCCACGGCGAACAGCGCCAGCGGGCCGGATTTGTCCAGTAGGAGCACGACCGACTTGCCTTGTTTCTCCAGGGCGAAGAGTTTCTCTTCCAGCGCTGGCGAGCACAGGCCCAGGTCCTCCACCAGGCGGTGATTGCCCAGGTGATAGGTTTCGCCGTTGATATCGCCTCGCACGCCGCGCCCGGCCAGGGCCTCGAAGTTATCCACAGTATGGGTCGGCAGGTTTTTATCCACAGCTGCGTTGGCGATTGCCAGGGACACCGGGTGGTCGGAACGCCCCGCCAGGCTGGCGGCGAGGGCCGGCGCGCTGTCTTCGACAGTGGGGAACAGCGCCAGGTAGTCGGTTTGCACGGGTTTGCCGTGGGTGATTGTGCCGGTCTTGTCGAGGGCCAGGTAATCGAGCTTGTAACCGCCCTCCAGGTACACGCCGCCCTTGATCAGGATGCCTTTGCGCGCCGCAGCGGCGAGGCCACTGACAATGGTCACCGGCGTGGAAATCACCAGCGCACAGGGGCACGCGACCACCAACAGCACCAGCGCGCGGTAGATCCAGTCGAACCAGGCGCCGGCCATGAACAGCGGTGGAATCACTGCCACGCCGAGTGCGAACAGGAACACAGCCGGGGTGTAGATCTTGGAAAAACTGTCCACAAAGCGCTGGGTCGGAGCCCGCGCGCCCTGGGCTTGTTCCACCGCGTGGATGATCCGCGCCAGGGTGGAGTTGTTGGCCGCCGCCGTCACGCTGTATTCCAGGGAACCGGCCTGATTGATGGTGCCGGCGAAGACTTTATCGCCCACCGTCTTCTCAATCGGCAGGCTTTCACCGGTAATCGGCGCCTGATCGACAGTGGATTGACCCGCGGTCACCTCACCGTCCAGGCCGATGCGCTCACCGGGCTTTACCCGCACCACAGCGCCCAGTTCGATGCTTTTAACCTCTTGTTCAACCCAACTGCCGTCAGGCTGCCGCACGGTGGCCTGTTCCGGGGTCATCTGCATCAAACCGCTGATGGCATTGCGCGCGCGGTCCAGGGACTTGGCTTCGATCAGCTCGGCCACGGTAAACAGGAACATCACCATCGCCGCTTCCGGCCATTGGCCGATAAGAATCGCGCCGGTGACCGCGATACTCATCAGCGCGTTGATGTTCAGATTGAGGTTTTTCAGGGCGATCCAGCCCTTTTTATAGGTGCCAAGGCCGCCGCTGAGGATCGACACCAGCGCCACCAAGGCAATCACCCAGGTCGGCGCGGCATTGGTGAAGTGCAGGACTTCGGCGCCTAACGCCCCAAGACCCGACACGGCCAGCGGCCACCAATGTTTCTTGGCCGGGGGAGTAGCGGCGGGCGCGCCCTCTTCGATGGGGTCGGCTTGCATGCCGATGGATTTGATCGCATCGATAATCGGCGCAGTACTCGGCAGGTCATGGGTGACGCCGAGAATGCGATTGATCAGGTTGAATTCCAGCTGCTGCACGCCAGCGAGCTTGCCCAGCTTGTTCTGGATCAGCGTCTGCTCGGTGGGGCAGTCCATGGCTTCGATACGGAAGGTGCTCAGCCGCGAACCGGCGGTGGGTGCTTCGCTCAGTGTCACCACCGCAGGCGCGGGGCCACCGGAACAGCAGGAGCCGCCGTGGCCGTGATTGTGTACGGGCGTGAGTTTTTCAGTGCCATGATCGTGGGTGTGATCATGTTTATGCGGGGTGTGGTGGGAATCGCTCATGCTGTGGCGTCCGTAAGAGTGCTTGTTGCCAAGTAAAGACCCTGTAGCCACTATAGGGTCAAGCACCCATTTGGAGATTGCTGCGATGAAGATCGGCGAACTGGCCAAACTCACCGACTGCCCGGTGGAGACCATCCGTTACTACGAGAAGGAAGGCCTGCTGCCCCCCCCGGCGCGCACCGATGCCAACTACCGCGTGTACACCCAGGCGCACAGCGAACGGCTGGTGTTTATCCGCAACTGCCGCAGCCTGGACATGACCCTTGAGGAAATCCGCAGCCTGCTCAGCCTGCGCGACAGCCCTCAGGACCAGTGCGAAAGCGTCAATGCGTTGATCGACGAGCATATCCAGCATGTAAAGACGCGCATCGACGGGCTGCTGGCCTTGCAGGAACAATTGCTGGACCTGCGCCAACGCTGTGGGGGCGGGGATCACTGCGGGATTTTGCAGCGGTTGGAGGTCAACGGCGGAGTGCTGGCGAGCGAGGCCGAGCCCTCACACGTAGGCAGGAGCCACGGGCATTGACTCATGCGAACACTGTTCAAATGTGGATGGGGGCTTGCCTTGGATGCGGAATTTCAGCTGACCTACCGCAATCGGGGGCAAGCCCCCTCCCACATTTGACAGCGTGAGGCTCTAACCCTCTCCCACTTCGGACAGCGTCAGGCTCTAGCCCCCTCCCATATTGGACAGCGTCAGGCTCTAGATAGCGACATCGGCCTTGATGCTCGGATCGGCGTCGTAACCCACGATCTCGAAGTCTTCGAACTTGTAGTCGTAGATCGACGCAGGTTTACGCTTGATCACCAATTCCGGCAGCTTCTTAGGCGTGCGCGCCAGCTGGGTCTGGATCTGTTCCATATGGTTGCTGTAAGCGTGGGTGTCGCCGGTGGTGACGATGATCTCGTGGGGGATCAGGTCGCACTGTTGAGCCAGCATATGGGTCAGCAACGCCAGGGCGGCGGTGTTGTATGGCAGGCCGAGGAACACGTCGGAGCTGCGGATATACAACTGCATCGACAGGTGACCGTCATGCACGAACGCCTGATACAGCAGATGGCACGGCGGCAGGGCTTGCTTGCCGTTGCGCGCGTTTTCCTGGGGGCTCTTGGTTTCGTCGGGCAGGTACTCGACGTTCCAGCCGTGGAACAGGATGCGACGGCTGTTGGGGTTGGTCTTAAGGGTGTGAACCATATAGTCGATCTGATTGATCGTGCCGCCGTCCTTGGTCGGCCAGGCGGTCCATTGCTCGCCGTAGACCGGGCCCAGGTCGCCGTCTTCGGTGGCCCATTCGTCCCAGATGCGCACGCCGTTTTCATTGAGCCATTTGATGTTGGTGTTGCCGCTCAACATCCAGATCAACTCGTTGGCGATGCTTTTGAAGTGCAGCTTCTTGGTGGTCAGCAGCGGGAAGCCGTCGGCCAGGTTATGCCGATACTGGCGAGCGAACACGGCCTTGGTGCCGGTGCCGGTGCGGTCGCCCTTGGTCAGGCCATTGGTCACGACGTCGTGCAGCAGTTCGAGATATTGCTTCATGTGGATACCCGTTTCGTTGAAGCCTGGGCCCAGCGCGGCTGGGCCCAGGCGTTCGAATTTAAAGCGCGGTGTTCTTCAGCGGCTGCGGGCGATTGTACGCCCACCACAGCAGGCCCAGGCCGACCAGGATCATCGGCAGGCTGAGGATCTGGCCCATGGTCAGCCAGCCCCACGCCAGGTAACCCAGCTGCGCATCCGGCACCCGTACGAATTCGACGATAAACCGGAAGATCCCGTAGAACAGCGCGAACATGCCGGACACGGCCATGGTCGGGCGCGGTTTGCGCGAGAAGATATACAGAATCAGGAACAGTGCCACACCTTCCAAGGCGAACTGGTACAGCTGCGACGGATGGCGCGGTAACTGGGCCGGGTCGCTGAACGGCGGGAATACCATGGCCCACGGCACGTCGGTCGGCTTGCCCCACAACTCGGCGTTGATAAAGTTACCGATGCGCCCGGCGCCCAGGCCGATCGGCACCAGCGGCGCGACAAAGTCCATCAATTGGAAGAACGACTTGCCGTTGCGCCGACCGAACCACCAGGCCGCGATCATCACGCCGATAAAGCCGCCGTGGAACGCCATGCCGCCCTTCCACACTTCGAAAATCAGCATCGGGTTGGCGATATACGCCGACAAATCGTAAAACAGCACATACCCCAGGCGTCCGCCGACGATCACCCCCATCGACAACCAGAACACCATGTCGGAGAGTTTCTCCTTGGTCCAGGTTGGGTCGAAACGGTTCAGGCGCCGAGACGCCAGCAACCACGCGCCGCCGATGCCGATCAGGTACATCAACCCGTACCAGTGGATTTTCAGCGGACCGATGGCCAGGGCCACCGGGTCGATCTGCGGGTAAGGCAGCATTGCGACTCCTCGTTAAATCATTCGTTATGGCGTCCGGACCATGCCCGGGCGCGATTAAGCCTTCGTTACAGCAAAAAATTCAAACCGACGCACAATAGCAACCCGGCAAACAGCCGCTTGAGCAGGCGGGGCGACAGCCGGTGCGCCAGGCGTGCACCGAAGCGCGCGAACACCATGCTGGTCAGGGCAATGCCCAGCAGGGCCGGCAAATACACGAACCCCAGACTATGAGCGGGCAACAGCGGATCATGCCAGCCCAGAATCATGAAACTTAATGCACTGGCCAGCGCAATCGGCAGGCCGCAGGCCGACGACGTCGCCACTGCCTGCTGCATCGGCACGCTGCGCCAGGTCAGGAATGGCACGGTCAGCGAGCCGCCGCCAATCCCGAAAATCGCCGAGGCCCAGCCGATCACAGTGCCGGCCAGGGTCAGACCGACCTTGCCCGGCACCGTTCGACTGGCCTTCGGCTTGACGTCCAGGCCCAGTTGCAGCGCCACCAGCAGGGCAAATACGCCGATGATCTTCTGCAAGTGCGGCCCGGAAATCGCTTCGGCGGTCAGCGCGCCAAAACCGGCGCCGATCAAGATGCCGACGGTCATCCACACAAAGATCGGCCAGCGCACCGCGCCACGCCGATGGTGCTCGCGCACGGCATTGACCGAGGTAAAGATGATAGTCGCCAGGGACGTTCCCACCGCCAAGTGCGTCAGTACCTGCGGGTCGAAGCCCTGCAAGGTGAAGCTGAACACCAGCACCGGCACGATGATGATCCCGCCGCCCACACCGAACAGCCCGGCGAGCACGCCCGCACAGGCGCCAAGCACCAGATACAGCAGAAATTCCATGGGAGCCCCCGAAACAAGTCCGGCATGTTAACGGATGGAAGGCATGCGACCCAACTGGAGACGATGGAACGCTTCTGCTTGAGTGAGTAGAGTGGCAAAAAACACAAAAGGGATCGCCTGATGTGCTTGATCGTTTTCGCCTGGCGGCCGGGTCATGCCCAGCCGCTGATCGTCGCGGCCAACCGCGATGAGTTCTACGCCCGCCCTACGCTGCCGCTGGCCCAGTGGCCGGATGCGCCTCACGTGTATGCCGGTCGCGATCAGGAAGCCGGCGGCACCTGGCTGGGGGTGAGTGCCGATGGGCGGTTTGCGGCGCTGACCAATATCCGCGATCCGCACCAGCCGCCGGCACGTAAGTCCCGCGGCGAGCTGGTGGCGCGGTTTCTCAGTGGTTCACTGCCGATTGACGAGTATTTGGCCGAAGTAAATGGCCGATCCATCGAATATGCCGGCTTCAACCTGCTGGTGGGGACGCGGGAAGAGATGTGGCATTACAACGCCAATCACACCGAGCCTGCCCGGTTGGAGGCGGGAGTGTATGGGTTGTCCAATGCCGGGTTGGATACGCCGTGGCCGAAGCTGCTCAAGGCCAAGGCAGCGTTAAGCCAGGCGCTGGATGATCCGCACCCGCATACCTTGCTGGCGTTGTTGAGTGATCCGCAGACCGCGCCGTTCGCCGAGTTGCCGGATACCGGCGTGGGGCTGGCGACTGAAAGCCTGTTGTCGAGCGTGTTTATCGCCAGCCCTACTTATGGGACCCGAGCCAGCACAGCATTGATCGTGAATGCCGACGGCACACGGTGGATGGTGGAGCGTAGTTTCGGGCCCAAGGGCGGGCGGCTGGGCGAAGTGGAGATCAATCTCTAGCCACACCACAACGCCGGTGTGGGAGGGAGCAAGCCCCTCTCACAATTCTGATCGGTGTCAGCGTTATAGGGTTTTCGCCGAAGCCGGATTGATCATCCGCGTCAGCCCCAGGTTTTTCAGGGCCAATTGCAGCGAGCTGTGGATAACTTGCGGGTTGTCGATGGTCATCACTTCCGCCAGCAGATCCTTGGCCATGCTCAGGTTGACCTGACGCAGCAGCCACTTCACTTTCGGCAGGTTGGTGGCGTTCATCGACAAGCTGTCAAAACCCATCGCCATCAACAGCACTGCCGCTGCCGGGTCGCCGGCCATTTCGCCGCAGATACTCACTGGTTTGCCTTCGGCATGGGCGTCGCGAACCACATGCTGCAAGGCTTGCAGCACGGCCGGGTGCAGGTAGTCGTACAGGTCGGCAACCCGAGGGTTGTTGCGGTCCACGGCCAGCAAGTACTGAGTCAGATCGTTGGAGCCTACCGACAGGAAGTCCACCTGCCGCGCCAGCTCCTTGGCCTGGTACACCGCTGCCGGGATTTCGATCATCACGCCAATCGGCGGCATCGGTACGTCGGCGCCTTCGTCGCGCACTTCACCCCAGGCCCGGTGGATCAGGTGCAACGCTTCTTCCAGCTCGTGGGTGCCGGAGATCATCGGCAACAGAATACGCAGGTTGTTCAGGCCCTCGCTGGCCTTGAGCATGGCGCGGGTCTGCACCAGGAAAATCTCAGGATGGTCGAGGGTCACGCGAATACCGCGCCAGCCGAGGAACGGGTTGTCTTCCTTGATCGGGAAGTACGACAGCGACTTGTCGCCGCCGATATCCAGGCTGCGCATGGTCACCGGCAACGGGTGGAACGCCGCCAACTGCTCACGATAGATCGCCAGCTGTTCCTTCTCGCTCGGGAAACGCTGGTTGATCATGAACGGCACTTCGGTGCGGTACAGCCCCACGCCTTCGGCGCCTCGCTGTTGCGCGCGGGCCACGTCGGCCAGCAAGCCCGTGTTGACCAGCAGCGGCACGCGGTGGCCGTCGAGGGTCACACACGGCAACTCGCGCAGGGAATCGAGGCCCAGCGCCAATTGCTTCTCTTCTTCCACCACCTCGGCATATTGCTTGCGCAGCACTTCGCTGGGGTTGGTAAAGACTTCGCCGCGATGGCCGTCGACGATCATGTCGATGCCGTCGACTTTGGAATACGGCAGGTCCACCAGGCCCATCACCGTCGGAATGCCCATGGCGCGGGCCAGGATCGCGACGTGGGAGTTACCCGAACCGAGTACCGACACCAGGCCCACCAGTTTGCCTTCCGGTACTTCGCCGAGCATGGTGGCGGTCAGTTCTTCACTGATCAGGATGGTGTTGTCGGGGTAGACCAGGTTGGTGCTGCGATCTTCCTGCAAGTAGGCCAGCAGACGGCGACCGAGGTCACGCACATCCGAGGCGCGCTCGCGCAGGTAGGCATCGTCCATCATTTCAAAACGGTTGACGTGATCGCTGACCACCTGACGCAACGCGCCCTGGGCCCACTGGCCGGTCTTGATCACGGTCTTGACTTCGTTCCCGAGGGACGCGTCGTCAAGCATCATCTGGTACACCTCGAACAGCGCCCGCTCTTCGGGGCGCAATTGGGTGGCCAGTTTGTTCGAGAGGTTGCGCATGTCGGCGCGCACGCCTTCGAGGGCGGTCTTGAACAGTTTGATTTCGGCGTCGATGTCGGTGATGGTTTTGTCCGGCACCACATCGAGGTCGGCCGGCGGCAGCATGACCACCGCCGTACCCACAGCAGCACCTGGCGAACCCGGCACGCCGACGAACTTGGCTTCCTGAATACCCTTGCCCTGACGGCCCAGGCCACGGATGGAACCGGTGGCCTCGGCGTGGGCGATAACCCCGGCCAATTGCGCGCTCATGGTCACGAGGAAGGCTTCTTCACCTTCGTCGAACTGGCGGCGTTCTTTCTGTTGAATGACCAGCACGCCGACAACGCGGCGGTGGTGAATGATGGGTGCGCCGAGAAATGAGGCGTAGCGCTCTTCGCCGGTTTCGGCAAAGTAGCGATAACGCGGGTGATCGGCCGCATGTTCAAGGTTCAGGGGTTCTTCACGCGTCCCCACCAAGCCAACCAGACCTTCATTGGGCGCCATGCTGACCTTGCCGATGGAGCGCTTGTTCAAGCCCTCGGTGGCCATCAGCACAAAACGGTTGGTCTCGGGGTCCAGCAGGTAAACCGAGCAGACCTGGCTGCCCATGGCTTCCTTGACGCGCAACACAATAATCCCCAACGCCGCCTTGAGATCCTTGGCGGAGTTAACTTCCTGGACGATCTTGCGCAGCGTATTGAGCATGGCTCGGGGTCGAACTCCGTCGTCAGTCGCGCGCTAAAAGGCGCGGGGCAAGCTCTTTGAGAGCGCGACGATAAACTTCGCGCTTGAATGTCACCACCTGGCCCAGCGGGTACCAATAACTGACCCAACGCCAGCCATCGAACTCCGGTTTACCGGTCAAATCCATCCGCACCCGCTGCTCATTGGAGATCAGGCGCAGGAGAAACCATTTCTGCTTCTGGCCGATGCACAGCGGTTGGCTGTGGGTACGCACCAGGCGTTGCGGCAAACGATAGCGCAACCAGCCACGGGTACAGGCCAGAATTTGCACATCTTCGCGCTCAAGGCCGACTTCTTCGTTCAACTCACGGTACAAGGCGTCTTCAGGGGTTTCGTCGGGGTTGATTCCGCCCTGAGGAAACTGCCAGGCATCTTGGTTGATTCGGCGAGCCCATAGCACCTGTCCGGCATCATTCGTAAGAATAATCCCGACATTTGGACGGAAACCATCGGGGTCGATCACGGCAACAACCTCGCAAACGCATGTCGCCGCATTGTTCCACAAAGCTTGCGCAAGCGGCAACGAGGCTTCTTAGCTTATGTGCACTCTTGTGAAAAGACCGTATTCTGGACGCCTTTTTACAGACATTTCAGCGAGTAACTGCAATGCGCCTGGCTTTATTCGACTTGGACAACACCCTTCTCGGCGGTGACAGCGACCACGCCTGGGGCGATTACCTGTGTGAACGCGGGATTCTCGACCCGGTGGCCTACAAGGCTCGCAACGACGAGTTCTACCAGGATTACCTGGCCGGCCAACTGGACAATGCCGCTTACCTGAACTTCTGCCTGGAAATCCTCGGCCGCACCGAGATGGCCCAGCTGGACGCCTGGCATAACGACTACATGCGCGACTGCATAGAACCGATCATGCTGCCACGCGCCTCCGAACTGCTGGCCAAGCACCGCGACGCCGGCGACAAGTTAGTGATCATCACCGCCACCAACCGTTTCGTCACGGCGCCGATTGCCGCACGCCTGGGCGTGGACACCCTGATCGCCACTGAATGCGAGATGGAAAACGGCCGCTATACCGGACGCAGCACGGATGTGCCGTGTTTCCGTGAAGGCAAGGTGACGCGCTTGAATCGTTGGCTGGAAGAGACCGGGCATAGCCTGGAAGACAGTTACTTCTATAGCGACTCGATGAACGACTTGCCGCTGTTGGAGCAGGTGGCGAACCCGGTGGCGGTCGACCCGGACCCGAATTTGCGCGCCGAAGCCGAGAAGCGGGGTTGGCCGGTGATTACCCTGCGTAGCTGATAGCGCTATCGGGGCAAGCCCCCTCCCACAAGGACTCGGTTAAATGTGGGAGGGGGCTTGCCCCCGATACAGGCGACACGATCCAACGGGTTAAACCGGCTTGGCCCCCATCAACCCGGCAATCGCCACAAACCCCACCAGGCTGACCACCGCTAGCACCAAAGTGAAATTCAGGCTACCGCCCTCGCCCTTGCGCAACCGGTTGAGCCGCGCCACCAGCCAGAACCAGGCCAGCGCCGCCACGGTGTAGAGCAGGCTGGAGCCCAGAATCCAGGTCTGCCCCAACGGCCAGCCCACCAGGTGCACCAGCCACCAGCCGGTAAATGGCATGCTGAGCAGGCAAACCCCCATCAGCAACCATACGAACGCCCAAGGGCGCTGCACGACCACCGCCGGACCGGCGCTGCGTTTGCGCCAGGCCAACAGCGCCAGGCCCAGGCCGCAGAGCAACAACACCGCAGTGGCCGCAATGTGGATAACTTTGAGGGTGATCAGGGTTTGCATGTGTCGTATTCCTTAAAGGCCGCCCCAATCAGCGTAGTCGCTCAACCGAGGAACAGTTTGTAGGCCGGGTTATCGCTTTCGTCCCAGTACGGGTAACCGATTTCCGCCAGGGCCGCCGGTACCAGGTGACGTTCGTTCGCCGGCACTTGCAGGCCGGCCACCACACGGCCATCCGCCGCGCCGTGGTTGCGATAGTGAAACATTGAGATGTTCCAGCGCCCGCCCAATTTGTTAAGAAAGTTGAACAAGGCCCCCGGCCGCTCCGGAAACTCGAAGCGCAACACCACTTCATCGCTCACCTTGGCCGCATGCCCACCGACCATATGGCGGATGTGCAACTTGGCCAATTCGTTCTCGGTCAGGTCCAGCACCGGAAAACCCTGCTGGGTGAGGCTGGCGATCAAGGCGCTGCGCGGGTCGCTTTCTGGGTGCGTCTGCACACCGACGAAAATGTGCGCTTCGCTGCCGGTGTGATAGCGGTAGTTGAACTCGGTAATCTGGCGTTTGCCCACGGCCTCGCAGAACGCCTTGAAGCTGCCAGGCTTCTCGGGAATGGTCACGGCGATGATCGCTTCGCGGCCTTCACCCAGCTCGGCGCGCTCGGCCACATGGCGCAGGCGGTCGAAGTTGACGTTGGCGCCGGAATCGATAGCCACCAGGGTTTGCCCGCTGACGCCTCGGGTTTCCACGTATTTCTTGATACCCGCCACGCCCAGCGCGCCCGCCGGCTCGGTGATGGAACGGGTGTCGTCGTAGATGTCCTTGATCGCCGCGCAGATTTCGTCGGTGCTGACGGTGATCACTTCATCCACGTAGTCCTTGCAGATGTCGAACGTATGCTGACCGATCTGCGCCACCGCGACGCCATCGGCAAACAGGCCCACGGTCGGCAACACCACGCGCTCGCCCGCTGCCATCGCGGCTTGCAGGCAGTTGGAGTCATCCGGCTCGACGCCGATGATCTTGATTTCCGGGCGCAGGTATTTCACGTATGCCGCAATACCCGCGATCAGGCCACCGCCGCCCACCGGTACGAAGATCGCGTCCAGCGGCCCTGGGTGCTGGCGCAGAATCTCCATCGCCACGGTGCCCTGCCCGGCAATGGTGTGCGGATCGTCGTAGGGGTGAATGTAGACGTAGCCTTTTTCATCGACCAGCTTGAGCGAATAGGCCAGGGCTTCCGGGAACGAATCGCCGTGCAGCACCACTTTGCCGCCACGGGAGCGCACGCCTTCGACCTTGATCTCGGGGGTGGTCTTGGGCATCACGATAGTAGCCTTGACCCCCAGCACCTTGGCCGCCAGGGCCAGGCCCTGGGCGTGGTTGCCCGCCGAGGCGGTGACCACACCGCGCGCACGTTCTTCGGCGCTCAGTTGGGTCAGCTTGTTGTAGGCGCCGCGAATCTTGAACGAGAACACCGGCTGCAAGTCTTCCCGCTTGAGCCAGACCTTGTTGCCCAAGCGCTCGGAGAGCTGGCGGGCGGTCTGCAACGGGGTTTCTACGGCAACGTCGTAGACGCGCGAGGTGAGGATCTTTTTGACGTACTGTTCAAGCATCGGAAAGCATCACTGGGCGGGTTGGGCAGGGCCAAGGAGTCTAACCCGGCTTTTAGCCGTACGACCACACGAATCCCGAGGTTTTGTTGGGGTATACTCGCCGCCCTCGATAACTCCCCGCCCGTTCCGGAGCCCGCATGACCCAGGATCAACTCAAACAGGCAGTGGCCCAGGCCGCCGTCGATTTAATCCTTCCCAAACTCGACGACAAGAGCATCGTCGGCGTCGGCACCGGCTCCACCGCCAACTGCTTTATCGATGCGCTGGCCCAGCACAAGGGCGCGTTCGACGGCGCCGTGGCCAGCTCCGAAGCCACCGCCGCGCGCCTCAAAGGCCACGGCATTCCGGTGTATGAGCTCAACACCGTGAGCGACCTGGAGTTCTATGTCGACGGCGCCGATGAAAGCGACGAACACCTGCACCTGATCAAAGGCGGCGGCGCAGCCCTGACCCGCGAGAAGATCGTCGCGGCCGTGGCCAAGACCTTCATCTGCATCGCCGATGCCAGCAAACTGGTGCCGGTGCTCGGTACATTCCCACTGCCGGTGGAAGTCATCCCCATGGCCCGCAGCCACGTAGCCCGGGAATTGGTGAAGCTGGGCGGCGACCCGGTGTACCGCGAAGGCGTGTTGACCGACAACGGCAACATCATCCTCGATGTGTTCAACATGCAGATCACCAACCCGGTCGAGCTGGAAACCCGGATCAACGCCATCGTCGGCGTGGTCACCAATGGCCTGTTCGCCGCGCGGCCGGCGGATGTGCTGCTGCTGGGCACGCCTGAAGGCGTGAAAACCCTCAAGGCTTAAGCACAGGTTGACTGTGGGACGGAGCCAGCCTCCTCCCATAGCCCCTGTTCATGTAACAAAAACGCTACCTTTCGCAGCACCCCTCTCCAAAATCGTGCGCCAAATCACGACATTCAATGCCGTCGCTGGTATCAAATCCGTTACAACTTACAACCACGCGACCCCGCCGTTTAACAATGCGCCAATTCACAATCGCCCAGGGAATGAGGCGCACATTGTGCAAAGGGTCTCGGCTCAACCACTCCGTCACTTCAAGGAAGACCCTGTGATAAAGCCCCTCGCCTTCGCGATCGGCGCGACCTGCGCCCTGGTATCCCTGCAAGCCTCAGCCTACGAATACGGCGAGCACGCCAACACCACCCTGGAAAAGCTGATCAACGATTACCCCGGCCGGTATCGTGGCACGGCCAATTTCGCCGGCGCGGCCGACTGGATGCAAAGCCAGATGGGCACGGCCTACACCATCAGCCGTCAGGACTTCACCTGGAACAACGGCAGCCGCGCCTCGCAGAACGTAGTGGCCTACGCCGCCGGCACTCGGCCGCAGTACGTGGTAATTGGCGCGCATTTCGACACTTACTTTGGCCGCCCTACCCTGCAAGGCCTGGATGACAACGGTTCCGGCGCCAGTGTGCTGACCGAAGTGGCGAAGAACCTGGGCGGTCTGCAGCTGGAAAACGGCCTGCAGGTTGTCGGTTTCGGCGCGGAAGAAGAAGGCTTGCGCGGCTCCCGGGCGTTCGTCGACTCGCTGAGCGCCAGCCAGCGCGCGAATATGCTGGCGATGATCAACCTCGACAGCCTGATCACCGGCGACATGATGTACGCCCACGCCGGCCAGAACAGCACCGCCAACCCCGCACTGGCGGCATTGCGCGAGCACACCTTCCAGATCGCCAAGGAATTGAATATTCCTTTGTTCACCAACCCCGGCCTCGACCCGCAATACCCCACAGGCACCGGTTGCTGCAGCGACGGCGAAGCATTCGAAGCGCTGAACATACCAATCCTCTATATAGAGGCCACTAACTGGGAACTGGGCGACCTGGACGGCTATACCCAGACCAATAACCCGAAAATCCCCGGCGGCTCGACCTGGCACGACCCCGCTGAAGACAACAAAGCGGTACTCACTGATGCCTTCGGCCAGGCGCGCATTGACCAGCGTCTGCGCGACTATTCGCGCCTGCTCAGCCGCTTGGTGCTGGAGCTGACCAACGCTGACCTGCTGGCCTCGACCGCTTCCGGCGGCGCCGTCGCGCGCAATATGCAGGACAACCTGCAGCGCCAGCACCAAGCGATGGTGCGCCTGCACGATCGCCGCTGGCTGACCTTGCAATCGGCCAGCCGCGAGGTCGGCAGCTTTGACGGCGAGATTGGCGTGGACGGCGAATACAACCCCGACAGTGGCTTCGACACGGCGCCCAACCCAGAGGCCCGGCGCGTGGGCCTGCACGCCCTGGGCGATTACCAACTCAGCGCGAGCCTGAACATCGGCGCCAGCCTCAGTTACCTCAACGGCCGCGACAAACTGGAGCACCGCGGCAAACTCGACAGCGACACCTGGCAAGCTGCCGCCTATGCGCTGCTTAACGATGGCGGGCCGAGCTGGCTGGCCGGCGACCTGAGCATCGGCCACAGCCGCTTCGATAGCCGGCGCAACCTGCTGATCCAGGCCAATGGTGGGCCGATCCTGCTCAATCAACAGCTGACCGGCAGCACTGACGCATTGACGCTCGGGGCGCGGGTGCTGGGCGGCTACGACTTTGACCTCGGCGCAATCAAGAGCGGCCCGTTCGCCGGCCTGGACTACAGCCACTCACGCATCGATAAATTCCACGAGAAACAAAACCTGCGCACCGCCCTTGAATACGAGGAACAATCCTTCGACTCCCTGGAAGCCAGCCTTGGTTGGCGAGTACGCGGTACCGTCGCACTGCCTCATGGCCTAAGCCTGATGCCCTACGGCGACATTGCCTGGGTTGAGGAATTGGCCGACGGTCGCCTGGACGATCTGCAATTGACCGCCCGCGCCGATGGCCAGGCGCGTACCGCGCGGCTCGGCGCTGTGGATAAGCATTTTGGTCGCGCCCAACTGGGCAGCCAGTTGGCGATTACCCCACAGCTGGGGGTGTATGCCGAGGTCAATAGCCGCCTGGGCCATACCGAAGGCAGCCAGACCGGCTATTCACTGGGTGTGCAATGGATGTTCTGATCAGGGCTTTTTGAACACGTAGAACAGGTTCGGCTCGCTGACCAGGTACAGCGCGCCATCGTCATCCATGGCAATGCCTTCGGCCTGGGGCACGCGTTTTTTCAAACCATGGCGTCCGTTGAGCAGAGACAGACTGCTCAACGGGCGACCGTCGATGTCCAACTCCAGCACCAGAAACGACTCATCCGACAACGCCAGTAAATGGCCGCTGCGCTCGTCGTATTGCAGGCTCGACAGGTCGCGCACAAACAACCCGGCGTCACGCTTGGGGTTGTTGATCACATGCACCGAGTAGGTTTTTTCCGGTTTGAAATGAGGAAAGCCGTGCACCTCGTAGATCAGCATCGGATCGCGCTCCTTGGCGACGAACAGACGTTTGCCTACCGAGTCATAGGCCAGGCCCTCAAAGCCCTTGTTGCCGCCGACATGCACGCCCAAGGTCATTTGTTCGGCGTCCGCAGCGTCGAGGAACTCGGTGTCATCGTCCACATGTACTTTGATCAGCCGTTGCTGGCGCTCATCGCTGATGACGTAAATGTTCTCGCTGATGAACTCCACGGCCTCGGCATCGCCAAACCCGATCAGGGGAATACGCCGCAGGATCTTGCCCTCCAGGGACAGCTCGATCAGCTCGGCGTTTTTATTGGTCACGGTAAACAGGCTTTTGCGGATCGGATCATAGGTGAGGGCCGACACGTCATCATCCAACCCCTCAATCACCTGCGCCTCCAGCACCACGCGGTAATCCGCCAGGCCAATGGATTGCTCATTGGTGGGCTGGCGCCACGCCTGCCAGTTGAACCAGGCGCGCTCAAAGAGACGGAAGTACTGCGCAACAGCGACGGCGCTGATCACGATGACCAGCGCAATCATCAAAAGAATAGGTTTAGGGCGGGCAAGTCGACGCATTGGGCGAGCTCAAAGTCAAAAAGTGGCGAATAAATATCACGCCGGTCTGAATTTAAACTTAAACGCGCCCCACTGTCTGACGAATGCCGTTGAAAGAGAAATATCCGACGTATTTCGCCAGCTATTTCTGCTTTTCGAAACGATAGAACAGGTTCGGCTCGCTCACCACGTACAGGTTGCCGTCCTCGTCCATGGTCACCCCTTCGGCTCGCGGAATCGTGTCCTTGAGGCCGTTGAAGCCACCGAGCAAGGTCATGAAGCTCACCTGCTCGCCCTTTTCATCCAGCTCCAGCAATAAGTGAGAATCGGCCGATAACGCCAGCATGTGGCCCGTGCGCGAATCGATGGCCAGAGCCGAGAGATTGCGCATGTCCAACTCTTTGCTAGCCAGCTTTTGTTTATCGCCAGTCAGGGTCTGGCTGCCGTCGCTTTTCCAGGTGAACAATGCCGGTGGACGCTCTTCACCGAGCACCAGTTGCTGAGTGCGTTTGTCCCAGGTTACGGCCTCAAACGCTTTGTTCTGGTCTATGGAGGGGCCCAGGTCGTAACTGGTAAAGTCGGCTTTGTTCAACTGCTGGGTCGTGGCATCGACCTTGACGATGGTCAGCGTGTGTTGACGTTCATCGACCACCGCCATCAGGCCGTTTTCCAGCATCGTGACGCCTTCCGGGTTGCTCCAGCCGTTGAGCGGCATCTTGCGCAGCACGTCGCCTTGCAGGTTCAGCTCCACAAGAAAGGCGTTTTTGCCCATGACAGAAAACAGGGTTTTGGTCTGTGGGTTATAGGTGAGGTCCGACGCTTCGTCTTTTTCCATGCCCGGCAGCACCTTGGCATCGATCACCGCCTGATAGTCCGGCAGCCAGACACTTTCCTTGCGCTCGGCAGGGCTTTCAAATCGCTCCAGCACCCACAGCACACCGCGATCGTCCCAATGCATCGCCCACGCCACGCCATACACCACCGCCCCAACCAGAAACAGCCAGGAATACCAGCGCAGGGCGAAGCGGGAGCGGGAGCGGGGCTTGGATGTTGCAGAGGGCAGAGGCACGGCCATTGAGCGCTTTTCCGAGGAGTGAGTAGGGAATTAGCACAGGATCAATGGGCTCGCGTGCTGGGGTCTGAAGATTATCCGGATCGCGTGTGAAAAAAATGCAAAAGTCGCTATGTGAGACGTGCTCGCCCCCTTTTATAGAAGGGGGCAAGCCCCCCCTCCTACGGCGCTCTTAGCGGACGACGCTTTCGAAGCGACTTACGCCCGGCAATTCCAGCACCAGTTCATCGCCTGCATTCAACGGGCCTACGCCGGCCGGGGTGCCGGTGAGGATCACATCCCCCGCCTGCAGCGAGAAGCAGCCGGCCATGTACTGGATCATCGGAACGATAGGGTTGAGCATCTGCGCGCTGTTACCGTCCTGGCGCAGTTCGCCATTGATGGTCAGGCGAATGCCGATGTTGGTCAGGTCCGGGAAGGTGCTGCCGACCACGAAGGGCGCAATCACCGCCGCGCCGTCGAACGACTTGGCGATCTCCCACGGCAAACCCTTGGCTTTCAGTTCGGCCTGCTTGTCGCGCAGGGTCAGATCCAACGCCGGGGCGAAGCCGGAAATGGCATCCAGCACTTCTTCACGGCTAGGCTTGGCCGACAATGGTTTGCCGATCAACACCGCGATTTCCGCCTCGTAGTGCACCGAACCACGTTCTGCGGGAATAGCGAAACCGCCTTCCAACGGCACCACGCAACTGCCCGGCTTGATGAACAGCAAAGGTTCGGTCGGCACCGGGTTATCCAGTTCCTTGGCATGTTCGGCGTAATTGCGCCCAATACACACCACTTTCCCCACAGGAAAGTGGATATTGGTGCCGTCGACATACTTGTGCTGGTAGCTCATGAAACGACTCCTTCAGGGGCGGTTTAAACAGCGAAGATCTTGCCGGGGTTCATGATCCCGTTCGGGTCGAATACCGCTTTGACGGCTTTCATGTATTCGATTTCAACTGGCGAACGGCTGTAGGTCAGGTAGTCGCGTTTGGTCATACCCACGCCGTGCTCGGCGGAGATCGAACCGTTGTATTTCTCGACGGTTTCAAAGACCCACTTGTTGACGGTGGCGCACTTGGCGAAGAACTCATCCTTGCTCAGATTTTCCGGCTTGAGGATGTTCAGGTGCAGGTTGCCGTCACCAATGTGACCGAACCAGACGATCTCGAAGTCCGGGTAGTGTTCACCGACGATCGCGTCGATTTCCTTCAAGAACGCCGGCACTTTGCTGACGGTCACCGAAATATCGTTCTTGTAAGGCGTCCAGTGGGAAATGGTCTCGGAGATGTACTCGCGCAGTTTCCACAGGTTGTGCAATTGGGTTTCGCTTTGGCTCATCACGCCGTCCAGCACCCAGCCCTGCTCGACGCAGTGCTCGAAGGTTTCCAGGGCATGGTTGGCGACTTCTTCGGTGGTGGCTTCGAATTCCAGCAGCGCGTAGAACGGGCACTCGGTTTCGAACGGCGCCGGCACGTCGCCACGGCCGAGGACTTTGGCCAGGGCCTTGTCGGAGAAGAATTCGAAAGCTGTCAGATCCAACTTGCCTTGGAAGGCATGCAGCACCGGCATGATCGAGTCGAAATCGGTGGTGCCCAGCACCATGGCGGTGAGGTTCTTCGGTGCACGGTCCAGGCGCATGGTGGCTTCGACCACAAAGCCCAGGGTGCCTTCAGCGCCGATAAACAGCTGGCGCATGTCATAGCCGGTGGCGTTCTTGATCAGGTCGCGGTTCAGCTCCAGCACGTCGCCCTTGCCGGTGACGACTTTGATGCCGGCCACCCAGTTACGGGTCATACCATAGCGAATGACCTTGATCCCGCCGGCATTGGTGCCGATATTGCCGCCAATCTGACTGGAACCGGAGGATGCAAAGTCCACGGGGTAGTACAGGCCGTTTTCTTCGGCGACGTTCTGCAACTGCTTGGTGACCACGCCCGGCTGGCACACGGCGGTGCGGTCGGTGAGGTTTACGTCGAGGATCTGGTTCATATAGTCGAAAGACACCACCACTTCGCCATTAGCCGCAACGGCTGCGGCCGACAGCCCCGTACGCCCGCCGGACGGCACCAGCGCCACCTTGCGCTCATTGGCCCAACGCACAACCGCCTGCACCTGCTCGATGGTCTTGGGAAACACGATGGCGGTCGGCGCGGGGGCGAAGTGCTTGGTCCAATCCTTGCCGTAAGCCTCCAGGGAGTCGGCGTCGGTCAGCACTTTGCCGGGCTCAACCAGGGTCTTTAGCTCATCAATCAGGGCAGGATGGGTCATCGACAGAACTCTCGAACAATTCATGGTCATCCTGAGAACGCTTCACGTCGCAGGATAGGTGTTTAGCGGGGCGCATATGCTAGCATACCGCCCCCGCAGGACAGAGCCCAAGGGCGTTTCTGCGGTGACGGCTTTCCTGCCGTCCGGGTCAGCTTAAGTGATCCGACTCCCTGCCATTTTTCTCCGGGATACAGGTTTACGCAGATGAGCAAGACTTCTCTCGATAAGAGCAAGATCAAGTTCCTTCTTCTGGAAGGCGTCCACCCATCGGCTGTCGACGTTCTGAAAGCCGCCGGGTACACCAGCATTGAGTACATCACCAGCTCTCTGCCGGAAGCCCAGCTCAAGGAAAAGATCGCCGACGCGCACTTTATCGGCATTCGCTCACGCACTCAGTTGACCGAAGAGATCTTCGATCACGCCAAGAAACTCGTGGCGGTCGGCTGTTTCTGCATCGGCACCAACCAGGTCGACCTCAACGCCGCACGCGAGCGCGGTATTGCGGTGTTCAACGCACCGTACTCCAACACCCGTTCCGTGGCGGAGCTGGTGTTGGCCGAGGCGATCCTGTTGCTGCGCGGCATCCCGGAGAAGAACGCTTCCTGCCACCGTGGCGGCTGGATCAAAAGCGCGGCCAATTCCTTCGAAATCCGCGGCAAAAAGCTGGGCATCGTCGGTTACGGTTCGATCGGCACGCAGTTGTCGGTGCTGGCTGAAGGCCTGGGCATGCAGGTGTTCTTCTATGACACCCTGACCAAGCTGCCGCTGGGCAACGCCACTCAGGTGTCGAGCCTGACCGAGTTGCTGGGCATGTCCGACATCGTGACCCTGCACGTTCCGGAAACCGCTGAGACCCAGTGGATGATCGGCGAGAAGGAAATCCGCGCCATTAAGAAAGGCGGCATCCTGATCAACGCCGCGCGCGGCACCGTGGTCGAGCTGGACGCCCTGGCCGACGCGATCAAGGACAAGCACCTGATCGGCGCCGCCATCGACGTATTCCCGGTAGAACCTCGCTCCAACGACGACATCTTCGAAAGCCCGCTGCGTGGCCTGGACAACGTGATCCTCACCCCGCACATCGGCGGTTCCACCGCTGAAGCCCAGGCCAACATCGGCCTGGAAGTGGCCGAGAAGCTGGTCAAGTACAGCGACAACGGTACGTCGGTCTCGTCCGTCAACTTCCCGGAAGTGGCCCTGCCGGCTCACCCTGGCAAGCACCGCCTGTTGCACATCCACCAGAACATTCCGGGTGTGATGAGCGAGATCAACAAGGTTTTCGCGGAAAACGGCATCAACATCTCCGGTCAGTTCCTGCAGACCAACGAGAAAGTCGGCTACGTGGTAATCGATGTCGACGCCGAGTACTCGGACCTGGCGCAAGAGAAGCTGCAGCACATCAACGGCACTATCCGTAGCCGCGTGTTGTTCTAAGGCTTTAACCGCTGCACAAAAAATGGGAGACCCGCAGGGGTCTCCCATTTTTTTGTCCGTAGAACGCTTACTTAACGTTAACGGTGATGACTTTCGAGGCGACCGTTGGCTCGAACTGGCGATGCACGTTGTCGCCCGCCACCAGTTGCAAGGTGTGCTTGCCTGGGGTCAGGGTGAGTTCGGTTTCGGTTTGCGCCTTGCCGAAGTGGATCGAGGTGGCGGTGGCCGGGATCGCCTCGTCGGCTTTAAGCGCCGTCACGTCCTGATCGACCAGCAGGTGATGGTGGCCGGCGTTAGGCACTTGCTTATCGATAGGTTCCAGGTCCAGGTGCTTGACGCCGAATTTGACCTTGAAGGTTTTGTCGACGGTCGCGCCATCCTTCGGCGAGACGATAAACACTTCGGCACCTTCAGGCGCCGGCGTACGTGGAAGGTCGGCGGCGCTGGCCAACATCGAGGCACCCAGCAACAGGCTGGCAATCGTTGCACGGGACAAAAGGGCTTTCATTCGCTTCTCCAGTTTTTCTGTGAAATCTGTAGGTTTATGACAACTTCGCGGCAAATTGCTGTCCAAGGCACTCAACACCATAGCAAAGCGATGCTGAACGGCGCCTCGCACATTCGAATTCTCTAGGAGTGACCATGCGCTTTTCGCCTGGCCTGTTACTGCTGCTTCCTCTTCTGAGCCCTTTGGCCCATGCCGAACTGATCGACGATGTGAACGATCGCGGCGAACTGCGCATCGCCCTTGAAGCCACTCACCCGCCGTTCAACTTCAAGGAGGGCGACAAGCTCACCGGCTTTGAAGTGGAGCTGGGCGAGCAACTGGCCAAGGAAATGGATGTGCGCCCGTCCTTCATCACCACCGATGACACTGACTTGCTGCAAGGGGTGGAAAGCGGCAAATACGACGTGGCCATCAACCATATCGCTATGACTGCCGAGCTGCGTGATCGGTTCGATTTCAGCGAGAGCTATAACCAGGCGCCTGACCTGGCGATCCCGTTCCAGAAGGGCAATCCGGCGTTCAAGGCCAGCCTGGACAAAGCCTTGGAGCGGGTGAAGGCGGATGGGCGGTTGAAGGCGCTGTCCCACAAGTGGCTTGAAAGCGACGCCCAGTAACGCCAACGCGCTGGCAGCCCTCTCCCGCCTTTTTGATTAGGTCGGGATTGAAAGCTGAGCCAGCGCGGCGGCAGCCTCGGGCAACTCCAGCTCGCTGAACACCTGCACGCCATGGCGCTTGAGTAGCGCCGCCGTGACCCCTTCGCCGCTGACTTTGACGCCTGTGAACGTACCGTCATAGGTGAGCAGATTGCCGCAGGAGGGGCTATTGGCCTTGAGCACAGCGATACGGATGCCGTAGCGCTGCACCAGCGCCAACGCCTGGCGCGCGCCGTCGAGGAACGCGGCGCTGAAGTCTTCGCCCGCGGCGGTGAGCACCTGGGCCCGGCCTTCCCACACATCGATGCCCTGCCCGCCCGGAATCTCCGCAGACGGGCGCGGCGTCGGCAAGCCGCCCGCGACTTCCGGGCAAACCGCCACTACCCGCCCTTCTGCCTGCCAAGCCGCCAATTGGTCGAACGGCCCACTGGCCCCACCGTCGTAGCGCACCTTATGCCCGAGCAGGCAGCGGCTGATCAGTATCTTGTGCATGCTCAGAACGGCTCGTTGCCCCGCCGACGGAACCAGCCGGTCAGGGACAGCCGTTCGCGCGTGGCGGGCATGACTTCGTGGGGGATGACGCCGGACAGGAACACCACCAGACAACCGCCGACAGGGGTCACGTCGTATTCGACGTCGTCCTTGAGGTACATGCGCAACTGGCCGCCGTGTTCGGGCAGCCAGGCGTCATTCAGGTAGATCACCGCCGAGACCATGCGCCGGTCATCATCGCGAAAGCGATCCAGATGTTTGAGGTAAAACGCCCCTGGCGGGTACATGGCGAAATGGCTTTCGAAATCTTCCAGGCCGAGGAACAGCCCCCGGTTCATCGCCAGGCGCAGGCTATCCATCACCGCCATGTAGGTGTCGCAGACGGCGGCGTCACCCTCCTCCAGCCACTGGATACGGTCGCCGCGAATACCCTCGCGGATCTCCTGGGCCGGGCCGCGCCCTACCGCCGCGGGCGCCAATTCACCCTCGGCGGCACGTTTACGGCACTCAGCCGCCAGTTCCAGGGTCAGAGCCTGGGGCAGGAAGCCGTTCTGCTGCGACCAACCTTTCTCGGCCAGGTCGTCGACAATACGTTGCAGCAGGGGATGATCGAAGGGTATTTGCATGGCGCGCATAGTATCCATACGCCTGTGAATCCGACAGAGCCGCCGAGCGTCTGAACACAGATTAGTTCATGTGACTGACAGGATTTCTCGACAAATCCTACGCCCCACACGGACAATAGTGGCCGACTGACAGGAGTCCATATGCGTCGTTTGTTTTTTTCCTTGCTGATGTTCTGCGTTTTGCCCGCCTGGGCAGACGGCCATGACCAGTTGTACAAGGTTGCCGGCTGGGCCGAACAACGTGCGCATTTCACCGATGCCCTCGCGGCGGCCCAACAGCGCTACCGCAATAGCCTGCCGCCGGCGGTGTATCAGGCACTGGTGGACAACAGCAACCAACGCTTCGCCGCCCAGGCCATGGATCAGCGCGCCGAAGCGCAGTTGCGCAAGCACTTGGCGGACCCGGCACCAGCGCTGGCGTTCTTTCAGTCACCCTTGGGGCGCAAGATCGTCGCCGCCGAATTACTCGCTACCCGCCGCGATCAATTGGCCAAAAACGCCCAGGGCCTGCCGAAGATCCAGGCCGACGCCACCCGCAGCCTGATCATCGGCCACCTGGCCCAAGCCCTGCCCGCCCGTGAGGCCGGCGCAGAGGTCAGCCTGGCGATTGCCGGCGTGGCGGCCGACAGCCTCAGCCAGATGATCCCTGGCCTGCTGGGCGGCGGTCAGGCCCAGGGCATGTTGAATGGCCAACGTGAGCGCTTGATGCAGCAGATCGGTAATGACCTGAACAACACGTTGCTGTACGTCTATCGCGATTTGTCCGACCCGGAGCTGGAAGAATTCGCCACGTTCGCCGAGTCGCCGGAGGGTAAGGCGTATTACCAGGCGGCGCTGGCGGCGATTCGCGCAGGCCTGGCAGTCGGCCAGAGCACCTCAAGCCTGACGCAGTAGAAATGTGGGAGGGGCTTGCCCCCTCCCCCACTTGCACCGCGTTATTTCAGATGGTCCGTCAAATACCGGAAGTACTCTTCGCGAATCTCTGGAATCTCATTGGCCAGGTGATGCCGTCCACGGGGCAGCATCAGCACCTCGGGCCGGTCGAACTTGCCGCGCAGCACGTGCAGGTTGTGCTGCCAGTCCACCGTCATGTCTTCCTCCCCCTGCACGATCACCGGCCGCCGCGTGCTGCGCGGGGCGGCCTCGATGCGTTTGATCCAGCGCGCCAGGGCGCCCACCCAGGCGGTGGGTAGTTGCCGCGGCTGCAGCGGATCGGCTTCCAGGAACGGCCGAAAGGCCGGGTCGTTGGAGTTGTCGCTGAACCGCCGCGCAATACCTTTGACGAATGGCCTCAGCAGGTAATAGCTGACCTGGGACCAGCCCCACGCGCGCGGACGCACCAGCGGTGACAGCAGCAGCACTTTGCCTTGCGCCGGGCTCTCGGCGCCGTGGTGCAGCAGATGATCCACCACGATCGCGCCGCCGGTGCTTTGCCCGAACAGGTGCCAAGGCTTGGGCAGCTGCAGTGTCTCGGCCTGGGCGAACAGGGCTTGAACCACATCTTGGTATACCGCGAAATCATCGATGCTGGCGCGCGCGCCACTGGACAAGCCATGCCCCGGCAAATCGCAGGCGATCACGACGAAGCCCTGGTCCAGTGCCCAGTCCACTACGTTGCGGTACAGCCCCATGTGGTCGTAGAAGCCGTGAAACAAAAACATCGTCGCCACCGGCACCGGCGGCCACCACACCTGCGCCACCACGTCGAAACCGTCCACCTCAAAGCGCCCCAGGCGACTCACCGCCGGCACTTTGCGCGCGGGCAGGTCCAGCCCGTAAAAACGCTGGTAGACCCGCGCCTCGGCGCTGAGCGGTTGCGCATCCGACAAGGGGCGCAAGCTGTCGCGCAGATGATCCGGGTCAAAGGTGACGGGCATAAAGGGTTTCCAGGCTCACAATATCGAGCTGCGATATTCATCTGTCAGGGCAGGCATGGCAAGCTACGCGACCTGCGAGGATAGATCCGAATGCGACAGACCCACCGTACCGCCCTGTTCGCCAGCCTGATCCTGATTATCTGCACCGGCGTGCTGTGGACGGCGTATGACTGGTTTCAGGGCCGCTATCTGCGCGCTTTCAGCGAGCACACGGCGGTTTTTTCCGGCGATGCGCTGCAACTGCCCGCCGAACTCAGCGGCCCAGGCCCGATCCGCCTGGTGCATTTCTGGGACCCGGCGTGCCCGTGCAATGTGATCAACCAGCAACATCTGGGCGAGCTGATCGAGCAGTACGCGTCCAAAGGCGTTGAGTTCTACGCCCTGCAAAAAGCCGGCAGCCATGGCCAATTACCGGACAACCTGCGCCAGATGAAAATCCTCACTGCCCTGCCCGGTGCCGACCAGGTGCCGGCCAGCCCCGCCGTGGGCATCTGGGACCGCAGCGGCAAGCTCGCGTATTTCGGGCCCTACAGCGAGGGCCTGACGTGCAACGCCAACAACAGTTTTATCGAGCCGATCCTGCAAGCGCTCGACGCCGGGCGCGAGGTGAATGCCACGCACACCCTGGCGGTGGGCTGCTATTGTTCGTGGTCAACCGGGCCGTAGGCCGCCACCCCATTCTTGGTAAGGACTCTTCATGAAGCGCGTCTTGCAGGCTCTCGCGGCTGTAGTGGTGCTGCTCGCTCTCGGCGCCGGTTGGTATGTGTACAGCAAACAACCCACGCGCCAGGGCACGGTGACACTGGCCCATCTGCAAGGCTCGGTCACCGTGCGCTATGACGACCGTGGCGTGCCGCATATCCGTGCCGAGAACGAAACCGATCTGTATCGCGCCCTGGGCTATGTGCACGCCCAGGACCGGCTGTTTCAGATGGAGATCATGCGCCGCCTGGCCCGTGGCGAACTCGCCGAAGTGCTGGGCCCCAAGGTGGTCGACACCGACAAACTGTTCCGCAGCCTGCGCATCCGCGACCGCGCCGCGACCTATGTGGCGCAGCTGGATCATGCATCGGCGCACTGGAAGGCGCTGCAAGCCTATCTGGATGGAATCAACCAGTATCAGGACAGCCACGCCAGCCCGATGGAGTTCGACGTGCTGGGCATCCCCAAGCGGCCCTTCACGGCTGAAGACACCATCAGCGTGGCCGGGTATATGGCCTACAGCTTTGCTGCCGCGTTTCGTACCGAACCATTGCTGACTTACATCCGCGATCAATTGGGCAGCGACTACCTGAAGGTTTTCGACCTCGACTGGCAACCCAAGGGCGCCCTTAACCTGGCCGCCAGCGACTGGCAATCCCTCGGCGCCCTCGCCGCTCTGAGCGACCAAGCCCTGGCCGACAACGGCCTGCCGCAGTTCGAGGGCAGCAACGCCTGGGCCATCAGCGGCAGCCGTACCCGCAGCGGCAAACCGTTGCTGGCGGGCGACCCGCATATCCGTTTTTCCGTGCCGTCGGTGTGGTACGAGGCGCAACTGTCGGCGCCGGGTTTTGAGTTGTACGGCTATCACAATGCATTGGTGCCGATGGCATTCTTGGGGCATAACCTGGATTTCGGGTGGAGCCTGACCATGTTCCAGAACGACGACCTCGACCTGATCGCCGAGAAGGTCAACCCGGACAATCCCAATCAGGTCTGGTATCAGGGTCAGTGGGTCGAGCTGACCCGCAGCGAACAACAGATCGCGGTCAAGGGCCAGGCACCGGTCACCCTCACCCTGCGCCAGTCGCCCCATGGGCCGATCATCAATGACGTGCTTGGCGAGACGGCAGGCAACACCCCCATCGCGATGTGGTGGGCCTTTCTCGACACTCAGAACCCGATCCTTGAAGGCTTTTACCAGCTCAACCGCGCCGATACGCTGGCCAAAGCCCGCGCCGCTGCGGCCAAGGTCTCGGCACCCGGCTTGAATATCGTGTGGGCCAATGCCAAGGGCGATATCGGCTGGTGGGCGGCGGCGCAGTTACCGATTCGTGCGGCAGGCGTGAACCCAGGGTTTATCCTCGACGGCAGTACCACCCAGGCCGACAAACTTGGCTTCTACCCCTTCAGCGCCAACCCTCAGGAAGAAAACCCGGCGCGCGGCTATGTGGTCTCTGCCAACGCCCAGCCAGCGTCGCCTACGGGCATGGAAATCCCCGGTTATTACAACCTGGCCGACCGTGGCCAGCAGTTGAACGCCCAGTTGAGCGACGCCCGAGTGAAGTGGGACGTGACCAACAGCCAAGCCTTGCAACTGGGCACCACCACCGCGTTCGGCCCACGCCTGCTGGCACCGCTGCTGCCAGTGCTGCGTGAGGTGGTCAAGGACCCGGCGCAACTTAAGCTGGTGGATCAACTGGCCAACTGGAAAGGCGACTACCCGCTGGATTCCATCAGCGCCACGCTGTTCAACCAGTTCCTGTTCAACCTCGCCGATGCGGCCTTCCACCCCAAACTCGGCGACGCGATGTTCAAGACCCTGATCAGCACCCGCGTGATCGACGCTGCCTTGCCACGCCTGGCAGCCGCTGCGGACTCGCCCTGGTGGGGCGGCAAACGCACCGACACCGTCAAGCTCGCCTGGGACAGCAGCCTCGCCCACCTCAAGGCCACCCTCGGCGACGACCCGAACCAGTGGCAATGGGGCAAGGCGCATACGTTGACCCACGGTCATCCGCTGGGCATGCAGAAGCCACTGGATAGGGTATTCAACGTCGGCCCGTTCCCCGCACCGGGCACCCATGAAGTGCCGAATAACCAATCCGCTGCCATCGGCCCGGCGCCCTGGCCAGTGACGTACGGCCCATCCACCCGCCGCCTGATCGACTTCGCCGATGTAGCCCACGCCCTGACCATCAATCCCGTGGGGCAAAGCGGCGTGCCGTTCGACAAGCATTACGGCGACCAGGCCGAGACCTATATCGAAGGGGGCTATGAGCAGGCGCATTTGAGCGATGAAGAAGTCACGGCCAATACCCGCGGCACGCTGAAGCTATTGCCCGCTCGATAACGGCCTGTAGCGCGGGCAAAAAAGTGGGAGGGTGCTTGCCCCCGATAGCAGTGGGTCAGTCACTGCATCTGTTGACTGATTCACCGCTATCGGGGGCAAGCCCCCTCCCACATTTGGATCGCGTAGATCTTTAGACCGGTGCTGGCGCGCGGCGCTTGTCCGGTTGCTGCCAGCCGTCGGCGGCGGCCTCTTCGATGGCTTGTTGGATGGCCTTCTTGCGCATCTCTTCGGCACGCCTGCTGAAGAACCACACCAGGAAGGTCACCAGCGACACTGCCAGCAGAATCAGGCTGGCCACGGCATTGATCTCGGGCTTAACCCCCAGACGTACGGCCGAGAACACTTCCATCGGCAGGGTCGTGGAGCCTGGGCCCGACACGAAGCTGGCGAGTACCAGGTCATCCAGGGACAACGCGAACGACATCATGCCGCCCGCCGCCAATGACGGCGCGATCATCGGGATGGTGATCAGGAAGAACACCTTCCACGGCCGCGCGCCCAGGTCCATCGCCGCTTCTTCGATCGACAGGTCCAGCTCACGCAAGCGCGCCGACACCACCACCGCCACATACGCGGCACAGAACGTGGTGTGGGCGATCCAGATGGTGACGATGCCACGCTCCTGGGGCCAGCCGATCATCTGCGCCATGGCCACGAACAGCAGCAACAGCGACAGACCGGTGATCACTTCCGGCATCACCAGTGGCGCGGTCACGAGGCCGCCGAACAGCGTGCGGCCCTTGAAGTGACTGATGCGCGTAAGCACAAAGGCCGCCAGGGTGCCCAGCGCCACCGCAGCGATTGCGGTGTAGCAGGCGATTTCCAGGGAGCGGGCCACCGAGCCCATCAATTGGGTGTTATCCAACAGGCCCACGTACCACTTGATCGACCAGCCGCCCCACACCGTCACGAGTTTGGATTCGTTGAACGAGTAGATCACCAGAATCAGCATCGGCAGGTAGATGAACAGCAACCCCGCCACCAGCATGAAGCTTGAGAAACTGAAGCGCTTCATATCTTGCCCTCCATCTCTTTGGCTTGGCTGCGGTTGAACAGGATGATCGGCACGATCAGGATCGCCAGCATCACCACCGCCAGTGCAGAGGCCACCGGCCAGTCACGGTTATTGAAGAATTCCTGCCACAACACTTTACCGATCATCAGGGTTTCCGGGCCGCCCAGCAGTTCAGGGATCACGAACTCGCCCACCACCGGAATGAAGACCAGCATGCAGCCAGCGATGATGCCGTTCTTGGACAGCGGCACGGTGATCTTCCAGAAGCTGTTGAAGGTGCTCGAACCCAGATCAGACGCGGCTTCCAGCAGGCTCTGATCGTGCTTCACCAGGTTGGCGTACAGCGGCAGGATCATGAACGGCAGGTAGGAATAGACCACGCCGATGTACACCGCGATGTTGGTGTTGAGGATCTGCAACGGTTCGCTGATCAGCCCGATGGACATCAGGAATCCGTTGAGCAAGCCGTTGTTGCTGAGGATGCCCATCCACGCATACACGCGGATCAGGATCGCGGTCCAGGTCGGCATCATGATCAGCAGCACCAGCACGGTCTGCATCTCTTTGCGCGCGCTGGCGATGGCGTAGGCCATCGGGTAACCGATCAGCAGGCACAGCAGCGTGCTGAAGAACGCCATTTTCAGCGAGCCCAGGTACGCGGCGATGTACAACTCGTCGTCGCCAAGCATCGCGTAGTTGGCCAGGTTGAGCACCAACTGCAGCTTCTGCTCAACGAAGGTGTAGATCTCGGTGTACGGAGGGATCGCTACATCGGCTTCGGCAAAGCTGATTTTCAGCACGATGAAAAACGGCAGGGCGAAGAACAGGAACAGCCACAGGAATGGAATCCCGATGACCACCTGCTTGCCGCTGGGGACGATGCGGAGCAAGCGCCGCTTGAGCTTCTTCATGTTCATGAGCGAAGTACCACGCCGCTGTCGTCTTCCCACCAGACGTAAACCTGATCACCCCAGGTGGGGCGCTGGCCACGGCGCTCGGCGTTGGCCACGAAGGACTGCACCAGCTTGCCGCTCGGCAGCTCCACGTAGAACACCGAGTGGCCGCCCAGGTAGGCGATGTCGTGGACCTTGCCGCTGGACCAGTTGTGTTCGCAGGTCGGCATTTCGGTGGTGACCAGCAGTTTTTCCGGGCGGATGGCGTAGGTCACCGACTTGTCTTCCACCGAGGTGGCAATGCCGTAGCCTACGTAAATGTCGCGGTCCAGATCAGCGCACTTGAGCACCGCGTGGCCTTCGGCGTCGTCCACCACTTGGGTGTCGAAGATGTTGACGTTGCCGATGAACTCGCACACCAGGCGGCTGGTGGGGGTTTCATAGATATCGATCGGGCTGCCGATCTGGGCGATCCAGCCCAGGTGCATGATTGCGATGCGCTCGGCCATGGTCATGGCCTCTTCCTGGTCGTGGGTCACCATCACGCAGGTCACGCCGACGCGTTCGATGATTTCCACCAGCTCCAGTTGCATCTGCGAACGCAGTTTTTTGTCCAGGGCGCCCATAGGCTCATCGAGCAGCAACAGCTTCGGGCGCTTGGCCAAGGAGCGGGCCAGGGCCACGCGCTGGCGTTGGCCGCCGGACAACTGATGCGGCTTGCGCTTGGCGTACTGGCTCATCTGCACCAGCTTGAGCATCTCGGCCACGCGGGCGTCGATCTCGGCCTTGGGAATCTTGTCCTGTTGCAGACCGAAGGCGATGTTCTGCGCCACGGTCATGTGCGGGAACAGCGCATAGGACTGGAACATCATGTTGATCGGCCGCTCATAGGGCGGCATATCGGTGATGTCCACACCGTCGAGGTAGATGCGGCCTTCCGTTGGCCGTTCGAAGCCCGCGAGCATGCGCAGCAAGGTGGATTTGCCCGAACCCGAACCGCCGAGCAAGGCGAAGATCTCGCCTTTCTTGATTTCCAGGGACACATCGTCCACGGCAATCGTCTCGTCGAACTTCTTCGTGACCCGGTCGATTTTGACCAGCACCTTTTTCGGTGTCTGGTCGCCCTCGAGGGCTTTCTTATAGGCGCCGGAGGCAACTGCCATTTACGAAACTCCCAAAAAAATAGACTGCGGTTCACCCGAGGCGGGCGAACCCAGGAAAGTTGTGCCTTATTTGCCCGTCTTGACCTTGGTCCAGCTACGGGTCATTAAACGCTGCACCTTCGGGGGTAGCTCGAAGTTGACGAATGTCCGGTCGAGAACCGCCTGCGGTGGGTAAACCGCTTCGTCGGTGCGTATCGATTGCTCCATCAGCTTGTCCGCCCCTGGGTTAGGGTTGGCGTAACCGACGACGTCGCTGACCTGGGCGATGACCTCAGGTTGCAGCAAATAGTTGATGAAGGCATGGGCCTCCTTGACGTTGGTGGCGTCCTTAGGGATGGCCAGCACGTCGAACCACAGGTTGCCGCCTTCTTTCGGAATGACGTAGGCGATGTTCACGCCTTTGCCCGCCTCGCTTGCGCGAGCCTTGGCCTGGAACACATCGCCAGAGAACCCGGCGGCCACGCAGATATTGCCGTTGGCCAGGTCAGAGATGTATTTGGATGAGTGGAAGTAGGTCACGTAGGGCCGCACTTTCAGCAGCTTTGCTTCGGCCTTTTTGTAGTCTTCCGGGTTGGTGCTGTTGGGGTTCAGGCCCATGTAGTTGAGCACCGCGGGCAGCATTTCATCCGCCGAATCCATGAACGACACACCACAGGTGGCCAGTTTTTTCATGTTTTCCGGTTCGAACAGTACGGCCCAGGAGTCGATATGGTCGACGCCCAGCACTTCTTTGACTTTGTCGACGTTATAGCCGATGCCATTGGTGCCCCACAGGTACGGCACGGCGTACTGGTTGCCCGGGTCGTTCTTTTCCAGGCGCTTGAGCAGTGCCGGGTCGAGGTTGGCGTAATTGGTCAGCAACGATTTATCGAGCTTCTGGAACGCCCCGGCCTTGATCTGCTTGCCGAGGAAGTGATTGGACGGCACCACCACGTCGTAGCCGGTGTGCCCGGCCAGCAATTTGCCTTCCAGGGTTTCATTGGAGTCGAACACGTCGTACACAGGCTTGATGCCGCTCGCCTTCTCGAAGTCGGCCAGGGTGTCGGTGCCGATGTAATCCGACCAGTTATAAATATGCACGGTCGGTGCAGCCTGCACGCTGATAGCCAGCGTGATACCTGCACTCAGCAGCATGGCTTTGCGAAATAAAGAAATTGGCAAGTGGAGGTCCTCTTAAATAGTTGGGCCCAAAGTTGTTGCCCGGCAACAAAACCGGCGCGCAACTTACCCTCGATAAACCGATCCGGCAAAACTTTCTGTCATTTAATTAATGTGTGGGAGAGAGTTTCCCCCTCCCACAGGTTTCAAGGCTTACTTGCCTGATTTGATCTTGGTCCAGCTGCGTGTCATTTCACGCTGGGTCGCGGCTGGCAGGTCAGCAATGGCGTAGAGCTTGGCTTGCACATCCGCCGATGGGTAGATGCCTGGGTCGCTGGTGATGTCCTTGTCGACCAGGGCGGTAGCCTTCTCGTTACCGTTCGGGAAACGCACGCTGTTGGTGATCGACGCCATGACTTCTGGCTTGAGCAGGTAGTTCATGAACTTGTAGGCCGCGTCGACATTTTCGGCATCCTTAGGAATGGCGACCATGTCGTAGAAACTGCCGGCGCCTTCTTTCGGAATGTCGTACGCCACGTTGACCTTGCCACCGGCTTCAGCCGCGCGGGACTTGGCCTGCTGGATGTCACCCGAATAACCCACGGCTACGCAGATGTTGCCGTTGGCCAGGTCGGAGATGTACTTGGAGGAGTGGAAGTAACCGATCGAAGGACGGATCTTCAGGAACAGTTCTTCGGCTTTCTTCAGGTCATCTTTCTTCTGGGTGTCGGTCGGCAGGCCCAGGTAATGCAGGGCAATCGGCAACATTTCAGTCGGCGAATCAAGGAAGCTCACGCCGCAGCTTTTGAGCTTGGCGATGTTTTCAGGCTTGAGCAGCGTGTCCCACGAGTCGATCTTGTCCACGCCCAGCGCAGCCTTGACCTTCTCCGGGTTGTAGCCGATGCCGATCGAGCCCCACATGTACGGGAAGGCGTGCTTGTTGTCAGGGTCGCTGACCGACACGGCTTTGAGCAGGGATTTGTTCAGGTTGTCGTAGTTGGACAGCTTGGACTTGTCCAGCTCCTGATAAACGCCGGCCTTGATCTGCTTGGCCAGAAAGTTGTTCGACGGTACGACGATGTCATACCCGGACTTGCCGGCCAGCAATTTGGCCTCCAGGGTCTCGTTGCTGTCGAACACGTCGTACACCACTTTGATGCCCGACTCTTTTTCAAAGTTGGCGATGGTGTCCGGTGCGATGTAGTCGGACCAGTTGTAGACGTGCAGCACTTTATCGTCTGCCTGGGCCGCGCCTGCCATTGCGCCCATCAGGGACAAGGCGAGGAGGGTCTTGCCCGCGTTCTTCAAACCTAATGCCTTCATTTGGTGATGCTCCAATTTTTTCTTTTTTGGGCCACAAGCTATGTATGTTCCGCAGCCCAGCCAATGGGCAACAAAACAGGGCGACAGTCTGGCAAGTTCAGGGGCCGGCTTTCAACCAAAGCCCCCACATTTATAACCACTCGGTGCGCTGAGCACTGAGCCTAGCACTTAGCCTTGCAATGCCGCCAAAGTCAGGTCCAGGCACTGGCGAGCCTTGGTCACCAGCTCGTCGATTTCCGTCTTGCTGATCACCAGCGGCGGCGAAATGATCATGGTGTCGCCCACGGCGCGCATGATCAGGCCATTCTCGAAGCAGAACGTGCGGCAAATCATGCCCACGCCCTTGCCTTCGTAACGCTTGCGCGTGGCCTTGTCCTGCACCAGTTCAATCGCACCGAGCATGCCGACGCCACGCACTTCACCCACCAGAGGGTGATCCGCCAGCTCCCTCAGACGTTTCTGCAAATAGGGTGCCGTTTCGTCATGTACACGCTTAACAATCTGTTCATCGCGCATGATGCGGATGTTTTCCAGTGCGACTGCCGCCGCTACCGGATGACCGGAGTAGGTGAAGCCATGGTTGAAATCGCCGCCTTCGTTAAGCACGGCCACCACGTCATCGCGCACGATCAGGCCGCCCATGGGGATGTAACCCGAGGTCAGGCCCTTGGCGATGGTCATCATGTGCGGCTTGAGGCCATAGAAATCGCTACCGAACCACTCACCGGTACGGCCGAAACCGCAGATCACTTCGTCGGCGACAAACAGAATGTCGTACTTGGCGAGGATTTCCTTGATGCGCGGCCAGTAAGTCTCAGGCGGTACGATCACGCCGCCGGCGCCCTGGATCGGCTCGGCAATAAAGGCACCGACATTGTCCACGCCCAGTTCCAGGATCTTCTCTTCAAGCTGGTTGGCAGCCCACACGCCGAACTCTTCGGGGCTCATATCGCCGCCTTCACCGAACCAATACGGCTGGGCGATATGGACGATGCCCGGAATCGGCAAATCGCCCTGCTCGTGCATATAAGTCATGCCGCCCAGGCTGGCACCGGCCACGGTGGAACCGTGGTAGCCATTCTTGCGGCTGATGATGGTTTTCTTGTTCGGCTGGCCTTTGATCGCCCAGTAGTGGCGGACCATGCGCAACATGGTGTCGTTGCCTTCGGAGCCGGAACCAGTGAAGAACACGTGGTTCATGCCGGCTGGGGCGATGTCGGAAATGGCCTTGGCCAGTTCCAGCACCGGCGGGTGAGCGGTCTGGAAGAACAGGTTGTAGTACGGCAGTTCTTTCATTTGCTTGGCGGCGGCGTCGGCCAGTTCATCGCGACCGTAACCGATCGCCACGCACCACAGGCCGGCCATGCCGTCGAGGATCTTGTTGCCTTCGCTGTCCCACAGGTACACGCCGTGGGCTTTGGTGATGATTCGTGGGCCTTTCTCTTTCAATTGCTTGAAATCGCTGAACGGCGCCAGGTGGTGATCACTGCTCAAGGCTTGCCATTCACGGGTTTGCGGGTTGTTGCTGGACATACCGATCTCCTAGACTTTTCAGTGAAGGGCGCGCCGTTCAAAGGGCGCGCCCGGCGCATCAGACGGCAAAGAGCAGGAATTCCCGCTCCCACGAACTGATGACGCGCTTGAAGTTTTCATGCTCGGCCCGCTTGACCGCGACGTAGCCTGTGATGAATTTGTGCCCCAGGTATTTCTCGATGGTCTTGCTGTTTTCCATACGCTCCAGGGCATCTTCAATGGTCAGCGGCAAGCGCAGATTGCGTCGCTCGTAACCACGACCCACCACCGGCGCGCTCGGGTTATGGCCTTCGACCATGCCGATAAAACCGCACAGCAGGCTGGCGGCAATCGCCAGATACGGGTTGGCATCGGCGCCCGGCAGGCGGTTTTCCACGCGGCGGTTCTGCGGGCCGGCATCCGGTACGCGCAGGCCCACGGTGCGGTTTTCTTCGCCCCACTCCACGTTCACCGGCGCCGAGGTATCCGGCAGGAAGCGGCGGAACGAGTTCACATTGGGCGCAAACAACGGCAGCAATTCAGGGATGAATTTCTGCAGGCCGCCGATGTGGTTGAGGAACAGCTCACTCATGGTCCCGTCCTCATTGGAGAAGACGTTCTTGCCGGTGGCGATGTCGATGATGCTCTGGTGCAGGTGCATAGCGCTGCCGGGCTCGCCGGTCATGGGCTTGGCCATGAAAGTGGCGGCCACATCGTGCTTGAGCGCGGCTTCACGCATGGTGCGTTTGAACACCAGAATCTGGTCGGCCAGGGATAGCGCATCGCCGTGACGGAAGTTGATTTCCATCTGCGCAGTGCCGTCTTCGTGGATCAGGGTATCGAGGTCCAGTTCCTGTAGCTCGCACCAGTCGTAGACGTCTTCGAACAGTGGGTCGAATTCGTTGGCCGCTTCTATAGAGAAGGACTGGCGACCGGTTTCCGGGCGACCGGAACGACCAATCGGCGGTTGCAGTGGGAAGTCCGGGTCTTCGCAGCGTTTGGTCAGGTAGAACTCCATCTCCGGCGCCACGATGGGCTGCCAGCCTTTATCGGCGTAGAGCTTGAGGACTTTCTTGAGCACGTTGCGCGGCGACAGCTCGATGGGGTTGCCTTGCTTGTCGTAGGTGTCGTGGATCACCTGTGCGGTGGGCTCGATGGCCCAGGGCACCAGGAACACCGCGTTCTGGTCGGGGCGGCAGATCATGTCGATGTCGGCCGGGTCGAGCAATTCGTAATAAATGTCGTCTTCGACATAGTCGCCGGTCACGGTCTGCAACAGAACGCTCTCGGGCAGGCGCATGCCTTTTTCGGCGATGAACTTGTTGGTCGGCGAAATCTTGCCTCGGGTGATACCGGTGAGGTCGCCAATCATGCATTCGACTTCTGTGATCTTGTGGTCTTTCAACCAATCGGTGAGCTGGTCGAGGTTGTTACTCATAAATGCCTCTGGGCTGGGTTTCCTGGCATCCATTAAAGGCCAGGCGTTGGTTGACGCAGCATCCGCGTCGTTTCTTCACTCAGGGTAGGAGCTTACCTGCCATTTGGGGTGGTAATGCATTCCTCACGCCAAAGTCGTGCAGAATCATGAGCGGCACCCGGGGTCGGCGCCCTTCAGAGGCGAAGGCGCGGTGAGTGAAGGGGCAGGAAAAAGGTCGCCCGAGGCGTCAAGAATATTGGCCGGGGCATGGGTATTCACGCAGGATGGGTGAACGGATGACAAAGCCCGTGTGAAGCAGGCCGAGACGCCGATTAGCGGCAGGCGAGACATGAAGCACCCCGGTATTATTGCTGTTATGGGTTTGAATCGAGCTTAGCCTTGTTCATTTTTTTACACAACACCCCCGTAAAAAATACAACACGGCCCGCTCAAGCCTGCGGTGCCCAAGCCGTTCAAAGCGGAAAAAACGCCCCGAAAAGCCCCAAAAAAGCCGTCACGGCGCTTTTTTAGGGCAAAAAAGGCCTCGCTTGACTTCGGCATGCCGTTCGGGTTGACTGAAACCAGAAAAGATCAATGATTGATATTTTTAACAACAAAGGTGTTGCATCATGTCGGTACCCCCGCGTGCCGTTCAGCTTAACGAAGCGAACGCGTTCCTTAAGGATCATCCTGAGGTTCTGTACGTAGACCTTCTAATTGCGGATATGAATGGTGTGGTGCGCGGCAAGCGCATCGAACGCACCAGCCTCCACAAGGTTTACGAGAAGGGCATTAACCTGCCTGCCTCTTTATTTGCCCTGGATATCAACGGCTCGACGGTGGAAAGCACCGGCCTGGGTCTGGACATCGGCGATGCTGACCGAATCTGTTATCCAATCCCCGACACCCTGTGCAATGAACCTTGGCAAAAGCGCCCTACCGCGCAGCTGCTAATGACCATGCACGAACTGGAAGGTGAACCTTTCTTCGCCGATCCGCGCGAAGTCCTGCGCCAGGTTGTAAGCAAATTCGACGACCTCGGTTTGACCATCTGCGCCGCCTTCGAGCTTGAGTTCTACCTGATCGACCAGGAGAACGTGAACGGCCGCCCACAACCGCCCCGCTCGCCGATCTCCGGCAAACGCCCGCACTCGACACAGGTCTACCTGATCGACGACCTCGACGAATACGTCGACTGCCTCCAGGACATTCTGGAAGGTGCCAAAGAGCAAGGCATCCCGGCCGACGCCATCGTCAAGGAAAGTGCCCCGGCGCAGTTCGAAGTGAACCTGCACCACGTGGCCGACCCAATCAAGGCCTGCGACTACGCCGTACTGCTCAAGCGCCTGATCAAGAACATCGCCTACGACCATGAGATGGACACCACCTTCATGGCCAAGCCTTACCCAGGCCAGGCAGGCAACGGTTTGCATGTACACATTTCGATCCTGGACAAGGACGGCAAGAACATCTTTGCCAGCGAGGATCCCGAGCAGAACGCCGCATTGCGTCACGCGATCGGCGGTGTGCTGGAGACCCTACCCGCCCAAATGGCGTTCCTGTGCCCTAACGTCAACTCCTACCGCCGTTTCGGCGCACAGTTCTACGTGCCGAACTCGCCGTGCTGGGGCCTGGACAACCGCACCGTGGCGATTCGCGTACCAACCGGCTCGGCCGATGCGGTGCGTATCGAACACCGCGTGGCGGGCGCCGACGCCAACCCTTACCTGCTGATGGCTTCGGTCCTGGCAGGCGTGCACCACGGTCTGACCAACAAGATCGAGCCTGGCGCTCCGGTGGAAGGCAACAGCTACGAGCAAAACGAGCAGAGCCTGCCGAACAACCTGCGCGATGCCCTGCGCGAGTTGGACGACAGCGAGGTGATGGCCAAGTACATCGATCCTAAGTACATCGATATCTTCGTCGCCTGTAAGGAAAGTGAGCTGGAAGAGTTCGAACACTCCATCTCCGACCTTGAATACAACTGGTACCTGCATACCGTGTAAGCGGTTGCCGCGATAAAAAAACGCCACAGGCTTTGGGTCTGTGGCGTTTTTTTTATGGGGCTGTTCTGAGAGACCGGGTCGGTCTTATCGGGGGCAAGCCCCCTCCCAAACTTGGTATGTATTCACAGATCAAAAATGTGGGAGTGGGTTGCCCCCGATAGCTGCCTGGCAGACAACACAGATTCCTGCTCATACAATGCCCGCTGCCTTGTAGGAGACTTCCATGACCACCCGCCCCGCCGCCCCTCGCAAACCCCGCGCCCGCAGCCAGGCGCGGATCGATGCGATTCTCGATGCCGCCCGCACCCTGCTGGCCGCCGAAGGCGTGGCAAGTCTGTCGATCTACAGCGTGGCAGAACGCGCGCAGATTCCACCGTCGTCGGTTTATCACTTCTTCTCCAGCGTGCCGGCGCTGCTGGAGGCGTTGACCGCCGATGTGCATGGGGCCTTTCGTGCGGCGATTCAGGCGCCCATCGATCATGAACCCCTCAAGCAATGGCGCGATCTGTCCTGCATCGTCGAGCAACGCATGCTCACCATCTACGACCAGGATGCCGCCGCGCGCCAATTGATCCTGGCGCAGCATGGCCTCACCGAAGTAACCCAGGCCGACCGCCAACATGATCTGGAACTGGGCGACCTGATGTTCAAGGTTTTCAACCACCACTTCGAGGTGCCGACACTGCCCAGCGATGTGGATGTGTTCGCCCTGGCGCTGGAGCTGAGCGACCGCGTGTACGCGCGCTCGGTGCATCAGCATGGGCTGATCACGCCGCGCATGGCCGAGGAAGGCATGCGGGTGTTCGATGCGTATGTGGGGCTGTATCTACCGGCTTACCTGCCCAAGCGTTGAGCCTTGCGTTGACTGGGGCGATCCCATCGGGGGCAAGCCCCCTCCCACACTTTGACTTGTGAATACTTTCAAAAGGTGGGAGGGGGCTTGCCCCCGATGACGACCTCAAGCCAGTTCACAACTTGGCGATCGACACCTCGGTTGATTTCACAAAGGCAATCACTTCACTGCCAATGACCAGCTCCAGCTCTTTGACCGAGCGAGTGGTGATCACTGAGGTGACGATGCCGGAGGCGGTCTGCACGTCGATTTCCGACAACACGTCACCGACCACAATTTCCTTGATGGTGCCTTTGAACTGGTTACGCACGTTGATGGCTTTAATAGTCATGTCGTTCTCTCTTCATGGGGATAGGTGAGTTATTGCGCCCAACGCAATTGCGTCGGCAGCGGTGAAACAGGTTCGGGGTCGGGCGGTGTACCGGGCAGTGACAGCACGCGGTTGAGTACCTCGGCTTCCAGCGCGGCCAGGCGGTGGGAGCCACGGGCCCGTGGGCGGGGCAGGTCAACGATCAGGTCCAGACCGATTTCACCGTCTTCGATCAGGATCACCCGGTCGGCAATCGCCACGGCTTCGTTGACGTCATGGGTCACCAGCAGCACGGTAAAGCCATGCTGCTGCCAAAGGTTTTCGATCAGTTGCTGCATCTCGATGCGGGTCAGGGCATCCAGCGCGCCCAGCGGCTCATCGAGCAACAGTAGGCGCGGTTGGTGGATCAGCGCGCGAGCCAACGCCACGCGTTGCTTCTGGCCACCGGACAAGGCCGCCGGCCATTCATTGGCGCGCTCGGCCAGCCCCACCGCGTCCAAGGCTTGCAGTGCTTTGGCACGCCAGTCGCCTTTGAGGCCCAGGCCCACGTTGTCGATGATCTTTTTCCACGGCAGCAGACGCGCTTCCTGGAACATCAATCGCGTGTCTTCACGGGCCGCGCTCAGGGGTGCGGAACCGGCTAGCAGCTCTCCGCCGCTGGCGTCGTCCAACCCGGCCAGCAGGCGCAGCAAGGTACTTTTGCCGCAACCGCTGCGCCCCACCACGGCGACGAATTGCCCCGCCGGAATGTGCAGATCGATGCCCTTGAGCACTTCCCGCGTGCCGAAGGCTTTGCGCAACTTACGCACCGCCAGGGGAATCCCCTTGAGCAGGCGTGGAGGTTGTTGAGCGGTCATGCCGCACCTCCTTTATGCGTTTGGTACGCCGGATGCCAACGCAGCCACACCCGCTCCAGACCGCGCGCGGCCAGGTCCGCCAGTTTGCCGAGGATCGCGTACATCACGATCGCCAGCACCACCACGTCGGTTTGCAGGAATTCGCGGGCATTCATCGCCAGGTAACCAATACCGGAACTGGCCGAAATAGTTTCCGCCACGATCAGCGTCAACCACATAAAGCCCAGCGCAAAGCGCACGCCCACCAGGATCGACGGCAACGCGCCCGGCAGGATCACCTGCCAGAACAGGCTGAACCCGGACAACCCGTAACTGCGCGACATCTCCACCAGCGCCGGGTCGACGTTGCGAATGCCGTGGTAGGTATTCAGGTAGATCGGGAACAGCGTGCCGAGGGCCACCAGGAAAATCTTCGCCGTTTCGTCAATGCCGAACCACAGGATTACCAGCGGGATCAGCGCCAGGTGCGGCACGTTGCGAATCATCTGCACCGAGCTGTCGAGCAGGCGCTCGCCCCATGTCGACAGCCCGGTGATAAAGCCCAGAGCCAGGCCGATAACGCCGCCGATCACAAAACCCAGGCCCGCGCGCCAGCCGCTGATGGCCAGGTGCGTCCAGATTTCACCGCTGCGCACCAGGTTAACCCCGGCCTCGATCACCGCGCTCGGCGCCGGCAGGATGCGCGTCGACAACCACCCCGCCGACACCGACACCTGCCACACCGCCAGCAACAGCAGCGGCAGCACCCAAGGCGCCACGCGATGGCTCACTTTTTCAAGGTTCATCGCGCCGCCTCAGCTCTGTGACGCCGCTTTGGGAAGGATATCGTTGGCGACCATTTCGCCGAACGGGCTCACGTATCCGGCGCTTTTCGGCAGTTCTGGACGCTCGACATCCAGGTGCGGAAACAGCAATTCGGCCACGCGGTACGACTCTTCCAGGTGCGGATAACCGGAGAAAATAAAGGTGTCGATGCCCAGCGCTGCGTATTCTTTTACGCGCTCGGCCACGGTTGCGCCGTCGCCTACCAACGCTGTACCCGCCCCGCCGCGAACCAGGCCGACGCCAGCCCACAGGTTGGGGCTGACTTCGAGGTTGTCGCGGTTGCCGCCGTGCAAGGCGGCCATGCGTTGCTGGCCCACCGAATCGAAGCGCGCCAGTGAGGCTTGGGCGCGGGCGATGGTGTCGTCGTCCAAGTGGGAGATCAGTTTGTCGGCGGCTTTCCAGGCTTCGTCATTGGTTTCGCGCACGATCACATGCAGACGAATGCCGAAGCGTACAGTGCGCCCGAGCTTGGCGGCCTTGGCCCGCACTTGTTCGATTTTCTCGGCCACGGCGGCCGGTGGTTCGCCCCAGGTCAGCACCATTTCCACCTGTTCGGCCGCCAGGTCCTGGGCCGCTTCGGAGGAGCCACCGAAGTACAGCGGCGGCCGTGGCTGCTGGATCGGCGGGTAGAGCAATTTGGCGCCTTTGACGCTGATGTGTTGGCCGTCGTAATCCACGGTTTCGCCTTCAAGTACGCGGCGCCAGATACGGGTGAACTCCACCGAGGCCTGGTAGCGCTCTTCGTGGCTTAGGAACAGGCCATCACCGGCCAGTTCTTCGGGGTCGCCACGGGTCACCAGATTGAACAACGCCCGCCCGCCGGACAAACGATCCAGGGTCGCGGCCTGGCGCGCGGCCACCGTCGGGGAAATGATCCCCGGGCGCAGTGCGACCAGGAACTTGAGACGTTGGGTCACCGGGATCAGAGAAGCGGCCACCAGCCACGAGTCTTCGCAGGAACGCCCGGTGGGGATCAGCACCCCGCCGAAGCCCAGGCGATCGGCAGCCTGGGCGACTTGTTGCAGGTAACCGTGGTCCACGGCGCGAGCGCCTTCGGCAGTGCCAAGGTAATGACCGTCGCCGTGGGTAGGCAGGAACCAGAAAATATTGAGGCTCATGGAGTTGTCTCCTGAAGAAGTCGGATTACGGCGCTTTAGCAACAGCGGCCGGAGGCGTCCAGATCACGTCCTTGATGCTCAAGGGCTTGGGGATCAATTTGAGTTGGTAAAAGCTGTCGGCGATTTTCTGTTGAGCGGCCACCACTTGCGGGGTCAGGAACAGCGCGCCGTAGCCCTGGCGTTTTACCGAGGTGAGGGTGATGTCAGCCGGCAGGCCGAGCAGCGGCGCGACTTGGTCGGTGACTTCCTGCGGGTTGGCTTTGGACCACTCGCCCACGGCACGCACCTCTTCCACCAACGCGGTGATCACGTCGGGGTGCTGTTCGGCGTAGGGTTTGGTTGCCAGGTAGAACTGATGGTTGTCGGCGATGCCAGTACCGTCACGCAGGGTACGTGCTTGCAGTTGTTGCTCGGCGGCGGCCTGGTAGGGGTCCCAGATCACCCACGCATCCACACTGCCCCGCTCGAACGCCGCACGGGCATCGGCAGGCGGCAGGAATACGGTCTGCACATCGCTGTATTTCAGGCCGGCGTCCTCCAAGGCGCGCACCAGCAGGTAATGCACGTTGGAGCCTTTGTTGAGCACGATTTTCTTGCCCTTGAGCTCGGCCACCGATTTGATCGGTGAGTCTTTGGGCACCAGGATCGCTTCGCTGGTCGGTGCCGGTGGCTCGTAGGCCACGTAGAGCAGATCGGCACCGGCCGCCTGGGCGAAGACCGGCGGGGTTTCGCCGGTCACGCCGAAGTCGATGGAGCCGACGTTCAGACCTTCAAGCAACTGCGGGCCGCCAGGAAACTCGGTCCACTGCACCTGCACGCCTTGGGCGGCCAGACGTTTTTCCAGGGTGCCCTTGGCCTTGAGCAGGACCAAGGTGCCGTATTTCTGATAACCGATCCGCAGGGTCTCGGCGGCGTGAGCTTGAACAATGGCGCCGAAGGACACAGCCGCAGCAAACAGTGCGACCAGACCACGACGCAAGATGACAGTGCGCATGGCGCTCTCTCCAAAAATGCGATGAGGGGTTTTGGCTGCACCTGCTTGGCCGTTGGCGGCTGAGTAAGGTGAGTGTTTCCAGGTTTCAGGTACGGCTTAAATGCTCCAGCGAGCACTCAACAAACGTTCATTCAATACATGCGGATCAAGGGGTTTCGGGCGACGGGCCATGGCGCCGTAGAGCGTCTCTAGCGCCTCGTACAATCGCTGCTCCAGCACCGGCACCAACTGCGCCTGGGCACTGCCTTCGCCATAGGCGATCTGGCTGTCTTCGGCAAAAATGCCGTGGAGCAACTCCTGCGCCTTGAGCGCCGACAACACTGGCTTCAACGCGTAATCCACTGCCAGCATGTGCGCGATGCTGCCGCCGGTAGCCATTGGCAGCACCACCTTATGGGCCAAGGCCCGCTCAGGCAGCAGATCGAGCACGGTTTTCAACGCGCCGGAGAACGAAGCCTTGTAAACCGGCGTGGCGATCACCAGGCCGTCGGCGTTGGCGACCTGCTCCAGCAGGTCGATGACCTTTGGGCTGTCGAACCGAGCGTGCAGCAAGTCTTCGGCCGGGAAGTCCCGTACCTGGTAACTCACTACTTCCACGCCTTTGTGTTGCAACCACTGACGGGTTTTTTCCAGCAAGACCCCGGAGCGGGAACGCTGGCTGGGACTGCCTCCGAGTGTTACGACCAACATGCAGGAATTCCTTGAGCAAGTGCCGGCGGTTCGCTGAAGTGGCGATGGCGCCAAGATGGAACAGACCTTATCAGCTGATTCATATATCTATAAATCTTATTTTTTCATTTGTTTATTCCTTAAAAACATATGCACTTTATCAATCGTCAGGCGAAAAAAAAGGCCGTGGAAACGGCCTGAAAACCCCTGCTTTGATTCAGTTACAGATGCGGTACATCGTCTGCGAGAGGAGGGCTTGCCCCCGAGGCGATAGCGTCAACGATTGGGCTGCGGGGTCAGCCGCAGGTACGGCTTCACTGCGCGATAGCCCTTTGGAAAGCGTTTCTTGATCTCGTCCTCGTCCTTGAGCGACGGCACGATCACCACTTCATCCCCGTCTTGCCAGTTGGCGGGCGTGGCGACCTTGTGGTTATCGGTCAATTGCAGCGAGTCGATCACCCGCAGGATTTCATGGAAGTTGCGCCCGGTGCTGGCCGGGTAGGTGATGGTCAGGCGAATCTTTTTGTTTGGGTCAATTACGAACAACGATCGCACGGTGAGGGTGTCGCTGGCATTGGGGTGGATCAGGTCGTAGAGATCAGAGACCTTGCGATCGGCATCGGCCAGGATTGGGAAGTTGACGGTGGTGTTCTGGGTTTCGTTGATGTCTTCGATCCACTTGTGGTGCGAGTCCACTGGGTCAACCGACAGCGCGATGGCTTTGACGCCGCGCTGGGCGAATTCGTCTTTGAGCTTGGCGGTGAAGCCCAGCTCGGTGGTGCATACCGGCGTGAAGTCGGCCGGGTGGGAAAACAACACTCCCCAGCTATCGCCCAACCACTCGTGGAAACGAATTTTGCCGGCGCTGGAATCCTGTTCGAAGTCGGGGGCGATATCGCCCAGTCTGAGGCTCATGGTGTGGCTCCTGATGAGTGCTTATGGAGCCCACTGTGCATGGGTTGTGGCTATTTTAAAAAGAATAAATATCGATTTATCTAGACGATAAAAGAATATTAAAAATCGTTCATTGGACGGCGAAACGGAGGCGGTGCATCATCAATTTCAAGGTTCGAGAAGGCCTTGAGACGCTGCACAAAGAGGGGTTCAGGAAGGGCTTACGGGGGTGAGCCCGACTTGAGTAAACGAAGAAACCTCGCAATATGCGAGGTTTCTTCCATACAACCTTACAAGAAGCTGTAGGTGTAGTTGAAGATCAGGCGAGTCTGATCCTGGTCTTGGATGCCGGTGCCGCTACCACGGTAAGCACCGTGACGCAGAGTGGTACCAAAGCCTTTGAGCACACCTTGTTGGATGGTGTAGTCGATACGCATATCGCGTTCCCACTCGGACTGATCACCACCACCGCCCACGGCTTTGATGTTGTCGCCATGCAGGTAGGCAATCGAGGTTTTCAGGCCTGGAACACCCAATGCGGCGAAGTCATACGAGTATTGACCGAAGGTCGTGTTTTCACCCGCACGGACGAACGAGTTGATCATGCTGTCGGTGAACAGGTAGAAGCTCGAACCGCCAGCACCTTCGTTACGACCGCGACCATCCACGACACTGCCCTGGTTCAGCCAGACGAAACCGCCGTCATCGCTGACGCGCTGGTGGCCGACCATGAAGGCGTTGCCACCCAGGGAGTAGGTGAACATGGCGCTCCAGGTTTTGTTATCAACCTCGCCAGTGTTCTTCGCGTAGCCGCCGTTGTTGTTGAAACGGTAGCCAACGTCGCCGTTCTTGCCGTCGGAGCTGCTGTCGAAGTAACGCAGATCGGTCTTGAACGATTGACCTTCACTGATCGGGTATACGTGGACCAGGCCCAGGAAGTGCTGCTTGTAGTAGTCTTCCAGGTTGGCGTAGTAGTACTGCAGCGTCAGGTCTTTGGTGACCTTCCAGTCGGCACCGCCAAACATGAACTTGTTGCTTTCCTGGGTGCCGCCGTTAACGGCCAGCCCGGTGCTGTTGCTCGACGCACGGCCAGTAGCGTGCTCAAGTTGACCGGCGTTAAAGGTCACATTGTCGATTTCTTTGGAGGTAACAGTGCCGCCTTCAAAGGTTTGCGGCAGCAGACGACCGTCGCTCGCAATCAGGATCGGCAGGTTCGGTGCCAAAGCCCCACCCAGATGCGCTTCGGTCTTGGAGAAGCGGGCCTTGACGTTGGCACTTGCGCTGCTCCAGCTGCTCACCGCAGAACCGTCGGTGTCACTTGGCACGAAGGTGTTGCTGTTCGGGTGATGGCCTTTGCCGCCATCTAAGTGGAAACCGACCAATGCCTGAGCATCAATACCAAAACCAACCACGCCTTGAGTGAAGCCAGACAGGTAGTTGAACTTCAAGCCGGTGGCTGTTTCGCGCTGATCACTGCCGCCGTCACGTTGATCGTTATCGAAATACAGAGTGCGCGAGCTGACACTTGCCTTGCTATCTTCAATGAAACCAGCAGCGCCTGCTTGCTGAGCGATTGCGCCCAGGGCTACAGCCAATGCCAAGGTGGACTTCTTCATGTACCGCTCCTCTCGTTTCTAATTTTTGTAGTTCTTTGGTCTCGGGTCTGACGCCCTCGATCCACAGATGCGCGATTAGCGCCAGATAGTGACTACCAAGTCAATCGTAACCTAGTGTGTCTACTACTTTCGTCTAACCGCTGTTGATTTGGTCCCTGCAGGGTAATGAGTTTTACATACACCCAAAAAGAATTGTTTCATTCTTTTTCATACTGTTTTGGAATAAGCCATTGCGTAGATCGGGTAGGTCAGAGTAGACGAACCTATCTGGATGGTAATTCCTAAAAAGTATTTTTTTTGGCGCTATTTAGATCAGTAAAGAGTAGACGTAATGCTGCATACGTCACTCACGATCAAAAAGGCGACGCCATGATGGCTAAACGCATATCCTCCCGTCAATTTGTTACAGTTTTTGTATCGCAACAGCTTCTTTTGATTACAGTGTCGTAGCAACCGAAGGGCCAGGGCAGCGTCTTCGCCACGCAATCTACGCCGTACAGCGCTTACGGTATCGGTCAAAATCAAGCTTTCTGAAGGGTTTGTGGCGCTTTACGACTGTCACGTTGTCGCACCCCAAGCGCTCGGCAAGTTCTGAAAAAGCCCACAAAAAAGTAGGCGCGAGCTGACTCGCACCTACAGTCTTACGCGGCGCTTAGAGGGCTTTTTCGAAAATCTTCGAATTGCGCTGGTAGTTGTACAGCGAGGCGCGCGCGGACGGCAGACGGTCCACGCTGCTTGGCACAAACCCACGCTCCCGGAACCAATGGGCAGTGCGGGTGGTGAGGACGAACAACGTTTTCAAGCCCTGAGCCCTGGCGCGGGTTTCGATGCGCTCAAGCAGCTCATCGCCGCGCCCGCCGTGGCGGTATTCGGGGTTCACCGCCAGGCACGCGAGTTCACCGGCATCCGAATCGGCGATCTGGTACAGCGCCGCGCAGGCGATGATCATGCCTTCGCGTTCGACCACGCTGAACTGCTCGATTTCGCGCTCCAGCACTTCCCGCGAGCGGCGCACCAAAATGCCCTGCTCTTCCAACGGGCTGATCAGGTCGAGCAGGCCACCGACGTCCTCAATCGCCGCCTCGCGCACCAACTCGAATTGCTCCTGAGCCACCAACGTACCGCCACCGTCGCGGGTGAACAGTTCGGTGAGCAGCGCGCCGTCTTCGGCGTAGCTGACGATATGGCTGCGCCCTACCCCGCCCCGGCAAGCCTGGGCCGCTGCGTCGAGCAATTCGGCTTGGTAGTTGCTGCTGCCCAGGCGCTGCAAATGCGCCGGCACTTGCTGCGGACGCAACTCGCGCACCAAACGCCCATGTTCATCGATCAGGCCGAGATCGGCACCGAACAGCAGCAATTTATCGGCCCCCAAGTCGATCGCGGCGCGAGTAGCGACATCTTCGCAGGCCAGGTTGAAAATCTCTCCGGTGGGCGAGTAACCCAGGGGCGACAGCAAGACGATAGAGCGCTCGTCCAACAGGCGATTGATGCCCTTGCGGTCGACCCGGCGCACTTCGCCGGTGTGGTGGTAGTCCACGCCTTCGAGTACGCCGATGGGGCGTGCAGTTACCAGATTGCCGCTGGCCACCCGCAGGCGCGAGCCCTGCATGGGCGATGAGGCCATGTCCATCGACAGGCGCGCTTCGATGGCGATACGCAGATGGCCGACCGCATCGATCACGCACTCCAGGGTAGCGGCATCGGTGATGCGCATGCCTTCGTGGTAAGCCGGGGTGAGGCCGCGCGCTTCAAGGCGCGCTTCGATCTGTGGACGCGAACCGTGCACCAGCACCAGGCGCACGCCCAGACTGTGGAGCAGCACCAGGTCGTGGACGATATTGCCGAAGTTGGGATGGTCCACACCATCGCCCGGCAACATGACCACAAAGGTGCAGTCGCGGTGGGCATTGATGTAAGGGGAAGCATGACGAAGCCAATTGACGTATTCGGGCATAACACCTGGGCCTGTAATAAAAAGCAGCCAAAAAAGGATGAATCGTGAAAGCGCACGGCGGGCTGATGGTTATCGTCGGAACAGGCTTGGCGACACGCTCACTCTCCTTCTATGTACGAACAGGCAGGGGTTAATTTATGCGGGTTTCAGGCAGTAATGTTCGATCAAATCCCGCAATAGACGCACTGTAGGCGTCAGGCGTGACATTTCGAGGTATTCGCCCGGCTGGTGCGCACAGGCGATATCGCCAGGGCCGAGCACCAGGGTTTCACAACCAAGGCGCTGAAGATAAGGCGCTTCGGTGCCGAACGCTACTGCTTCGGCACGATGACCGGTCAAACGTTCCGCAACCCGCACCAGCTCGGCGTCTTCCGGCTGCTCGAATGGCGGCACCGCCGGGAACAGCGGCGCGTAGTCGATCTTGACTTGATGGCGCTCGGCCAACGATTGGAGCTTCTGCCGAATGGCATCGCGCAACACTTGAGGATCCATACCGGGCAGGGGGCGCAAATCGAACTCCAGGGAGCATTGGCCACAGATGCGGTTGGGGTTGTCGCCGCCGTGGATGCAGCCGAAGTTCAGGGTCGGTTGCGGCACGCTGAATTGCGGATTGCGGTACTCGCGCTGCCAGGCCAGGCGCAGGCCGCGCAGTTCACCGATGGCATCGTGCATGGCTTCAAGGGCGCTATGGCCGAGGCTGGGGTCCGACGAATGGCCGCTGCGACCGAGAATGTCGATGCGCTCCATCATCACGCCTTTATGCAGGCGGATCGGTTTGAGGCCCGTCGGCTCGCCAATCACCGCCGCGCGGCCCAGTGGGCGACCGGCCTCGGCCAGCGCACGGGCGCCGGACATGGAGCTTTCTTCATCGCAGGTAGCGAGGATCAGCAAGGGCTGCTTGAACGGTTGATCCAGCAGCGGCAACACTGCCTCGATTATCAAGGCGAAAAAGCCTTTCATGTCGCAACTGCCCAATCCTACCCAGCGACCGTCGATTTCCGTCAGTTTCAGCGGGTCGGTTTTCCACAACGCGGGGTCATAGGGCACGGTGTCGCTATGCCCGGCCAGCACCAGGCCGCCAGGGCCGCTGCCGAAACTGGCGAGCAGATTGAATTTGCCTGGGCTGACGGTCTGGATGTCGATGCTGAACCCCAGGTCACCCAGCCAGCCGGCAAGCAGGTCGATCACCGGGCGGTTGGTCTGGTCCAGGGACGCCTGGGTGCAACTGACCGACGGCGCGGCAATCAACGCGGCGAACTGCTCTTTCATGGACGGCAACGGCATATACAGTCTCCCCACTTCCCGGATGAACCTCACTATAGAGGCATCTGCACGACACAATAAACCGTTGCGGCGCGTTGCCGGGCTCAGTCCTGTACACTGCACGACCTTGGCAGCCACTCTTTTCCCCGGCTGCGCTCCCGATCCTGGATTTTCCGGCCATGCAGAAAGAAACCGAAATCAAGCTCCGCGTCAGCCGCGAAACACTCGCCGCGCTGCGTGAGCACCCGTTACTGAAAAAACGCAACAAAAGTGGCTGGGAACGCCGTGAGTTGATGAACCAGTATTTCGACACCCCCGAGCGCGACCTGGCCCAGGCCAAGGTTGCCCTGCGCCTGCGCAAGGACGGTGACGACATCATTCAAACCCTCAAGACCCGTGGCCAGAGCGTCGCCGGCTTGTCGGAACGCAACGAGTACAACTGGGACTTGCCCAAAGCCAAGCTCGACGTGAAGAAACTCGACGGCGAGTGCTGGCCCGAGCAACTGGCCGAGCTGGACAAAAAAAACCTCAAGCCGATTTTTACCACCGACTTCGTGCGTGAACGCGCCGAAATCGCCTGGGGCCGCGGCAAGGCCAAGGTAGTGATCGAAGCCGCTCTGGACCTGGGCCATGTAGTGGCCGGCAAACAGAAAGAAGAAATCTGCGAGCTGGAACTGGAACTGCGCGAAGGCGAGCCGGCCGCCCTGCTGGAACTGGCCGCCGAACTGGCCGCCACCCTGGCGCTGATGCCATGCGATATCAGCAAGGCCGAGCGCGGCTACCGCCTGTATGACGCCAGCAGTTACTCCCTGAGCCTGCCGGCGCCACAGCTACACGCCGAAATGCCGCTGGACGATGCTTTCGCCGCCCTGATGTGGCACCTGCTCGGCAGCAGCCAGCGCCTGGCTGAACAATACCGTTTCAACGGCCACTGGCGCCTGCTGCAGGACTGGGTCGATAACCTCGGCGAACTGCGCGCTCTGGTCGGCAGCCTCGGCCAGGCCGCGCCCCGCCAGTCCACCAGCGAACTGCGCACTGCGCTGGACGCGCTGCTGGAAGACTGGCGCCCACTGGTGCAGGCCGGTGACGATGATGAAGACATCCGTAAAGCCGCACCGGAACAATTCGCCGAAGAATTGGAAGACGTGCGCTGGGGCCTGTTCTCACTCAACACGTCGCGCTGGTTGATGGCCCGCACTTGGACCGCCGACCGCAACGTGCGTGGCAACCGCCAGGGCGCCGCGCAAATCGCCAACTGGTTGCCGCGCCTGCTGGCCGACGACGCCGTCGCCTTGCAACTGCCACGCTACCAGCAGCAGCCGGAAGACTTGGCCGAGCAACTGCCACGTATCGAACGCATTCAGGCCTGGCTACACCACGCCCGCCATGTGCTGGACATTCCGGAACTGGATCGTCTCTACGGCGAGCTGAACAAGTTGGCGCTACTGGCCAACCAGCCGATCACCGATGAGTCGCTGGATGCGCGGATGCACCAGGCGATTGCGGTGTATCAGAACCGTGCGTGGAAGACCCTGCTGCGTCTGTAACATTGCAATCGGCCGCCAGCCCTCCCACATTTGAAATGCATTCCAAGTGTGGGAGGGGGCTCGCCCCCGATAAGGTCCACCCGGTCAGCGCAATACTGGCAGGCTGGTGGTCGACTTGATTTCAGACAGCGCCACAATCGAATTGACCTCCTGAATCCCCGGCACCATCGACAGCTTCTCGAAGAAAAACCGTTCGTACGCCTCGATGTCCGACGTCACGATGCGCAGCAGGAAATCCACTGCCCCCATCAGCACGTAACACTCCAGCACTTCCGGAAACCCGCGAATCGCCTCGGTGAACTCGGTGAAGTTGGAACGGCCGTGGGCGTTGAGTTTGACCTCGGCGAATATCTGCGTGTTAAGGCCGATTTTCCTGCGATCCAGCAATGTCACCTGGCCGCGTATCACCCCTTCCTCCTTGAGCCGTTGAATCCTGCGCCAACAGGGCGACTGGGACAGGCCGACCTGCTCAGCGATCTGCGCGCTGGACAGCGACGCATCTTCTTGAAGCAAGGCCAGGATGCGGCGATCGTAGGCGTCCAACTCACTGTGCATAAAAATACCTTCTTTGGACCGTATATTGGATTGAACACGTTTATATGTCCGTACTTACGCCAATATTAGATAAGAAATCTCCGGGGATGGATGTAAAAATTCCTCCACTTAATCTGGAGAGTCAGCATGCACGCCGTCGAAACCACTCCGCCTGTCACCCGCGTCGATGCCTGGGCCGTCAACACCGCACACTGTCAGGCCCATTACCAAATCGTCGCCGAAGCCGAGCCCGATGTGCTGTGCCGCGTGCTCAACTATTTCGCCCTGCAATTTCTTACGCCTCGGCAGGTCTCGGTGAATCGAGACGTAGACGTACTGAATATCCAAATTGTGCTCGATGGTCTGAGCTGGCATCGGGCCCAGGTGATCGGCGAAAAGATTCGAAACCTGATCAGCGTATGTTCTCTGGACGTGTGGACGCCCGATGCACTGGGGGCCGGCGTCCAGATGGCGGTCGCCAGGTAAAAACCTGCAACACAGGTTGACGTGGAGAACGTCGGAGGCTGACTAGCCTGGGGAAACATCCAAGGCCATCCGGAAACCTCTTCATGCCTGCTGATCGTCGTTTGGAACTGCACCCGTTGCTGCCACCCTTGGTGGAATATGGGCTGATTACGCCCGACATCGCGCACCGCTTATCGGCGCTGCCAGCCGATACGACCCGCCACCCACTGGAGCGCATCGCGGAGCTGGGGCCATGCCTGGAACGCCTCACTCAGTGGCTTGCCGAGCAGGCCGGGCAAGTCTATCTACGCATCGACCCGCTGAAGATCGACGTCGCGACGGTGGTGCCGCTGATGTCCCATGCGTTCGCCCAACGCCACGGCATCCTCGCGGTGGCGGTGGACGCGCAAACCGTCACCGTTGCCAGTGCGCAGCCCTATGTGACCTGCTGGGAGGCCGGCCTGGCGCAGGTGCTCAAGCGTTCGATCACGCGCGTGGTGGCCAACCCGCAGGATATTCAACGCTGCATCGGCGAATTCTATCGACTGGCACAATCGGTCAACGGTGCTGAGCAGAAGGTCACCGCGCCAGGCCATCCGGACCTGCTCAACCTTGGGGGCAGCGATCAGGAGCCGGACGCTAACGATGCACACATTGTCCATATCGTCGATTGGCTGCTGCAGTACGCCTTTGCCCAGCGGGCCAGTGATATCCATATCGAACCCTGCCGGGATCAGGGTCGCGTGCGCTTTCGCATTGACGGACTGCTGCACGATGTCTATCAATTCCCATCCCAGGTTACGGTGGCTGTGGTCAGCCGCCTCAAGAGCCTGGGCCGCATGAACGTGGCGGAGAAACGTAAACCCCAGGACGGTCGGGTGAAGACCAAAAGCCCGGCGGGTACTGAAATCGAGTTGCGCCTGTCGACCCTACCCACGGCCTTCGGCGAAAAACTGGTGATGCGGATTTTCGACCCTCAGGTCCTGCTCAAGAGTTTTGACCAGTTGGGTTTGTCGGATGACGACCGGCACCGCTGGAATGCCATGACGCGCCAGACCAACGGCATCATCCTGGTCACCGGGCCTACCGGCTCAGGCAAAACCAGCACGCTCTACACCACGCTCAAACAGCTCGCGACCCGTGAGGTCAATCTGTGCACCGTGGAAGACCCGATCGAGATGGTCGAGCCGGCGTTCAATCAGATGCAGGTGCAACACAATATCGACCTGACCTTTGCCAGCGGCATCCGCGCTCTACTGCGCCAGGACCCGGACATCATCATGATCGGCGAGATTCGCGACCAGGAAACCGCAGAAATGGCTATCCAGGCCGCGCTGACCGGGCATCTCGTGCTGTCCACCCTGCACACCAACGACGCGCCCAGCGCCATCAGTCGGCTTCAGGAACTGGGTATTGCTCATTATTTGATCAAGGCTACCTTGTTGGGGGTGATGGCGCAGCGCTTGGTACGGGTGCTATGTCCTTATTGCAAGCGTATGGGAGATGACGGCCATGAAGCGGTGGGATGTGCGGAGTGCCGTCACAGCGGTTACCGGGGAAGAGCCGGTGTTTACGAAATCATGATATTGGACGAGTCGCTCAAAGCGCTGATTACCCCGGGCGCCGATGTTCAAGCCCTGCGTCAGGCGGCGATGGCGCACGGGATGTGCAGCTTGCGCATGGCGGGCATGCAGAAGGTCAGGACGGGGCAGACCACCTTGGCTGAAGTGCTGCGGGTCACCCCCTCAGATTCAGTAACAAATCCCTAGATTACGGCGCGGGCAGATCGTTCTTATCGCAGACAACACCATTACAATCAGCAAACGTTGCGTCACTGACATCATCAGATAGGGAATCGTCATGCAAATCGGAACCGTACTGCTGCTCTTTGTAGGATTGGCCATCGCCATTCTGTTCATGGGCTTCAAAGTCGTGCCCCAGGGTTACCAATGGACGGTCGAGCGCTTTGGCCGCTATACGAACACGCTCAAGCCAGGCCTGAATATCATCATCCCGGTCATGGACCGTATCGGTCGCAAGATCAACGTAATGGAAAGCGTGCTGGATATCCCGCCGCAAGAAGTCATCACTGCCGATAACGCCACCGTGCAGATCGATGCCGTGTGTTTCTTCCAGGTGGTCAATACCGCTCAGGCTGCCTACGAGGTCAACAACCTCGAACACGCCATTCGGAATCTGCTGCAAACCAATATCCGAACCGTACTCGGCTCGATGGAACTGGATGCCATGCTGAGCCAGCGCGATGGCATCAATGAAAAACTGCTGAAAACCGTGGACGAAGCCACCGCGCCCTGGGGCATCAAGATCACACGTATCGAAATCAAAGACATCAGCCCCCCGGCCGACCTGATGGCAGCCATGTCCGGCCAGATGAAAGCCGAGCGGATCAAGCGTGCGCAAATCCTTGAAGCTGAAGGGCTGCGGGCCTCGGCGATCCTCACCGCAGAGGGCAAAAAGCAGGCCCAGATTCTGGAGGCCGAAGGTAGCCGGCAAGCGGCGTTCCTCGAATCCGAAGCCCGCGAACGCCAGGCCGAGGCTGAAGCACGGGCGACCCAAGTGGTGTCGGAAGCCATCGCCTCGGGCAACGTGCAGGCGGTCAACTACTTCGTCGCGCAAAAGTATATCGACGCCCTGGGCAAGCTGGCCTCGGCCAACAACAGCAAGGTCATCCTGATGCCGCTTGAAGCCAGCCAGGTGATCGGTGCGGTCGGTGGCATCGGCGAGATCGTCAAGGCAACGTTCGATAACAAGAAGGGCTGAGGCCATCGCCATGTGGGATTTCCTGCTGCACCTGTCGTTTTGGGATTGGCTGGCCTTGGGCACAGTGCTGTTGATTCTTGAGGTCTTCGGCGCCGGTGGTTACCTGCTATGGATGGGTATCGCAGCGGCAGCCGTGGGCGTGATCAAGTTTCTGGTTCCGCCCCTCGCGCTGGAATGGCAACTGCTGTTGTTTGCCGTGCTGTCGATATTGACGGCGGTGTACTGGTGGAAACGTCAGCGCAGCAGCGCCAAGGTCAGTGACCAACCGGGGCTGAATGAACGCGGCTCAGAGTTGATCGGCCGCACATTCGTGGTGCACCAGGCGATTGTGGATGGAAGAGGTAAGGTGAAGGTCGGCGACGGTGTGTGGATGGTCAGCGGCCCCGACTGCCCGGTAGGCGCTCAAGTACGCGTGATTGCCCAGGAAGGCGTGGTGTTGAAGGTTGAAACTGTTTAGTCAATGACGGAACTCGATTGGGCTAACCACGATCCAAACGTACAGATCACCCACCCGGAGTCACCCATCATGCGTCTCAAATATGCTGTCGCAACCCTCGCTGTGCTTTCCCTTCCTGTCGGTTCAGCCATGGCCGACAGTTTCTGGCGCAATGTCATCTCCTCCGGTGCCACCACCGGCTCGACCTACCTGACATTCAAAGACCACAAACTGGTGGTCGCCGCTCAAGACGACGCCGGCAGCTTCGTAGCCAGCGACGGTGGTATCCGTGGCCCGTACCTGGAGGCCGCAATGCAGAAAGTCCGCGCCGACAACCCAGGCTTGCAAGCCACGGACATGGAGTTGGCCAACGCCATCCTCGCGAAAAACGCTGTCACTGAGTGATAGCTTCTCGCTGAAAAATGCCGCTTTTGAAGCGGCATTTTTTTGCCCGGAAGGCGACGATTCATTCACAGGCGACAGGCTATATTCAGTCGAACCGTGCAACCATGCCGGTGCGCACACGCCTCACCACCATCGCCAATCAGAACGGATGCCGTCATCGTCATGAGCCAACAGCCTTTCCTGCCGTTTTCCAAACCCACCATCGATGAAGCCACCATTTCGGCAGTAGGCGACGTATTGCGCTCGAGCTGGATCACCAGCGGGCCGAAGGTGCAGGCGTTCGAGGCGCAACTTTCGGAATATTTTGGCGGCCGTCCGGTGCGCACGTTTAACTCAGGCACCTGCACCATGGAGATTGCCTTGCGCATCGCGGGCATCGGGCCGGGCGATGAAGTCATCACCACACCGATCTCCTGGGTAGCCACCGCCAACGTCATTCTGGAAGTTGGCGCCACACCGGTATTCGCCGATATCGACCCTGTTACCCGTAATATCGACCTGGCCCAAGTGGAAGCCGCGATCACGCCACGCACCAAGGCAATCATTCCTGTCTATCTGGCCGGCTTGCCGCTGGACATGCCGATGCTCTATGCACTGGCCAATAAGTACAACCTGCGTATCGTCGAAGATGCCGCCCAGGCGCTGGGCTCCACCTGGGACGGCGAGCGCATCGGCGCCACTGGGGATTTCGTGTCGTTCAGTTTCCAGGCAAACAAGAACATCACCTGCTCCGAGGGCGGCTGCCTGGTGCTGAACAATGCCGATGAGGCGCGGCTGGCCGAAAAGTACCGCCTGCAGGGCGTGACCCGTACCGGCTTCGACGGTCTGGATGTGGATGTGCTGGGCGGCAAGTTCAATATGACTGACATTGCCGCCGCCATTGGGCAGGGACAATTCGCTCATATCGAGCAGATCACTGCCCATCGCCAGAATCTTGCGCGTCACTACTTCAACTGTTTTGGCAGTGACTTCGAAGAAAAGTACGGGGCGCAACTGCCGCCGGCCGACTTCGAAAACAGCAACTGGCACCTGTTCCAACTCGTGCTGCCGGAACGCCAGGACGGTTTGCCCGCCCGCGCTACATTTATGGAGCGGATGCAGGCCCACGGTGTTGGCATTGGCTATCACTACCCGCCGATCCACCTGCTGAGCCTGTATCGGGCGCAGGGTTTCAAGGAAGGCATGTTCCCGGTGGCGGAAAAGGTCGGGCGTTTGATCGTGTCGTTGCCGATGTTCACGGCGATGACGGAGGCGGATGTGGAGCGCTCGGTGGCGGCGGTAAAGGCCGTCTTGACGGCGAGCTGAACACTCACGGCTCAATGTGGGAAGGAACTGGCGCCCTCCCACATGAGACGTGCGTTATTCGCCGATGGAAGCTTTGTAGCCGGCGGCATCCAGCAGCTTGTCCAACTCAGCCGGATTGCTTGGCTTGAGCTTGAAGATCCATGCCGCGTACGGGTCGGAGTTCAGCAGTTCAGGGCTACCGCTCAATTCCTCATTGACGGCAGTCACTTCACCTGCGATCGGGGCGTAGATATCCGAAGCCGCTTTCACCGACTCAACCACCCCAGCCTGGCCACCGGCCGCGAACGTGGCGCCCACCTCAGCCAACTCAACAAACACCACATCCCCCAACGCTTCCTGGGCGTGATCGGAAATACCGACGGTCACCGTGCCGTCAGCTTCCAAACGGGCCCATTCATGACTCTCGGCAAAACGCAGGTCGGCTGGGATATTGCTCATTGTCTGTGTCCTCAAGAAGAAATGTCAGCGGCCATTGGCCCGCCGGAATAGTTAGATCAAGGTTTTGCCATGACGTACAAAGGTCGGTTTGACCACTCGAACCGGGTACCACTTGCCGCGGATTTCCACTTCGGCCCGGTCGGCGGTTGCCTTCGGTACACGCGCCAGGGCAATGGATTTGCTCAGCGTAGGAGAGAAACTACCACTGGTGATCTCCCCTTCGCCAACATTGGCGATACGAACCACCTGATGAGCGCGTAAAACCCCACGTTCTTCCAGCACCAACCCCACCAATTTGAACTGCACACCCGCCGCCTGCTCTGCTTCCAGCGCGGCGCGACCGATGAAATTGCGCTCGGCCGGCTCCCAGGCGATGCTCCAAGCCATATTGGCTGCCAGCGGCGAAACGTCTTGGTGGATGTCCTGGCCATAGAGGTTCATACCGGCCTCAAGGCGCAACGTGTCACGAGCGCCCAGGCCGATGGGCGAGATGCCGGCCCCAACCAGATCGTTGAAAAAACCCGGTGCCTGATCGGCAGGCAGCACAATTTCCAGGCCGTCTTCGCCGGTGTAACCCGTGCGGGCGATAAACCAATCGCCATCGGCCTGGCCTTCGAAAGGCTTGAGTTGATGAATCAAGGCGCCACGCGACTGAGTGACCAGCTCGGCAATTTTATGCCGGGCTTGGGGGCCTTGGATTGCGAGCATCGCCAGTTCCGGCCGTTCACGCAGTTGCGCTTGGTACTCGCCCAGTTGCACCTGCATCCAGGCCATGTCCTGGTCACGGGTGGCGGCGTTGACCACCAGCCGGTAACCGGTTTCGGTGCGGTACACGATCATATCGTCCACCACACCGCCCCGCTCGTTGAGCATGGCGCTGTACAACGCATGGCCGCAGCCATGCAAACGACCGACATCATTGGCCAGCAGGTGCTGGAGCCATTCCTTGGCCTGGGGGCCTGTGACATCGATCACGGTCATATGAGATACATCGAACACCCCGCAGTCGCGTCGCACCTGATGGTGCTCTTCAACTTGCGAGCCGTAGTGCAAAGGCATATCCCAACCGCCAAAATCGACCATTTTCGCGCCGAGGGCGAGATGCAGGTCATACAGAGGCGTACGCTGTCCCATGGGTTTCTCCTTCCGGGCTTGGCGAAGGTGCGCAGCGTTGCCAAACGCGCTGGAAGCCTTGAACGACAAGGTCTGCAGTCACGCTAAGCGCGCCGATCCGAAGGATGGACCGCACCGAATGCCGCGCATTGTAGCCGCAAGCCGTAGGACTGGCACCTAACCGATTTGCCGAGCTGAACGACGGATCAGCCCGATGACCGGCAGCAACCCCACTAACACCAGCGTCAATGCCGGCAGAGAGGCCCGCGCCCACTCGCCCTCGCTGGTCATTTCAAACACGCGTACCGCCAGCGTGTCCCAGCCGAACGGGCGCATCAGCAGGGTGGCGGGCATTTCCTTGAGCACATCGACAAACACCAACAACGCCGCGCTCAAGGCGCCGGGAAGCAACAGCGGCAGATACACTTTGCAAAACAGTCGCGGACCACTCACACCCAGGCTGCGCGCAGCCTCCGGCAATGACGGACGGATTCGCGCCAGGCTGTTTTCCAGTGGCCCGAACGCAACCGCCAGGAAGCGCACCAGATACGCCAGCACCAACGCAGCGAGGCTACCGAGCAGCAACGGTCTGCCCGCACCGCCCAGCCAGCCAGACAGCGGCACCACCAGTTCGCGGTCCAGATAGCTGAAGGCCAACATGATCGACACCGCCAGCACCGACCCCGGCAAGGCATAGCCCACATTGGCCAGGCTGATCCCGGAACGAATCGCCCGAGTCGGCGACAGACGATTGGCGAAGGCCAGCACCAAGGCCACGCTCACAGTAATCAGCGCCGCGATACCGCCGAGATACAGGGTGTGGACGATCAAGCCGGCGTAGCGCTCATCCAGGTCGAATCGGCCGCGTTGCCAGAACCAAGCCACAAGCTGCAGCAACGGAATCACGAAGGCGCACGCAAAGACCAGCCCGCACCAGGTACTCGCCGCCGCCGCTTTGAACCCTCGCAGGTGATACAGCGCCTTGCTCCGCGGCCGTTCATTGCTGGGGCGGCTGGCGCCTCGCGCGCGGCGCTCGCCGTAGAGCACCAGCATAACCACCAGCAGCAACAAGCTAGCCAGCTGGGCTGCGCTGGACAGGCTGAAAAATCCGTACCACGTCTTGTAGATGGCGGTGGTGAACGTATCGAAGTTGAACACCGAGACGGCGCCAAAATCCGCCAGGGTCTCCATCAGCGCCAGGGCCACACCCGCCCCGATGGCCGGTCGCGCCATGGGCAGCGCCACACGCCAGAACGCCTGCCAGGGCGATTGCCTCAGCACCCGCGCGGCTTCCATCAAGCCCTTGCCCTGGGCCAGGAACGCGGTGCGTGCCAATAGGTAGACATAGGGATAGAACACCAGCACCAACACGATGATTACGCCACTGGTGGAACGCACCCGGGGCAGGCGCAGGCCCGTACCGAACCACTCACGCAGCAGCGTCTGCACCGGACCCGAAAAGTCCAGCAAGCCGACAAAGACAAAAGCCAGCACATAAGCCGGAATGGCGAAAGGCAACATCAATGCCCAGTCGAGCCAGCGCCGTCCGGGAAATTCGCAGAGACTGGTCAGCCAGGCCAGGCTGACCCCCAGCAGCGTCACGCCCACGCCCACACCCAGCACCAGCGTGAGGGTATTGCCCAGCAGGCGTGGCATCTGGGTATCCCAGAGGTGAGACCAGATTTGCGCATCGATGCTTTGCCAGGACAACACCAGCACGCTCAGCGGCAGCAGCACCAGGGCGGCGACGGTGAAGACCGGCAGGTACCAGCGGCGTTGGGCGGGGTGGGCCAAAGGGGGGCTCTCGGTAATGAATATCTTGAAATCACCGCAACCCAATGTGGGAGGGGGCTTGCCCCCGATGGCAGCGGATCAGTCACTGATCAGTAGACTGACACTCTGACATCGGGGGCAAGCCCCCTCCCACAGTTAGATCTGCGGCGTCCTACAAATTGTACTTAGTTCCAGCCGGCGCGATCCATCAACCGAATGGCTTCTGCCTGACGTTTACCGGCGACTTCCACCGGCAGGGTATCCGCAACGAACTTACCCCAGGTCGCCACTTCGGCCGACGGCGGCACTGCCGGGTTGGCCGGGAACTCCTGGTTCACGTCGGCGAAGATCTTCTGTGCTTCAGGGGTGGTCATCCACTCCACCAGGGCCTTGGCGGCGTCCGGATGTGGCGCGTACTTGGTCAGGCCGATGCCAGACAGGTTCACATGCACGCCTCGGTCGCCCTGGTTGGGCCAGAACAGTTTTACCGGCAGGTCAGGCTTCTGTTTGTGCAGACGGCCGTAGTAGTAGGTGTTGACGATGCCTACATCGCACTGGCCCGCATTGATGGCCTCCAACACGGCGATGTCATCGGAGAACACGTCGGTAGACAGGTTATTGACCCAGCCCTTGATGATTTCTTCGGTCTTGGCCGCGCCATGGGTTTCGATCAGGGTCGCGGTCAGGGACTGGTTGTAGACCTTTTTCGCCGTGCGCAGGCACAGGCGGCCTTCCCACTGCTTGTCTGCCAGGGCTTCGTACGTGGTCAGATCACTGGGTTTAACCCGGTCGGTGGAGTACGCGATGGTCCGCGCGCGCAGGCTCAAGCCGGTCCAGGAATGGGCCGATGAGCGGTATTGAAGGGGAATGTTCTTGTCGATCACCGGGGAGGTGAACGGTTGCAGGATGCCCATTTGCTCGGCTTGCCAGAGGTTGCCGGCGTCGACGGTGAGCAACAGGTCAGCGGTGGCGTTTTCACCCTCGGCCTTGATGCGCTGCATCAGCGGGGCTTCCTTGTCGGTGATGAACTTCACCTTCACGCCGGTCTTTTGGGTATAGGCGTCGAACACCGGCTTGATCAGTTCGTCGATGCGCGAGGAGTAGACCACCACCTCATCAGCGGCCTGCGCGGCGCAGGTGCCGACGAGCGTAAGTGCCAGGGCAGTCAGGAGGCGCTTGGGTACCAGCATAGGGGCGGTCTCTCATTTGCAAATAGAGGGCAAATGATAAGGACTCACATTTGGTACCTCAATCAATCGCTCGGTGGAGGCGTTACCAGATGTTGCACGACCCGTTCAGGGCCTGGCCAACTCCGGCAAGTCCCCGCTCAAGCCCAGGGCCTGACGCACGAACAGCGCTTTGGCTTCCGGCATCTGGTCGACCATTTTCAAGCCCGCATTGCGCAACCAGCGCAGCGGCAGTTGGTCGGCCTGGAACAACCGCTCGAACCCCTCCATCGAGGCCATCAGCGCCAGGTTATGCGGCATGCGGCGCCGCTCGTAGCGGCTCAGCACTTTCACATCCGCCAGGCGCTCACCGCGCTCAGTGGCCGCCAGCAGCACTTCGGCCAGCACCGCCGCGTCGAGAAACCCCAGGTTCACGCCCTGCCCTGCCAGCGGATGGATGACGTGGGCGGCATCGCCGATCAGCGCCAGGCCTTCAGCCACGTAGCGTTTGGCATGGCGCTGGCGCAATGGCACGCACACCCGCGGGTCGGCGCTCACCACGCTGCCCAGGCGGCCTTCGAAGGCGCGCTCCAGTTCACGGCAGAAGCTGTCTTCATCCAATGCCATCAAGCGCTCGGCCTCAGTCGGCGTGGTCGACCAGACAATCGAGCACCAATCCTGCTGGCCGTCACGCTCCAGCGGCAAAAACGCCAGGGGGCCGGTATCGGTAAAGCGCTGCCAGGCCGTGCGCTGGTGCGGCTGACTGCTGCGCACGCTGGTGACGATGGCGTGATGCAGGTAATCCCACTCACGGGTCGCGGTGCCGGTGAGGCGGCGCACGGCGGAGTTTGCTCCGTCGGCAGCCACCACCAGCGGCGCCCGCAGCGTGCGGCCATCGGCCAGGGTCAGCAGCCATTCATCGCCGGAACGCCGCATCTGCTCAAGTCGTGCATTGGCCAAAAGCCCGAGGTCGCAGTCGTGCAGGCGGTCGAGCAAGGCGTCCTGAACCACGCGGTTCTCGACGATATGCCCGAGCACCTCGGCGTGCACGCTGGCCGCCGAAAAGTGGATCTGCCCCGTGCCGCTGCCGTCCCACACCTGCATCTGGCCATAGGGGCTGGCGCGGCGCGAGGCGATGCCGTCCCACGCGCCCAGGCGTTCGAGGATGCGCTGGCTGGCGGCCGACAACGCGCTCACACGGGGTTCGAAGGCCGCGTCGCGGTCGAATGGCTTGACACTCAGCGGGCTGCCATCAAGCAGCAGCACCTGTAGCCCGCTGCCTTGCAACGCCAGCGCCAGGGCGCTTCCGACCATTCCGGCCCCGACAATCAGCACATCTGCGCGCATGTCCATGCTTTAAGCCTGTCTCGCTGGCGGCTTGCGCCGCACGTAAAGGGTTTTGTCGACTCGCGCCACCAGGGTGCCGGAGCCGTCATGAATCTGGACCTTGAGGTGGGGCAAGTATTTCTCGCCCCCTTCGGTCTGGCGACGCACCTCGTCGAGCAAGGTGTCGTCGATAAAAAACTCGGCATACACCGGGCCTTTACCCGGCGAGATGAAATCGATGCTGGCCGCTTTGTCCCAGACGATGTAATCGCGCCCCAGGTTCTCCATGAGCATCAGCATGTAGAACGGGTCGACCATCGAATACAGGCTGCCGCCGAATTGCGTTCCCACATAATTGCGGTTGTACCACCCCAGGCCCATGCGCACTTTGACATGCCGAAAATCGGCGCTCATGTGCTGCACGCTAATGCCCGCGCCCAGGTACGGCGGGTAAAGGGTCATGACCCAGCGCAACAGGCGCGCCTTGCCCAGGCGCTCGATCAGCCATTTACGCATCGGGGCGCGTACCCAGGCCCATGGCCTGACGGGCGAACCAGCGCTTGGCCGGCGGTAGAAGATCCAGGCCCAGCAGGCCCACATTGCGACCCAGCGCCACCAAGGGTTGCGCGCTGCCGAACAAGCGCGTGACCTGGTCGGAGAAGCCCACGGTAAGCTTCTGATCCATACGTTGGCGGTCACGATAGGCTTGCAGGGTCGCCAGATCGCCTGGCACGGCCGGCCCAGCCAGCAGCGCTTCGGCTAAAGCATGGGCGTCACGCAGGGACAGGTTGAAACCCTGCCCGGCAATCGGGTGCAGGCTGTGGGCGGCGTTGCCGATGATGGCCAGGTGCGAGCGCACTTGCTCTTCGGCTTCCACCAACGTCAGCGGATACAGATGACGCGCGCCAACCTGCTTGAGCGTGCCCAGGCGATAACCGAACACGCCCTGCAACTCGCTGAGGAAACTGCGCTCGTCAAGGTCGGCCAGGCGCTGGGCGTCCATGCCGACACGCGTCCACACCAGCGCGCAGCGGTTGTCGGGCAACGGCAGCAAAGCCATCGGACCATCATCGGTGAAGCGCTCGAAGGCTTCGCCGTTATGGGCTTCGCTAGGGGTGATATTGGCGATCAGCGCACTTTGGTTGTAGGGCCGGGTTTTCACGCCGACGCCCAGTTGCTCGCGCAAACCGGAACGGCCGCCATCGGCCAACACGGCCAAGTCGCACTCCAGCTCGGTTTCATCGTCGAGGGTCAGGCGATAGCCATCGGGCAGCGGCACCATGCGGGTGACTTGCGCGGGGCAGCGCCAGCTCACCACGTCGCTGTACAGGCCTTGCCACAGGCACTGGCCCAGCCAGGCGTTTTCCACCACATAGCCCAAGGCCGGCACGCCCTCTTCCATGGCGGACAGGCGCGCGGTGGAAAAACGCCCACGGTCCGACACATGAATCTGCTTGATCGGCTCGGCGCGGCGGGCGATGGCCTGCCACAGGCCCAGGCGCTGGTAGATCTGCCGAGCGCCAAACGACAGCGCCGAGGAGCGCGCGTCGTAGCTGGGCTGGTAACTGTCGCCGGGGGCGAACGGTTCGATCAGCACGATCTTCCAACCGCGCGCCTTGGCCCCGGCCTGCAACGCCAGCGCCAGGCTGGCGCCCACCAGGCCGCCGCCGATAATCGCCAGGTTGACCCGGCTCATCGGGCGGCCGCCATCAATGCTTCGATATCGTCGACGGTCTTGGGCACGCCGCCGGTCAGGATTTCACAGCCTTGCTTGGTCACCACCACGTCGTCCTCAATGCGCACGCCAATGCCACGCCATTTCTTTGCCACGTTCTGGTTGTCCGGCGAAATATAAATCCCCGGTTCCACCGTCAGCGCCATGCCGACTTCCAGCACGCGCCACTCACCGCCCACTTTGTACTCGCCCACATCGTGCACATCCATGCCCAGCCAATGGCCGGCGCGGTGCATATAGAAAGCTTTGTACGCTTCGCTGGCGATCAATTCGTCGACATCGCCTTGCAACAACCCCAGTTTCACCAGCCCGGCGGTGATCACCTGCACGGTGGCCTCATGGGCCTGGTTCCAATGCTTGTTGGGGGCGATCTGCGCAAACGCGGCCTCCTGGGAGGCCAGCACGATTTCATAGATCGCCTTCTGCTCCGGCGAAAACCGGCCATTGACCGGCCAGGTGCGGGTGATATCGCTGGCGTAGCAGTCGATTTCACAACCGGCGTCGATCAACACCAGATCGCCGTCCTTGAGCAGTGCGTCATTCTGCTGGTAGTGCAGGATGCAGCTGTTGCGACCAGCGGCGACGATAGACCCATAGGCCGGCATCTTTGCACCGCCCTTGCGGAACTCGTAGTCCAGCTCGGCTTCCAGGCTGAACTCGTACAAACCGGCGCGGCTGGCCTGCATCGCTCGCACATGGGCGGCGCAGGAAATCCGTGCAGCTTCGCGCATCACCTTCAGTTCCGCCGCCGATTTATACAGGCGCATGTCGTGGAGCAAATGATCCAGGGCAACGAATTCGTTCGGGGGCTGGGCACCCAGGTGGGCCTTGGAGCGGATCACGTTGATCCACTCCATCAAATGCCGGTCGAATTCGGCATTGCTGCCCATGGCCGAGTACACGCGGTCGCGGCCCTCAATGAGGCCCGGCAGGATGTCGTCGATATCGGTGATGGGGAAGGCGTCGTCGGCGCCAAAGTCACGGACCGCGCCTTCAGTACCGGCGCGCAGGCCGTCCCACAGTTCGCGTTCGGCATTGCGCTCGCGGCAGAACAGCACGTACTCGCCATGTTGACGACCGGGCATCAGCACAATGACTGCTTCAGGTTCGGGGAAACCGCTCAGGTATTGGAAGTCGCTGTCCTGGCGGTAAACATGCTCCACATCGCGATTGCGGATAGCTACAGCGGCGGCTGGCAGGATCGCGATGCTGTTGGGTTCCATCTGCGCCATGAGCGCCTTGCGGCGTCGGGTGTATTCCGCTTTGGGGATATGGATCATGGGCAGATGGGCTTCCTTTCTCAGTGCAGCGACGGCTTGGGCGCGGCAGGTTCAGCGGATTTCTTGGTCTCGGTGAACAGCAGCAGCGGCGCGACGCGCAAGTATTCCATGACTTCCATGTAATCGCTTTCGCCGTCCTCGGACTCTTCCAGGGCGTCTTGCACCTGAGAGATGGCGGCCAGGTCCTGCAACACTTCCTTGGCATCGGTACTCAGCTCCAGGCCGCCGGCGTTCACGCCGAAACCGTGGAGGAAGCCCTGGCACCATTGGCCCAGCGCTGCGGCGCGGTCGGCCAGCGGTGCGTCGTCAGTCGGCAGCAGCAGGACCACGGTGATGTCATCACCGGTCAGTTCGCCCTTGACCATTTCCTGCAGGCCGACCAGCGCATTGCGCACGTTATCTTCGGGCTCCTTTTCCAACAGTTCGGCCACATCGGCCAACCAGTTGTCGGGGTCGAAGCCGACACCGGTGCAGCTGCGGCCCAACAGCACGCCGTGCAGTTCGGCCGGGGAGCAAGGGTGGCCGCTGGCGTTCAGCAGAGCGGAGAAAGCGTCGTATGGGGAATTCTTAATGGGCATGATGAGCTAGGCGCCAGGCGGCGCGATGTCTAGAATGAAGCGCTGTATCCTAGCACCGGCAGACGCACCCGACTATCAAGGGCGTCAGATCGTTTATCCTGCAGTTGCCATTCATCAGACAAATCCAGTGGAACCCAATGGAAGACACCGACCTGCAAGCGCTGATGGCCAGACTCGAGCTGCTAATTACTCGGGTCGAGCAACTTAAGAGTCAAAACAGACTCCTATTAGCTCAGGAAAAGACCTGGCGCGAGGAACGCGCTCACCTCATTGAAAAAAACGAAATCGCCCGGCGTAAGGTCGAATCGATGATTTCGCGCCTGAAGGCCCTGGAGCAAGACTCATGAGTTCAAGCAATAGCGTCACCGTGCAGATCCTGGATAAAGAGTATTCGATCATCTGCCCCCAGGAAGAGCGCAACAACCTGGTGAGCGCCGCCCGCTACCTGGATGGCAAGATGCGTGAAATCCGCAGCAGCGGCAAAGTCATCGGCGCCGACCGCATCGCTGTGATGGCTGCGCTGAACATTACCCATGACTTGTTGCACAAGCAGGAACGCCCGGACGTACAGGCCAGCGGCTCGACGCGCGAGCAAGTGCGTGACCTGCTGGAACGCGTGGATCTGGCGCTTGCCAGCGACTCGGATGCACCCAAGGGCTGATTGCCGCGTCTGTTTAAGGTATACTCGCCCTCACTCCCTGGCGTGTTTGCCAGTCGGCGATGTCCCTGAGCCGATTCGCACTACCCTGGAAGTTGCACGTTGGGCTGGTGTGCATGTCCGCTAGACGGAAAGCCTTAAAGCCTACTGCTTCTTCCACCTTGAACTTTCGGGTTCAAGGGCTAAGTCGACAGCGGCTCTGTCGGGGAGCCTGAATTCCCAAACTCAATGCCAGTCCCAGGACTGGCATTGTTTTATGAGCCGAAAAGCCATGACCGAAACTGCGCCGCTTTCCCGTCCGCAACTTCGACGCCTGTTGCGCAAGGCCCGCCGCGCCCTCACGCCGAGCGAGCAACGCCAGGCCGCTCAGGGCCTGTACCGGCAGCTGGCACAGCACCCGCTGTTTCGCCGAGCCAAACATATCTCCCTTTACCTGCCCACCGACGGTGAAATCGATCCGAGCCTGCTGCTGCGCGCTGCCCAGCGCCGGGGCAAAGCCACGTATCTGCCGGTGCTTAGCGCTTGGCCACGCACGAAGATGGTATTCCAGCGTGTGCGCCCCGGGGAAAAGCTGCTGCCCAATCGCTTTCGCATCCTGGAGCCACGGGTGAATATCCGCCGGCAACGCAAGGTGTGGGCGCTGGACCTGGTGCTGATGCCGCTGGTGGGATTCGACGATGAAGGTGGCCGCCTGGGCATGGGCGGGGGCTTCTATGACCGCAGCCTGGCGTACCTCGCACGCCGCCAGCGCTGGCGCAAGCCGACGTTGCTGGGCCTGGCCCATGAATGTCAGAAAGTCGATCGATTGGCACAGGCAAGTTGGGATGTGCCGATGGCTGGCACGGTGACGAATAAGCAATGGTATATCGCAGAAGCGTCGCTGGAATCAGCGACGCCTTGAAGCCGTATTAACGCTTGTACTGTTGCTGCACTGGTGACAATTCAACTGGGGCATCGGCCTTGTTCGACCAAAGACTTTGCGCATACCCGGTGGTCACGACGCCCAGACCAAACAAAATAACCAATATCCATAGTAAATCCGGTTTACGTTGCATCGATTGCCCCCCTTCAGGCACCTCGTACACGATGACAACAACGTTCCAAAGTAGCCCGTTGCAGCTGAGTCAAGCTTAAAATCCCGGCATTTTGCGTTAACGTGAACCAACACGCAAACCTTGACGCCAACCGACTGTCGGTTTGTGCGGCAATTGCCCGACAACTTGCCCAATGCCTGTTTGAGGAGCCTAAAAATGGCCTATTGGCTGATGAAATCCGAGCCCGACGAACTGTCCATCAAGGGCCTGGAAAAACTCGGAAAAGCCCGCTGGGATGGCGTGCGTAACTACCAGGCACGTAACTTTCTGCGCGCCATGGCGGTGGGTGACGAATTCTTCTTTTACCATTCCAGCTGCCCCGAACCGGGCATCGCCGGCATCGGCAAAATCATTGAGGCGGCCTACCCGGACCCAACCGCACTGGAGCCCGACAGCCATTACTTCGACGCCAAGGCCAGCCCGGAGAAAAACCCGTGGAGCGCGATCACGGTCGCCCATGTCCAGACCTTCCCCAAGGTGCTGGGCCTGGGTTACCTGAAACAGCAGGCGGCACTCGCCGAACTGCCCCTGGTGCAAAAAGGCAGCCGCCTCTCGGTCATGCCGGTGACCGCCGAGCAATGGGCCGCCGTACTGGCACTGCGCTAGGCGGCAGAACCCTACAGTCACGCTCGCGACGCATGCGCTTGGGCCGCAATCGCGCTAGGCTTGCGCTTCATTTGACCGGTATCAACGCCCACAGCGGCAATACCGTCAAACTAGGACGCTAACGCCGCAGGATGCTTCCATGTCGACGAACCATCGCACCTCTCAGCTGTTTGCCACGCTCCTGATCGCATTGTTGCTCGCCGCCGGCGGGTTCGGTTACTGGAAATCCACTCAAGACCGCCTGCCCGAAGGCCTGAGCATGGGCAATGGTCGCCTGGAATCCACCGAAGTGCAGATCGCCGCCAAAATTCCCGGTCGCCTGGCCGAAGTGCGGGTGGACGAAGGCGACAAGGTGCTCAAGGGCCAATTGCTGGCGCGCATGGACACCCGCACGCTAGAGGCCCAGCGCGCCCAGGCCGAAGCCGAAGTGTTGCGCGCCAAGGAAAATCTCGCCGCCGCCGAAGCCAATGTGCAATTGCGCCAGAGCGAACAGTTGCTGGCCAACCAGGAACTCAAGCGCACCCAAGAGCTGTACAAGCGCGGCTTCGCCAGCAGCCAACTGATCGATCAGCAACAGGCGCGGCACAACACCGGCAATGCGGCCGTAGTCGCCGCACAGGCCCAGGTCAATTCGGCCAAGGCCGCCATCGGCGCCGCCCAGGCGCAGGTGGCCCAACTCAGCAGCGAAATCGATGACAGCAGCCTGCGCGCCCCCATCGACGGCATCATTCAACTGCGCCTGGCCGAGCCCGGTGAAGTGCTGGGTGCCGGTGGCCGCGTGTTGCTGCTGATCGATCCCGAAGATCAATACATGAACCTGTATTTGCCCGCGTCGGTGACCGGTCGCCTGACGGTGGGCAGCGACGCCCGCATCCTGCTCGATGCCCTGCCCCAGCAAGCGCTGCCGGCGAAAATCACCTTTGTCGCGGCCAAGTCCCAGTTCACCCCCAAAGAAGTGGAAACCCGCGATGAGCGGCAAAAACTGGTGTTCCGCGTCAAGCTGCGCCTGACCCAACCCAGCGCCGTGCCTCAAGCCAAACCCGGCATGCCGGGCGCAGGTTACGTGCGCACGGCCGACATAGACTGGCCGGCCAACCTGCAATGACCGGCCTGGCGCTGCACGCCACGGGGATCAACCACCGCTATGGCCAGCAACAGGCGCTGGTCGATATAGCCTTCAGCCTGCCCGCCGGCACGCGTTGCGGGCTGATTGGCCCGGACGGCGCGGGCAAATCCAGCCTGCTGGGCTTGATCGCCGGGGTTAAAAAGCTGCAGGACGGCCAGCTCGACGTACTCGGCGGCGCCATCACCGACCGCCGCCACCGCAACAGCTTGTACCCGCGCATCGCCTTCATGCCCCAGGGACTGGGCGGCAACCTGTACCCCGAGCTGTCCATCCGCGAAAACATTCGCTTCTTCGCCACTCTGTTCGGGTTGTCGAAGGCCGAGTGTGACCAGCGCATGCACAGCCTGCTGCTGGCCACCGACCTTGAACGCTTCGCCGAGCGCCCTGCCGGCAAGCTGTCCGGCGGGATGAAACAAAAGCTCGGCCTGTGCTGCGCGTTGATCCATGAACCTGACCTGCTGATCCTCGACGAGCCCACCACCGGTGTCGACCCGCTGTCGCGCCGACGTTTCTGGGAACTGGTCGAAACGGTGCGCGGCGAACGCCCGCAACTGACGCTACTGGTCGCCACCGCCTACATGGAGGAAGCCGAGCAGTTCGAACACTGCCTGATGCTTGATCGCGGCACGCTGATCGCCAATGGCTTGAGCCGTGAACTGGCCGCCGCCACTCCCAGCGGAAAATTGGATGAAGCGTTCACCCACTTTCAAGGCGACGGCGCTCACGACAAACCGCCGCTGGTGATTCCACCGAGGGAAAGCACCAGCGCCGACATCGCCATCGAGGCCCACGACTTGACCCTGCGCTTTGGCGACTTCACTGCGGTCAACAAGGTCAGTTTCGCGATTGGCCGAGGGGAAATCTTCGGTTTCCTCGGTTCCAACGGCTGCGGCAAGACCACCACCATGAAGGTCCTCACCGGGCTGATGCCCGCCACTGAAGGCAGCGCGAAACTGTTGGGCAAGACGGTGGACGCCAAAGACCTGGCCACCCGCAAGCGCGTGGGGTTCATGTCCCAGAGTTTTTCCCTGTATGGCGAGCTCAGCGTGCGCCAGAACCTGGCGCTGCACGCCCAACTGTTCGACTTGCCCAAGGCCGACAGCGGCCCGCGCATCGACGAACTGATCCAACGCTTCGAGTTGGGCGACGTGGCCGGGCAACCGTCGGGGGAGTTACCCCTGGGCCTGCGTCAGCGCCTGTCCCTGGCGGTCGCGGTGCTGCATCGCCCGGAAGTGCTGATCCTCGATGAGCCGACCTCCGGCGTCGACCCGGCCGCCCGGGATGATTTCTGGCGGTTGCTGATCGAGCTGTCCCGCGAGCAAGGGGTGACGATATTTCTGTCCACCCACTTCATGAACGAGGCCCAGCGCTGCGACCGCATCTCACTGATGCACGCAGGTAAAGTGCTGGCCTGCGACACGCCGCACGCGCTGCAACAACAATTCAAGGGCGAGACCCTGGAAGCCGCGTTCGTCACCTGCTTGGAGCAGGCTCAAGGCGAAGCCGAACCCGCCGCGCCGAGCCAAACCGTCAGCGAAGCCAGCGCACCGCCGCAGAGCAAGCGCGGCTTCAGCCTGGCGCGCCTGTTGGCGGTGGCCAGCCGTGAAGGCAAAGAGCTGTTGCGCGACAAAGTGCGCATGGCCTTCGCGCTGCTCGGGGCGATGTTCATGATGGTGATCTTTGGCTACGGCATTTCCCTGGATGTGGAAAACCTGGCGTTCGCCGTTTATGACCAGGACCAGACCCCGCAAAGTCGCGCCTACTTGGAAGCGTTTCGCAGCTCGCGCTATTTCGCCGAACGACCGCCCATTCAAGATGCGAACGAACTGCACCGGCGCCTGCAACGCTCGGAAATCAAACTGGCATTGGAAATCCCGCCGGGCTTCGGCCGCGACCTGTACGCCGGGCGCCAACCCACGGTGGCCGCATGGCTCGACGGCGGCATGCCGTTCCGCGCGGAAACCAGCCGTAACTATGTCGAAGCCGTACACTTGGGCAACCTCCAGCAATTGGCCGAGCTGAGCAGCCTGCCGCGCGGCAGCCAGGGCGCCGCCAAACTCGAAACCCGCTTTCGCTACAACCAGGACGTCGTCAGCGTGAACGCCATCGGCCCTGGGGTGATGGCACTGATCCTGGCGTTTATCCCGGCCATGCTTACCGCGTTGGGCATCGTGCGGGAAAAAGAGCTGGGCTCGATCACCAATTTTTACGCAACACCCCTGACGCGCCTAGAGTTTCTGCTGGGCAAGCAGGCGCCATACCTGGTGGTGAGTCTGGTCAACCTGGCCGTGCTGGTGGCCATGAACCGCTGGCTGTTTGGCGTGCCGTTCAAGGGCAGCGGCCTGACGCTGGCGTTCGGTGGGCTGCTGTATGTGCTGGCCACCACCAGCATGGGCCTGCTGATTTCTGCATTCACGCGCACCCAGATCGCGGCGATCCTCGGCACGATGATCATCACTAGCCTGCCGACCATCCAGTTCTCCGGGCTGATCGTGCCGCGCTCATCCCTGGAAGGCGCCGCAGCGCTGATGGGCATGCTGTTTCCGGCCGGGCACTTTTTGGATATCGCGGTGGGCACCTTTACCAAGGCTCTGGATCTGCGCCAGCTGTGGCCGCAATGCCTGGCGCTGTTCGGGTTCTTTGTCGGGTTCACCGGGTTGAGCTTGGTCATGCTCAAGAAGCAGGAGGTCTGATGCATAAGTTCGCGCACATCCTGCGCTTGGGCCTGAAAGAACTCACCAGCCTGCGCCACGACAGCGTATTGCTGCTGTTTCTGTTCTACGCGTTCACCGTGGCCATCTATATGCCCGCTGCCGGCTCCGTGATCGGTGTGCACAACGCCAGCGTGGCGCTGGTGGATGAGGACCACAGCGCCCTGTCCCGACAACTGGGCGAAGCGCTGCAACCGCCGGAGTTCCAGACGCCAGCGCCGTTGCCTTACAACCTGTTGGACAAGGCCATGGACAGCGGCGAGTACACGTTCGTGATCAATGTGCCGGCCAATTTCCAGGCCGACTTGCTGGCCGGGCGCCAACCCAGCGTGCAGGTCAACGTGGATGCAACGGCCATGAGCCAGGCATTCATGGGTGCCGGTTACATTGGCAGGATTTTCCAGCGCGAATTGTTGAGCTACAGCGGCCAGGCCGAGGCCGCCGCACAGACACCGGCGCTGCTGACCACCCGCTCGCTGTTCAACACCAACCTGGAAGGCGGCTGGTTTTTGGCGGTGATCCAGATCGTCAACAACATCACCATCCTGGCCATCGTGCTGACCGGCACCGCCCTGCTGCGCGAACGCGAACACGGCACGCTCGACCATTTGCTGGTGCTGCCCCTGACGGCGCTGGAAATCATGCTGGCAAAAATCTGGAGCAACATGCTGGTAGTGGTGCTGTGCACGTGGGTGTCGTTGGAAGTGGTGGTCAAAGGCTTGCTGGGTGTGCCGCTGGCAGGCTCATTGGGGTTGTTTCTGTTTGTGACGGCGTTGTACTTGTTCGCCAGTACGGCGCTGGGGATTTTCCTCGCCACCCTCGCCCGCTCGACCCCGCAATTCGGGCTGCTGGCGATTCCGGTGATCATCCCAATGCTGTTGCTATCCGGCGGCAGCACGCCTCTGGACAGCATGCCGGAGTGGCTGCAATGGGTGATGCAGGGCTCGCCGTCGACGCATTTTGTGAGTTTGAGCGCGGCGATTCTATTCCGCGATGCGGGGGTAAGCGTGGTATGGCCGGATTTGCTGGCGCTGGCAGGGATCGGCCTGCTGTTTTTCGCCGTGGCGCTGGCGCGGTTCAGGAAGAGCCTGGCGTCCTGAAACCGCACACCTGACGCGCTTACTGGATGATCAAGTTGTTGAACAACAGGTCTTCGACCATGGGCTTGCCGGTCTCGTCGTTCATCACTTGCTGGGTTTGCTTCAGGGCTTCCTGGCGCAGTTTTTCCTTGCCCTCCACGGTGCTCATCGCCTCGTTGGTCTGCTGGGTGAACAACGCCACCAGTTGATTGCGGATCAACGCGTCGTTGGCTTTAACGGCGGCGGCGGCTTCGGTGCCGGTCACGCGCAGGGCGATGTCGGCCTTGAACACCTTGAGTTTCGCCGTGCCATCCAGGCCGTAATTACCCACGAACGGCGGGCTCAAGCTGATATAGCTGACTTTCGGCGCCTCGCCCTCTTTGCCTTCCTTGGCTTCTTCGGCCTGTACTGCCATCGGCAGGATCAGGGCCAGCATCAACAGAATCCGCGCTTTCACAATTCATTCCTCACATTAGGTGCCCGGTAGCATAACGCTAGCAAGGCTGAGCACAAGCTTATGGCGACTTATCAGGCCGGGGCATGCTTGTTGACCCTGGGGCCTGCCCTCCTACACTTATCGGCCACGACGCCAAAAGGAATAGTCCGATGAAAGCTGTGCTGTGCAAAGCCTTCGGCCCCGCCGAAACCCTGGTGCTGGAAGATGTCGCCAGCCCGGCGATCAAGAAAAACGAAATCCTGCTGGACGTGCATGCTGCCGGGGTCAACTTCCCGGACACGCTGATTATCGAGGGCAAATATCAGTTCAAACCGCCCTTTCCGTTCTCGCCGGGGGGTGAAGCCGCGGGGGTGGTCAGCGAAGTCGGGGAGAAAGTCAGCCACCTGAAGGTCGGCGATCGGGTCATGGCCTTGACCGGCTGGGGCAGCTTTGCCGAACAGGTCGCAGTGCCGGGCTATAACGTGCTGCCGATCCCACCCAGCATGGATTTCAACACCGCCGCCGCGTTCAGCATGACCTACGGCACCTCAATGCACGCGCTCAAACAACGGGCCCACCTGCAACCCGGCGAAACCCTGCTGGTGCTCGGCGCCTCCGGTGGCGTGGGCCTGGCCGCGGTGGAAATCGGCAAAGCCATGGGCGCCCGGGTGATTGCTGCCGCCAGCAGCGCCGACAAGCTCGCAATCGCCAAGGCTGCGGGCGCCGACGAATTGATCAATTACAGCGAAGCCAGCCTGAAGGATGAGATCAAGCGCCTCACCGACGGCAATGGCGCGGATGTGATCTACGACCCAGTGGGCGGCGACCTGTTTGACCAGGCTATTCGCGCGATTGCCTGGAACGGCCGCCTGCTGGTGGTGGGGTTTGCCAGCGGACGCATTCCCGAGTTGCCGGTGAACCTGGCGCTGCTCAAGGGCGCGGCGGTGGTCGGCGTGTTCTGGGGCTCCTTCGCCCAGCGCCAGCCGCAGGATAACGCGGCGAATTTCCAGCAATTGTTTGGCTGGTATGCCGAGGGCAAGCTCAAGCCGCTGGTGTCGCAGGTGTACCCGCTGGAACAGGCGGCCCAGGCTATCAATGATCTTGGGCAGCGCAAGGCTGTCGGGAAGGTCGTCGTCCAGACCCGCTGATCGCCGTCTGAATGTGAGTAATGTGGGAGGGGCAATCCCCCCACATTTCCTAGAAAAGCCTAAAACGACATAAACCTGCCTATTTGCGGCATGTTCATAAAAGAACATGCAGTTACGCCGTTTTCCTGTGTTTGACCTCAAGAGGCGATGCTATTTTCGGTAACGAAACTGTAACATTCGCATCCGCAGTCAAAACAAGAAATCTGGAGCTCTTGAATGTTTGCTTTCTTTCGCCCTGCCGTGCACCAGGCGCCCCTGCCTGAAGAAAAAATCGACAGTACCTACCGACGTCTACGCTGGCAGATCTTCGCCGGCATTTTCTTCGGTTATGCCGGGTACTACCTGCTGCGCAAAAACTTCTCCCTGGCCATGCCCTACCTGATCGAAGACGGTTACAGCCGCGGCGAACTGGGCCTGGCGATGTCGGCTATCGCGATTGCCTACGGCCTGTCCAAGTTCCTGATGGGCCTGGTGTCCGACCGTTCCAACCCGCGCTACTTTCTGCCCTTTGGCCTGTTGGTCTCGGCGGGCGTGATGTTCATCTTCGGTTTCGCGCCTTGGGCGACGTCCAGCGTGACCATGATGTTCATATTGCTGTTCATCAATGGCTGGGCCCAGGGCATGGGTTGGCCGCCGAGCGGGCGCACCATGGTGCATTGGTGGTCGCAGAAAGAACGCGGCGGCGTGGTGTCGGTGTGGAACGTGGCGCACAACGTCGGCGGCGGCCTGATCGGCCCGCTGTTCTTGCTGGGCATGGCCTGGTTCAACGATTGGCACGCGGCATTCTACGTGCCTGCCACGGTGGCCTTGGCAGTGGCGGCGTTTGCGTTCATCACGATGCGTGACACCCCACAATCGGTTGGCCTGCCGCCTATCGAGCAATACAAGAACGACTATCCCGAAGGCTACAACGCCAGCCACGAAGACGAATTCAGCGCCAAGGAAATCTTCGTCAAATATGTGCTGCGCAACAAAATGCTCTGGTACATCGCCTTCGCCAACGTATTCGTCTACCTGCTGCGCTATGGCGTACTGGACTGGGCACCGACTTACCTCAAGGAAGCCAAACACTTCACGGTAGATAAATCCTCGTGGGCGTACTTCTTCTATGAGTGGGCGGGTATTCCGGGCACGCTGCTGTGCGGCTGGATGTCGGACAAAATCTTCCGTGGCAACCGTGGCCTGACCGGCATTGTGTTCATGGGCCTGGTGACCGTGGCGACGCTGGTGTACTGGCTCAACCCGCCGGGCAATCCGACGGTGGACATGATTGCGCTGGTCTCGATCGGCTTCCTGATCTATGGCCCGGTAATGCTGATCGGCCTGCAGGCGCTGGAGCTGGCACCGAAGAAAGCCGCCGGCACCGCTGCGGGTTTCACGGGTCTGTTCGGTTACCTGGGCGGCTCGGTGGCGGCAAGTGCGGCGATGGGCTACACCGTTGACCATTTCGGCTGGGACGGTGGCTTTGTGCTGCTGATCGGCGCGTGCCTGCTGGCCATCGCATTCCTGATCCCGACCCTGTGGCACACCAACAGTGTCAGCTCGGCCCGTTAAGCGCCTGAGCATCCTTTTGCACACCGCTTGAGCCGCGCCTCCAGGTTTTTATCTGGCATGGCGTGGCTGCGCAGGGCGTTGACGGTCTGCTCGACATAATCGCGGGTCGTACCGTAACGCCCACTCGCGCTTTGCAGCACATGGTTAAGCACGATATCAGGCAAGTTGCCGGCGTAGCTGGGCAAATGCCGCTCCAACACAAACCCCAGCGCTTGCACCTGCGTGCCATCCTCCAACCGACAACTGAGCCAGTGCGGCCGGTACGAGGGATAAGGCATCTCCCGCTGCCACAAGGCATACAGCGAGGCTTCCAGCTGATCTTCCGGCAAGCGATAAGCAAACCCGCTGCATGATCCGCCGCGATCCAAACCGAATACCAACCCCGGCAATTCCGGCGTACCACGGTGCTCGTGAGACCACAAATACAGGCCACGGTGATATCCGTGGACCCGGGCCCGCACCCGCTCGGTCGACGAGCATTCCGGCCGCCAAATCAATGAACCATAAGCAAATAGCCAGACCGGCCCACCCTTATGCCGGGCCATGGTGGCCTGCATGGAGCTCATTAACTGTTCGTGGGTAAGTTGCGGTCCCAGATCGAGCCGCGGAGGGTAAGCCAACTGCAGAAGATCGGTTTCAATGGCGGTCATGGCGAAAAGCGGTGCGCCTCCTGTGTAACCAGCTGTAAGCGACTTTAGCGCAATAAAACGCGCCGCAGGAACCGTTTAGGCCAAAAGTATGGGGTGTGCTGAACCTGCGACCTTGGGGATATAGCTTAGGGATATCCACCGGGGACAATAAATACCGGAAGTGAATAAGCAGAGATATAAGGCCAACGGCCATTCGTCAGGATTGAAACCCATAATCCCGCTACTTTCAGCCCCGGTTCAGCCTGGGGCACGTTCCTGCCGTCAAAATGATGTGCCGATCACGACCCACTAGCCGCCGCCCCCACCGACTACCGAGGTCGCCCCATGAAAAAATTTCGACTGCCAGGACTGTTGTTTCTGGCCCAGGCCACTACCGCACTGGCCGCCGAAGCGCCGCCTGGCGAAGACGACAAAGGTTTCTGGTATGCGCAGACCAGCGTCTACACCCGGCATTTCTCCCCCGACCCAGACCACAATAACCATCAGGACCTGATCGGCCTGGAACGCAATGAAGCCTCAGGATGGTTGTATGGCGGGGCGACCTTCCGCAACTCGTTCAGCCAGCGTTCGTACTACGTCTATGGGGGCAAACGCTATGACATGGCGGATTACCCGGTGTACGTAAAACTGACCGGGGGCGCGCTTCAGGGCTATCGCGGCAAGTACCGCGACAAGATCCCATTGAACGGACTCGGCGTGGCGCCGGTGATCATTCCGTCGGTGGGCACCCATCACGGGCCGATGGCGGCGGAGCTGGTGCTGTTGGGCTTCAACGCGGCAATGCTCACCGCGGGCGTGCGCTTCTAGGGTCGGGGGGCGTAGGCAAATACGTCAGCGCGCATCTGATGCGCGTCCATGCCGGCTTCGACCAGCGCATCCAACGTGCCATAGATCATCGCCGGTGAACCGCTGGCATAGACGTGCACGGCCTTCAGGTCGCGGATGTCTTCGCACACCGCTTCATGCAATAGCCCACAGCGCCCTTCCCAACCGCACAGGTCGCTGACGACCTTGTGCAGAAACAGGTTGGGCAGTTGCTGCCATTGCGTCCAATGCTCGATTTCGTAGAAGTCCTCCGGACGGCGCACGCCCCAGTACAGATGCACCGGGTGCTTGAAACCGGAAGCGCGGCAATGCTCGATCAGGCTGTGCATTTGCGCCATACCGGTGCCTGCGGCGATCAGCACCAGCGGGCCGTCGGGCAGCTCGGCCAGGTGAGTGTCGCCAAACGGCAGTTCCACACGCGCTATCTGATCACGCTGCAGTTGGGCCAGCAGGTTGCGTGCGCTGTCTTCACGGGCCAGTACATGCAGTTCCAGCTCACGCCCAGAATGGGGTGCCGAGGCCAGGGAAAACGCCGACTTTTCGCCGTTATCCCGTTCGATCATCAGGTATTGCCCGGCGTGGTAACGCACCGCCTTGCCGGCGGGCGCGCGCAGGCGCACACGCCACACATCGCCACCCACGTCGACGCACTCGCTCAATTGGCACGCCAACTTGCGCAGCGGCAGCTCGCCGGGGGCCAGCACGCCATCCCACAACACAACGCAGTCTTCCAGCGGCTCGGCGATGCAGGTGAAGAATTCACCGTGGTCACGCACTTCACCGGCTTGCTGCACGCGGCCTTCCACCAGCAAGGCGGCGCACACATGGCATACACCGTTGCGGCAGGCCTGGGGGCATTCATAACCCAGGCGACGGGCGCCTTCGAGAATCCGCTCGCCAGGGACCAGCTCCAGTACAGCACCGGAAGGTTGCAGGGTTACACGCATCAATCTATTCCCAATTCTTTCCAGATCGCATCGACACGCGCGGTCACGGCTGCATCCTTGACGATCACCCGGCCCCATTCGCGGGTGGTTTCACCCGGCCACTTATGGGTGGCATCCAGGCCCATCTTCGAGCCCAGGCCCGACACCGGCGACGCAAAGTCGAGGTAGTCGATTGGCGTGTTATCGATCATCACCGTATCGCGCTTGGGGTCCATGCGCGTGGTGATGGCCCAGATCACGTCGTTCCAGTCCCGAGCGTTGATGTCGTCGTCGGTGACAATAACGAACTTGGTGTACATGAACTGTCGCAAAAACGACCACACACCCAGCATGACCCGCTTGGCATGGCCTGGGTACGACTTCTTCATAGTGACCACGGCCATGCGGTACGAGCAGCCTTCCGGCGGCAGGTAGAAATCGGTGATTTCAGGAAATTGCTTCTGCAGGATCGGCACGAACACTTCGTTGAGCGCCACGCCGAGGATGGCCGGCTCATCCGGCGGCCGGCCGGTGTAGGTGCTGTGGTAGATCGGCTTGATCCGATGAGTGATGCGTTCGACCGTGAACACCGGGAAGCTGTCGACTTCGTTGTAATAACCGGTGTGGTCGCCATAGGGGCCTTCATCGGCCATCTCGCCGGGATGAATCACACCTTCCAGGATGATTTCCGCGGTGGCCGGCACTTGCAGGTCGTTGCCGCGGCACTTGACCAGTTCGGTGCGGTTGCCACGCAACAGGCCGGCGAAGGCGTATTCGGAAAGGCTATCCGGCACCGGCGTTACGGCACCGAGGATGGTGGCCGGGTCGGCGCCCAAGGCCACGGAGACCGGGAACGGCTGGCCGGGGTGTTTTTCACACCACTCACGGAAGTCCAGAGCGCCACCACGATGGCTCAGCCAACGCATGATCACTTTGTTGCGGCCGATCACTTGCTGGCGATAGATGCCCAGGTTCTGGCGATCCTTGTTCGGGCCTTTGGTGACGGTCAGGCCCCAGGTGATCAACGGGCCGACGTCGCCTGGCCAGCAGGTCTGCACCGGGAGCATGCCCAGGTCGACATCATCGCCTTCGATGACCACTTCCTGGCACACAGCGTCTTTGACCACTTTGGGCGCCATCGCAATGATCTTGCGGAAAATCGGCAGCTTGGACCAGGCATCCTTCAAGCCCTTGGGCGGCTCGGGCTCCTTGAGGAATGCCAGCAGCTTGCCGATTTCACGCAACTCGCTGACCGACTCGGCACCCATGCCAAACGCGACGCGCTCGGGCGTGCCGAACAGGTTGCCAAGCACCGGGATATCGAAGCCGGTCGGCTTTTCGAACAGCAGCGCCGGGCCCTTGTTACGCAGGGTGCGGTCGCAAATCTCAGTCATTTCCAGCACCGGTGAAATCGGCATCTGGATACGTCTCAACTCTCCGCGCTGCTCAAGTTGCTGCACGAAATCCCGAAGATCCTTGAATTTCATTAACCATGCCACCCGTAAAATAGGCGTACATCCTACCTGCTCTGAAGGCGGCTGGCAGCTTAATTGGCCGTCAGCCCCCGTGACTTGAGTGAACGGAACAGCGGCTCCAGAAAGGCTTCGATGTGCCGCGCCCCAACCTCAGAAAGATGGTTATCGTCGGTATACAGCGCTTGCCCATTGAGTTCGACCCGGCACAAACCGTCGGCACCGCATAGCAAAGGCGCCGGATCCAAGACCGTTACGCCGCTATCGGCCGCCGCCAATTCGTCGAACACCTGGGTAATGAAGGCCTGGCGCTTCACATGCTCGGCTACGGGAAGCCCCTCGCCGTCCACCGGCCGGTTCATCATCGCCAGTCGACTGAGGCGATAAGGCACGATGATTTCCTGCAAAGGAACCTCCTTGACCAGCCACACGCGATGTCCGGCAGCGCGCAATTGCTTTACACGCTGGCGCAGGCCCTCAGCGAACCGTTGTTCGGCCACGGCACGCACATACTTGCCTGTGCTTGGGTCCTTGAGCGCATGCTCTTTGTCACCGGACATTTGTCCGTAGACATATAGACTCCAGCGAGCCGCCAGCACCACATCGCTGAAGGTCTGCTCAGCCATGGCCTTCTCGACCCGGTGGTTGAAATGCGCACAACGGGCAATATTCTCCAGACCATCCAACGGTATGCAGCCAGCAAAACTGGCCCCTACCAGGCTGATGTCGTGCCGATCAGCACCGTCCTTGAGTGCAGGAATCAATGCAGTCGCATGGCTGTCGCCCCACACCAGCGCTGACATGGAGCGACCAGTCGGACCGAAATGGCAGAACAGCCGCTCATCGGGCGTGTCTTTATCGGCCATGCACGCCAATAAATCCGGGCTCCACTTCTTGGCCTGGGCGTAACGCAGCGCCTGTTCGGATAACCGCGAGGGCACGCCGTCGGCTTTGCGGATGGCCAGGCCGGTAAAACCGAGACATAAGATGCCGATCAGCGCACTCGCCAGAATCGCCTGGCGTCCGGCCAGCAAGCGCTTCTCACGGAATGGCGTTTCAATGAAGCGCCAGGAAAGGTAGCCCAGGATCAGCGAGAGCAGCATCAACCCGGCCAATTCCAGCGCACTCAAACCATCTACCGCTGCGTAATTGGCATACACGAACACCGGCCAATGCCACAGGTACCAGGAATAGGAGATCAGCCCGATGCCCACCATCACCCGAGAACTCAACAGACGGGAAACCCAGGTGCGTTGCTGCCCATTGGCCCAGATCAAACCGACAACCCCCAACACCGGCAGCAATGCCGTGGGTCCAGGGAATGGAGTGGTCGCGTCGTACCCCAGCACCGCGATCAGTATCAGCGCCATAGACCCCAGACTGACGCCCTGCGCCAGGGCAGCAGGCGCACGCCAGTCACGCTTGGGCATCACGGCCAACATGGCGCCGGCCAGCAACTCCCAGGCGCGCAGGTGCAACAGGAAGAATGCCTTTTGTGGTTGATGTTCGACCGCCCAGACACTCATGCCAAACGATGCCAACAACACCGCAAACAACGCCAGGCGCCAGTGCTTCAAACGGCTGGAGAGCAATATCAGCAGCAGCGGGAAGACAATGTAAAACTGTTCTTCTACCGCCAACGACCAGGTGTGCAGCAAGGGCTTGATGTCAGAGGCGGAGTCGAAATAACCATGCTGACGCGAAAACAACAGGTTGGACGTAAACGTCACTTGATAATGCGCCGACCGCCCAAGATCCTTGTAATCCTTGGGCGCCAACAGAAACCATCCCACTACCAGTGTGACCGCAATCATCACAAACAACGCCGGCAGGATGCGCCGCGCGCGCCGAGCCCAGAAATCGATAAAACTGAAGCGGCCGGCCTGGCGTTCACGCCAGATAATCGAAGTGATCAGGAAGCCGGAGATGACGAAAAACACATCAACGCCAACAAAACCGCCGGTAATGCCAGGAACTCCGAAGTGAAACAACACAACAGCAAGGACAGCGATAGCACGCAGGCCATCGATGTCTCTGCGGTAAGCAAGAATGGTCATAAGAAATCTGGTCAGTCTGTGACGAAAGGGGTAAGCGTAGTCGCGCGTACAATTTTTGTTACTTAACGGACACTTATGCCATAAAAATTGCTGCATCACGACGCAAAAAAATGGCGCCCTAGTCGGGCGCCATTTTTTCGAAGCGGAAGCGTCGTATTACTTGCGCTTCATCGACAAGAAGAACTCATCGTTGGTCTTGGTGGTTTTCAGTTTATCCACCAGAAACTCGATGGCCGCAACTTCGTCCATCGGGTGCAGCAGCTTGCGCAGGATCCACATACGCTGCAGCTCGTCGTCGGCGGTCAGCAACTCTTCGCGGCGGGTGCCGGAACGGTTGATGTTGATGGCCGGGAAGACGCGTTTTTCCGCGATACGACGGTCCAGAGGCAGTTCCATATTGCCGGTACCCTTGAACTCTTCGTAGATCACTTCGTCCATCTTCGAGCCGGTCTCAACCAGCGCGGTGGCGATAATGGTCAGCGAGCCGCCTTCTTCGATGTTCCGCGCGGCGCCGAAGAAACGCTTGGGTTTCTCCAGGGCGTGGGCATCGACACCACCGGTCAATACCTTGCCGGAGCTAGGGATGACGGTGTTGTAGGCACGGGCCAGACGAGTGATGGAGTCGAGCAGGATCACAACGTCTTTCTTGTGTTCGACCAGGCGCTTGGCCTTCTCGATCACCATCTCGGCAACCTGCACGTGGCGGGTTGGCGGCTCATCGAACGTGGAGGCAACCACTTCACCGCGCACGGTGCGCTGCATCTCGGTCACTTCTTCCGGACGCTCATCGATCAGCAATACGATCAGATGAACTTCAGGATTGTTACGTGCGATGTTCGCTGCAATGTTCTGCAGCATGATGGTTTTACCGGCTTTCGGCGGCGCAACGATCAAGCCACGCTGGCCCTTACCGATCGGCGCGCACAGGTCGATCACGCGGCCGGTCAAGTCTTCGGTGGAACCGTTACCGGCCTCCATCTTCATGCGCACGGTCGGGAACAGCGGCGTCAGGTTCTCGAAGAGAATCTTGTTTTTCGCGTTCTCAGGACGATCGAAGTTGATCGTATCGACCTTGAGCAGGGCGAAATATCGCTCGCCTTCCTTCGGAGGACGGATCTTGCCCACGATGGTGTCACCGGTGCGCAAGTTGAAGCGGCGGATCTGGCTCGGCGAGACATAAATATCGTCTGGGCCGGCGAGGTAGGAAGCGTCTGCAGAGCGGAGGAAGCCGAAGCCGTCCTGGAGAATCTCCAGCACGCCATCACCGGAGATTTCCTCGCCGCTTTTCGCGTGCTTTTTCAGCAGGGAGAAAATCACGTCCTGCTTGCGCGAACGGGCCATATTTTCTATGCCCATTTCTTCGGCCAATTGGAGCAGGTCGGTAATCGGCTTTTGCTTGAGTTCAGTCAGATTCATATAGGAATGACGTAATCATTTATGGAGGGGGAAATTAAGCTTTTGGCTTAATGAGGCCGCGCCGCGGAGAAGGCGACAGGATCGCGTACTAATCGAAAAGGAGTGCGTCGGCGACGGCTTGCAGGGGGCAGTGGAGAAACCAGTGCGGGGCCGAATGTAACACCTGAATTTCGGAGCGTCTAGCCCTGTTTTACGAAAAAGCCCCGCGATTTGCGGGGCTTTTTTGACGACGCTTAGATGTTCGCGTCGATGAATGCAGCCAACTGCGACTTCGACAATGCGCCCACTTTGGTCGCTTCAACGTTGCCGTTCTTGAACAGCATCAGCGTAGGAATACCACGTACGCCGTGTTTGGCAGGCGTTTCCTGGTTGTCGTCGATATTGAGCTTGGCAACGGTCAGTTTGCCTTCGTAGGTGGTTGCAATGTCGTCCAGAACCGGAGCGATCATTTTGCAAGGGCCGCACCACTCAGCCCAGTAGTCAACCAGCACCGGGCCTTGAGCCTTGAGTACTTCGGCCTCAAAGGTCGCGTCCGTGACGTGCTTGATAAGATCGTTGCTCATGGATGTCTCCGGATTGTAAGCAAAAAAAACGTTGCCCATCATAGCCGCCCTTCCCCCGTTCAGGAAGCCGCCTCTGATTGAGTCTCGCTATGGCGATCAATGAGTTTGGATATTGCCTTATTCAGGGGGTGGCAGGGGTCAGGAACGCGATGCCGGTACGTAACGCCGCGTTGCGTACGTGCTGCTGCATGGTTTTCTGCGCCGCTGCACTGTTGCGTTGAGCCAGGGCGCGGAGGATCTTGCGATGCTCTTGCCAGGTTTCCATGGCCCGCTCCGGCCGGATGAACGGTAGTTTCTGACTCTCCAGAAACACCTCGGCGCTGGCACTGAGGATGCTGACCATCGCTCGGTTACCGCTGGCGAGGAGAATGCGCTGGTGAAATTCAAAGTCCAGCCGCGCAGCCGCTTCGAAATCACCGGCCTTGAGCACGTGACGCATTGCCTCGACGTTGTCTTCCAGGCTGTCTAACGCCTCGATGGTCAGCGTGACCGCCGCCAACCCCGCGGCAAAGCCCTCCAAGGCATAGCGCAACTGAAAAATCTCCAACGGCGTGGCCTGCGCCGCGAAAGGCCAGGCAAAACCCGCCGGCGGCTCCTGCGCGGTTTGCACGAACACACCTTTACCCGGTTGCACACTGACCACACCCAGAGCGCTCAGGGACGACAACGCTTCGCGCAATGACGCCCGACTCACGCCCAGTTGCACGGCCAACTCACGCTGAGACGGCAGGGCATCGCCTGGGCCGAAGCCCTGCTCCTTGATCAGTTTGCGGATGGCCTGCAACGCCGCCTCCGGTACCGCTTGGGCGATGGAATTCATAAAAAACTCAAGGTTTCAGTCAACTGAGCGGCTAGTTGTAAAGCTATTCGCAGTCGGCGGCAAGTCACGCCCTAAAGGCGCTCGCGAGGTTTTAGCGGCGCTCGAAAAGGGTGCAAAAAACTTACTTACTGTTCAGACCAGTAAGACCAATACACGCCAGTAAAACCCAGCCTTGCAGCGCAATCGGCCACGACTGGCATGGGCTGTGCACTGACCACTGACAGAACATTCCTTCGCCTTTCTCGGAGAGTTGCCATGACCAAGCGCTACAGCGCCCTGCTGACTGCCCTGTTTGCCAGTCTGATGCTGAGTCACACACCCGCACAGGCCAACGGGCTGGACGATATCGTGGCCCGTGGCACTTTAAAGGTTGCCGTGCCGCAGGATTTCCCGCCGTTCGGCTCGGTCGGCCCGGACATGAAGCCCCGTGGCCTGGACATCGACACCGCCAAGCTGCTGGCCGACCAGCTCAAGGTCAAGCTGGAGCTGACCCCCGTCAACAGCACCAACCGTATCCCCTTCCTCACCACCGGCAAAGTCGATCTGGTGATCTCTAGCCTGGGTAAAAATCCCGAGCGCGAGAAGGTCATCGACTTTTCCAAGGCCTACGCGCCCTTTTACCTCGCCGTGTTCGGCCCGCCCGAGGCCGCCATCGCCAGCACCGACGACCTCAAGGGCAAAACCATCAGCGTGACCCGTGGCGCCATCGAAGACATCGAGCTGACCGCCGTGGCGCCCAAAGAAGCCACGATCAAGCGCTTCGAAGACAACAACTCGACGATCGCCGCCTACCTGGCCGGCCAAGTCGACCTGATCGCCAGCGGCAACGTGGTGATGGTGGCGATCAGCGAGCGCAACCCCAAACGCGTACCGGCGCTGAAAGTGAAACTCAAGGACTCGCCGGTGTACGTGGGCGTGAATAAAAACGAGCCGGCGCTGCTGGAGAAGGTCAATCAGATCCTGGTCGCGGCCAAGGCTGACGGCAGCCTGGAGAAGAACGCGATGCAATGGCTGAAAGAGCCGCTGCCCGCCGATCTGTGAAGCCACGGAGCTGACTGATGGCGTATCAATTTGACTTTGTTCCGGTGCTGGCCAACACCGACCTGTTGTTGCGGGGCGCGCTATTTACCCTGGAATTGACGGCTATCGGCGCGATCCTCGGCGTCGCCCTGGGCACCGTCGGTGCAGTAGTGCGTGCCTGGAAAATCCAGCCTTTGGCCTGGTGCTTTGGGGTCTATGTCGAGTTGATCCGCAATACGCCATTCCTGGTGCAGCTGTTCTTCATCTTCTTCGGCCTGCCGTCGTTGGGGCTGAAAATCACCGAATGGCAAGCCGCCGTACTGGCGATGGTGATCAACCTGGGGGCTTATTCCACGGAGATCATCCGCGCGGGCATCCAGGCCGTTCCTCGCGGGCAACTGGAAGCCGCCGCCGCACTGGCGATGACCCGCTTCGAAGCCTTCCGTCATGTGGTGCTGCTGCCAGCGCTGGGCAAGGTGTGGCCAGCCCTGAGCAGCCAGATCATCATCGTGATGCTGGGGTCGGCGGTGTGTTCGCAGATCGCCACCGAAGAATTGAGTTTCGCCGCCAACTTCATCCAATCCCGCAATTTCCGCGCCTTTGAAACGTATGCCCTCACCACGCTGGTGTACTTGTGCATGGCGCTGATGATTCGCCAGTTGCTCAATTGGATCGGCCGTCGCTTTGTGATGAGGAATAGCCAATGAGTGATTTTTCATTCTGGGACATTGTGCGCAACCTGCTTACGGGCCTGCAGTGGACGTTGCTGCTGTCGCTGGTGGCATTTATCGGCGGAGGCCTGATCGGTTTGTTGGTGATGACTCTGCGCATCAGCAGTAAGGCATTTCCACGCAATGTTGCGCGCACCTATATAGAGCTGTTCCAGGGCACACCGCTGTTGATGCAGTTGTTCCTGGTGTTTTTCGGCATCGCGCTGCTCGGCGTGGATATTTCGCCCTGGCTGGCGGCGGCGATCGCCCTGACTTTGTTTACCAGTGCCTACCTCGCCGAGATCTGGCGCGGCTGCGTCGAGTCAATCGCTCATGGGCAGTGGGAAGCCTCCGCCAGCCTGGCACTCAACCCGCTTGAGCAACTGCGTTATGTGATCCTGCCTCAGGCCCTGCGCATTGCCGTGGCGCCGACCGTGGGGTTCTCGGTACAGGTCGTAAAAGGCACCGCCGTCACCTCGATTATCGGCTTCACCGAACTGACCAAGACCGGCGGCATGCTCGCCAATGCCACGTTCGAGCCCTTTATGGTCTACGGCCTGGTGGCCCTTGGTTACTTTTTGCTCTGCTACCCCTTGTCCCTCAGTGCGCGCTACCTGGAAAGGAGACTGCATGCCTCTGCTTAGAATTTCGGCCCTGCATAAGTATTACGGCGACCATCATGTCCTCAAAGGCATCGACCTCACGGTTGAAGAAGGCCAGGTGGTGGCGATCATCGGTCGCAGCGGCTCGGGCAAATCCACCTTGCTGCGCACCCTCAATGGCCTGGAGTCGATCAACGATGGGGTGATCGAGGTCGACGGAGAGTACCTCGACGCCGCACGCGCCGACCTGCGCAGCCTGCGGCAGAAAGTCGGGATGGTGTTCCAACAGTTCAACCTGTTCCCGCACCTGACCGTGGGCGAAAACGTCATGCTCGCGCCCCAAGTGGTGCAGAAAGTGCCCAAGGCCAAGGCCGCCCAACTGGCTCGGCAAATGTTGGAGCGCGTTGGGCTGGGTGAAAAATTCGACGCCTTCCCCGATCGTCTGTCCGGCGGCCAGCAACAACGGGTCGCCATTGCTCGCGCCCTGGCCATGTCGCCCAAGGTGCTGTTGTGTGACGAAATCACCTCGGCCCTGGATCCGGAACTGGTCAACGAGGTACTCAGCGTGGTGCGCCAGTTGGCCAAGGACGGAATGACGCTGATCATGGTGACCCACGAAATGCGCTTCGCCCGGGAGGTCGGTGATAAATTGGTCTTCATGCACCAGGGAAAGGTGCATGAAGTGGGCGATCCCAAGGTGTTATTCGCCAACCCACGTACCCCCGAGTTCGCGAACTTTATCGGCTCAGTGGAGCAGTCGGGCTGACCAGCTCGAAACGGCCCCTCCCCTCCAGCACCGCGTGATCGCGCACCTGCAAGGCGTCGGAGGGCAGTTCGGTGTCGATTTGCACCTGGGCGGTCAAGCGCTTGCCAGCCGCCCTGGTGAACAGTACCTGCCCTGGCAATAGCTGCCCGCCAACGGGTTCACCGGCAAGCTGTACCGGCGCCCACTCGACAGCATGCCCATCCATCTGGGCCTGCTTGAGTGTCAGACGGAAGTGCCCCTGACGGCCAAACCGGAAACTTTGCCCATCGGCAGCTCCGGCAAATCGCAGCGCGATGGTCGCAGGCTCCATACACAGCACGCTCAAGTGCAGCATGCGCGTCCCCAGTGCGAGGGTGGGGCTGTGTACCAGCGGCGCACTGCGAATGACCCCATAGTCGACCGTCGGCTGGCTCACGGACAACCGGCAGTTCTGCGCCTGTACAGCCTCGCTCATCATCACCGTGCACAACAGTACGAGGCCCAGTTTCTTCAGCTTAACGGCCATGGCACACCGCCGATGTTGTCTCGTAGAACGTGTCATTGTCGGGCTGGGTCTCGGGAGTAAGCCTGAGCTGGCAAGTAGAAGAATCCGACAAAGAAACCCGCAACGCCTGGGAGTCGTTCATGTCGTTCAGGAAAATCATGCCGTCACCCACCACGCTGGTCAGGAAACGGTTGTTCTTATCGAACACCGAAGCACCCTGAGGCAATGGTCGGCCCTGTTCATCGGTGCCGGTGACCAGCACTCGGCGCACTTTCACCACATCGAACGTCACGTTGTTCACCGACCCGCGAGCGGCAGCGAGGGTGTGCGTGCCGTTCTTCAGGTCCACGCGTTTGGGCAAGGACTGGGTCTGTACTTCGATACGACTGTCGGTATAGGCCGGCAAACCGGGGATCACTGCCTGCCCGCTGAAATCGGTCCATACCGGGCCGTGCGGGGTACTGATTTTGGCGGCGCCGATATCACCCACCGAGACAATGCCAAAGGTGTCCTGCACGGCATACGGCGAGAACGTCAAACCGCCTCCGTGGGCCACGACGCCGCCGCGCAACTGCCCGGAATAATCGGTGCCCTGGGGGTTGCGACTGACCCCCATGCCCACTCGGGTGTAGCGTGGCATCAGGTCCAACTGACCGCGCAACGTTTGCTCCCGCGCACTGAGGTCACGCTCGACGCCCACTTCGTAGTTCACGTAGTCATTGACCCGCTCCGTAAGGGCGGCGCCAGCCCGCGCGCGGTCCCCACGCCGACTGATATAGCTGTTGACTCGACGATCACCGCCCAGGGGCACGGTCACCTGCAAGCGCACCGACAGATCATCGTCGAACGCCGAATCACGCCGGCTACCGCCCTGGGTAACGTCATGCCGTTTGCGGGTGCCACCCACCTGCGAATCGGCGATCAAGGTGACGTCGGCATGGCTGAATGAGCGGTTCCATGAGGCGAACAGATGCTCGGTGGTGTGCCCGTCGAATGAGTTGCTGCGCGTATAGCCCAAAGAGAATGCCCCCAGCGCGGGGTCGATCCAGCTCACTCCGGCGGTGTATTGATGCTTGAAACGAGAGTCCAGTTCATCGGTCTTGGACGAGCGACCCGCCTCAAGCACTTCGCGATAACCGCGCGTCTGGGTGGTAGCGCTGAGGCTCAGGTCCATATTGGCGGACACCGGGCTGCTCACGCTTAGGCTGCTGCGTGAACCGGACACCGCATTAAGACTGTCTCGGGAAAGGTTATGGCGAGCACCCACGTTCACGCGTTGGAAAAACACGCTGCTCAGCGTGCCTCCGGCCGCCCAGTAGTCATCGGTACTCAACAGGCCAAAGCCGGCGGATGAGTCGCGCCCCAGGCCCCAGGTGCCACTGCCCATGGCGACGATGGGTGACGGCGCATCTTCATAGGTGTTCTCACGCACCTTGCCCAAAGCGAAGTAATAGCCGGGTGACGCGGGAGCAGCACCGGCAAACGAAGCCGCCGGCACCACAAAACTGCGCGTGCCTCCTCGCACATCGATCACGCTGACTTCCAGGTCGCTGGTGCCATTGAGAAGCGGCAACCCGGTCAACCGAAAAGGCCCTTCGGGCACCAGCGTGCTATGGATCAAGGCACCCGACTGACGCACTTCGATCCTCGACTGGTTCTGGGCCAGCCCCTCAACCACGGCATTGTTGCTGCCCGCCGGCACACGGGATTGGCCGTCGGGAAAGAACTGCACACCGGACAGCTGGAGGCCACCGAAATGCGGGTTATTGCTGGACAACTGGCCGACCTGAAAGGTCGATTGCAACGCGCCGATATCCCGCTGGGCATAGGCATTCAAATGTTCGGTGTGGGCCTCGCCATTGTCGGACACATAATATTGGCGGCTGCGAACGATCCAATCTCCGAGATTGAACCCCGCCTCGGTATAAGCCGATACGAACCGGCTCGCACCGCTGCGCGAATGGCTATCGAACCCCTGCACGTCATAGTTGAACAACGCCGCCGCCCCGCCCCGGGCAAAGTGCCCAGCCTCCCATTGCGGCTCGCGCAGTGCCTGCGTCGGCACCACCAGCGCGACCTCATCGTTACCGGGCCGCAGCCGCACCATCGTATTAGGGAAAGCCCCCAGGAAGTCATGACAGGCCTGAGTCGCATCAGCCGTCTCTTGGATAATGCCACTCGGTTTGACCAACCCGGCCTTATCGAGCAGCCCGGCGGTAAAACACAGTTGCCCATGCGCATCGAACCGCGCCTCCACCAACCCGAGCGGGTTGCCATTGAGCCGCAACCCGACCACATGCACACCCTCACGAAAACGCGGGGCCGTGCGGAAATAGTCGGAGACTTTGGGATCAATGCCGTGGGTGGTCAGCGCCGCCAGGTCAAACCCCTCTCCCAACTCCAGGGCGGGCAGCACACCAGGCAAGCTCCACAACGTTGCAACCCCCATGAGCAGCGTGGGCCGACAGGGCCAGAGCGACGCCAGAACTCGGTTACTCGACAGATTTATCATGAGTCGATCAACCCTCGCCGGCATTGATTGAAGCTCGGTAGTTGTCTGCGGAGAAACCGTAGACAGTGGCGGGCTGAATCTCTACAGCAGCCACCCCCTCCAGAGCGCCTTCGACGCTCAATGTCAGCGCCTCCCCCGGCAAAATGTAGGTTCGGGGCAATGTTGCCAGGGCCTTCTGTGGTAGCAGCAGTACCTCCGGCGCCAGACGCACGACATAGGCGCTGTCGTTATGAACGCTGAGGCCCTCGCCCACGTGCTTCCACTTCAACAGCTCCCAGGGGCTGTGATGCAGAGGAAGGCCCCGCGGATGCAGGATCAGCGGCAAGTTCTGCCGCAAGGTGATACCGATGGTCGCACGGCCTGGCGCACGGGCCTGGGGGATGCCCTCGAAGGACACGCGTTTCAATCGCTGGGTTTTCAGCGGCTCCTTCAAGGTGCCGATGAAGCGCACCAACTGGGTTTCGCCCGCCTCCACTCGCGTAATGGGCGGCGTCACGATTAAAAGCGGCTCCACATCTTCCGGTACGTTTTCGATAACCGAGTGAAGCAACGCCGGCGTCGCGTCAGTATTTTTGATAGATATCGTCGCTTCGCCCTGGTCTTCATAAAACACAACCACGGTTGTTTCCGGCAACATTCCATCCGCCATTACAGCACCGGCAAACCACACACAAAAACTGGCACATAACACACGTGCACTATTTATTACTGAAAGACTAAGCATTCAGTGTTCCCCACGCCTTTAAGTTGACCCTTGATAGCTAAGCGCTCCTATTAAAACAGCCGATCGGAAACAAGGGAGTTCTGATCGGCCGTAAATAAGTCGCTTAGATGTAGCTCAACTCAAGCGTCGCACGCCCATCCAGAACCGTATCGCGCGACAGGTCCAGGTCCTGGCCCCGATTAATAACGGCGCGCACTTCGAGGGTGCCGGTCAGTTGACTGATCGCGGCTGGGGTGACAGCCGTGGTGTTGCGCCAGGAATACTGACTAGGCGCCTGGGCCACTTTGCCATCCGAGTTTTGCCAGGCGCCGGTGCCGACACGCACGATAGGAAACAGCGTGGTGGTGGACGAACGCAGGTCTTTGAGGGTGATGGCGAAACCACCGGTCCTGCGGCCGCCAACGGCACCCAGGCCATAGTTATGGGCTTCGGTATAGCCGGCCCCCAACGCATTGAGGATGCCAGGCACCTTGCTGGCGCCCTGCAGGTCGACGAACTTCAATCCGAACTTGGCTGGGGTAGTGCCGCAGTTGATGCTCAGAGGAGCGGTCTTGGGCAGCAATGGGTTGAACGCCGTTGGCAGCAATTGGCCGGAAGGGATTGTGCCGTAGTCGACGATGCCACCACCGGTCATGCTGAGGTTGCAGGCGGCAGGTTTGATCGTGCCCCTGACGATCAGCTCGGCGCTGCTGGAAGCGTGGGCGTTGATGGCCGCAGCCAGGCAAGCGATACCGAAAGTCAATCCAACAATCTTTTTCATAAGGGTCCTGTCACTGAAAGTTATCAGGCGCATTTATTTATTGTTCCTTACGGCAACCATAAATAAATAACACCACGGCACTATTGCCGAGTGACAGTCTGTCTCCTTAGTACCTAACTAAAAAATGAGACAACACATCAGTTAGTGTGGGAGCGATAAAAATATATTGTCAGCCAAGCGTGAACCTAGAGTAGGCCTCAACAAAAAAAGGAATGAAATATCGACATGAAAGGTGTAGGCAGAATCATAATTCGCACTACCACAGATAAAAGTTATAACTTCCTACAAGAACACACGAGGGCGCTACAGAGGTCGAGAACGACAACCTACCTTTCCTACAGCCAATTCTTATGGGCAACCTCGGCGCAATTCCCGAAGCACTACGCGTTGGCGTCAGCGGTCGATCGTGGCACGATGGCGAGGTTATCGACCGAGACCCCCAAACCATGCCGCAATCCCAAGCCAAGAATCTGTCCCTGATCGCCGCCATCGACCTGGGCTCCAACAGCTTTCACATGGTCGTGGCCAAGGCCCAGAACGGTGAGATCCGCATCCTTGAGCGGCTCGGCGAAAAGGTGCAACTGGCCGCCGGAATCGACGACGAGCGTCAGCTCAATGAAGAATCCATGCAGCGCGGGCTCGATTGCCTCAAGCGTTTCGCTCAATTGATCAACGGTATGCCCCTGGGCGCCGTTCGAATCGTCGGTACCAACGCCCTGCGCGAAGCGCGCAACCGTGGCGAATTCATCCGCCGCGCCGAAGAAATCCTCGGCCACCCCGTGGAAGTCATCTCAGGCCGTGAGGAAGCACGCCTGATCTACCTCGGCGTGTCACATACGCTGGCCGATACCCCCGGCAAACGCCTGGTGGCGGACATCGGTGGCGGCAGTACCGAGTTCATCATTGGCCAGCGTTTCGAGCCGCTGCTGCGCGAAAGCCTGCAGATGGGCTGCGTCAGCTACACCCAGCGTTATTTCAAGGACGGCAAGATCACCCCGGCGCGCTACGCCCAGGCCTATACGGCCGCGCGGCTGGAGATCATGAGCATCGAACACGCCCTGCACCGCTTGACTTGGGATGAAGCCATCGGTTCGTCCGGCACCATCCGCGCCATCGGCCTGGCCCTCAAAGCGGGCGGGCACGGCACCGGTGAGGTCAACGCCGAAGGTCTGGCGTGGCTCAAGCGCAAACTGTTCAAGCTGGGGGATGCCGAAAAAATCGACTTCGACGGCATCAAACCTGATCGACGCACGATCTTCCCCGCCGGCCTGGCGATTCTCGAAGCGATTTTTGACGCCCTCGAACTGCAACGCATGGACCACTGCGATGGCGCCCTGCGTGAAGGCGTGCTGTATGACCTGCTGGGCCGTCACCACCATGAAGACGTGCGTGAGCGCACGCTCAGCTCATTGATGGAGCGTTATCACGTCGACCTGGAGCAAGCGGCCCGCGTTGAACGCAAGGCGCTGCATGCCTTCGACCAAGTGGCCGAGGACTGGGGCCTGGAAGACGGCGTCTGGCGCGAACTGCTGGGCTGGGCGGCCAAGGTGCATGAAGTGGGCCTGGACATCGCTCACTACCACTACCACAAGCATGGCGCTTACCTGATCGAGCATTCGGACCTGGCCGGTTTCTCCCGGGAAGACCAACAGATGCTCGCGCTGCTGGTGCGCGGCCATCGCCGTAATATCCCCAAGGACAAATTCGCGGAATTTGGTGACGACGGCATCAAACTGATTCGCCTGTGTGTGCTGCTGCGTTTTGCGATCCTGTTCCACCACATCCGTGGCACGCAGGAGATGCCCCAGGTCAAACTGCGGGCCGATGGCGACAGCCTGGAAGTGATGTTCCCCAAAGGCTGGCTGGAAGAAAACCAGCTGACCCAGGCGGATTTTGCCCAGGAAGCGGAATGGTTGACGCGGGTGGGGATCAGTCTGAACCTGCGCTAGAGAACACCGAAAACAAATATGGGAGGGGGCTTGCCCCCGATGAGGGAGTGGCAGTCAACAGATTCAGTGACTGCTCCACCGTCATCGGGGGCAAGCCCCCTCCCACCTTTCAGACATCGTCGGTTTTTAGTTCACCGCCAGGATCGGGCTACCCAACTTTTCCAACAACGTTGCCTGCGCGCTGCGCGGGTTCTGGTTGCCGGTCGGGGTGTTGCGCACGTAGCGCCCGTCGGACTGCAGGCTCCAGCTGTGGGTGTTATCGGTCAGATAACTCTCCAGCTCTTTCTTGACCCGCATGATCAGCTTCTTGCCTTCCACCGGGAAACAGGTCTCGACGCGCTTATCGAGGTTACGTTCCATCCAGTCGGCGCTGGAGAGGAACATCTGCTCTTCGCCGCCGTTGAGGAAGTAGAACACGCGGGTGTGCTCCAGGAAGCGACCAATGATCGAACGCACATGGATGTTGTGCGAAACCCCGACGATTCCCGGACGCAGGCAGCACATGCCACGCACCACCAGGTCGATGCGCACACCGGACTGGCTGGCCTTGTAGAGCGCACGGATGATTTTCGGGTCGGTCAACGAGTTGAACTTGGCAATGATGTGCGCCGGCTTGCCGTCGAGGGCGAACTGGGTTTCGCGGGCAATCATGTCGAGCATGCCCTTCTTCAGGGTGAACGGCGCGTGCAACAGCTTCTTCATGCGCAGGGTCTTGCCCATGCCGATCAACTGGCTGAACAACTTGCCGACGTCCTCGCACAAGGCGTCGTCGGAGGTCAGCAGGCTGTAGTCGGTGTAAAGCTTGGCGTTACCGGCGTGGTAGTTGCCGGTGCCCAGGTGGGCATAACGCACGATCTCGCCGGCCTCGCGGCGTAGGATCAGCATCATCTTGGCGTGGGTCTTGAAGCCCACCACGCCGTAGATCACCACCGCACCGGCCGCTTGCAGGCGGCTAGCCAGTTGCAGGTTGGATTCTTCGTCGAACCGCGCGCGCAGTTCGATAACCGCGGTGACTTCCTTACCGTTACGCGCGGCGTCCACCAGCGCATCGACGATTTCCGAGTTGGCGCCGGAGCGGTACAGGGTCTGGCGCACCGCCAATACATGGGGGTCCTTGGCGGCCTGACGCAGCAGGTCCACCACAGGCGTGAACGACTCGAAGGGGTGCAGTAGCAGAATGTCCTGCTTGCTCACGACGCTGAAGATGTTCTCGCTGTTTTGCAGCAGCTTGGGGATCTGCGGGGTGAACGGCGTGTATTGCAGCTCCGGGTGGCTGTCCAGACCGGTGATGCTGAACAGACGCGTGAGGTTGACCGGGCCATTGACCTGATACAGCTCGCTCTCGCCCAGGTTGAACTGCTTGAGCAGGTAGTCCGACAGGTGTTTGGGGCAGGTATCGGCCACCTCTAGACGCACCGCATCGCCGTAGCGCCGCGAGAACAGCTCGCCGCGCAGGGCACGGGCCAAGTCTTCGACGTCTTCGGAGTCCAGCGCCAGGTCGGCGTTACGGGTCAGGCGGAACTGGTAGCAGCCCTTGACCTTCATGCCTTGGAACAGGTCGTCGGCGTGGGCGTGGATCATCGACGACAGGAATACATAGTTGTCGCCAGCGCCCCCCACCTCTTCCGGTACCTTGATGATCCGTGGCAACAAGCGCGGCGCCGGGATAATCGCCAGGCCGGAGTCGCGCCCGAAGGCGTCGATGCCTTCCAGTTCGACGATGAAGTTCAAGCTCTTGTTCACCAGCAGCGGGAACGGGTGAGTCGGGTCAAGGCCGATGGGGGTGATGATCGGCGCGATCTCGTCGCGAAAGTAGCGACGCACCCAGGTCTTGATCTTGGTGGTCCAGTGACGGCGACGGATAAAGCGGACCTGATGCTTTTCCAGTTCCGGCAGAAGAATGTCGTTGAGGATCGCGTATTGGCGATCCACATGGCCGTGGACCAGCTCGCTGATGCGCGCCAGCGCCTGGTGCGGCTGCAGGCCGTCGGCGCCGGCCTGTTCGCGGGCAAAAGTGATTTGCTTTTTAAGGCCCGCCACGCGGATTTCGAAGAACTCATCCAGGTTGCTGGAGAAGATCAGCAGGAACTTCAGCCGCTCCAGCAAGGGATAAGACTCATCCAGCGCCTGCTCCAACACGCGAATGTTGAATTGCAGTTGCGACAGCTCGCGATGAATGTACAGGCTGCTGTCATCCAGATTGACCACCGGCGGCGCCGGGGCTGGCACCGGCACTTCAGCGACGACGGGCGCGAGCGGCTCATGTTCCGGGGGTGTCTCGGAGACTTGCTCCACCACCGGGTGGGCGTCTTTTACGGCAACTTCGGAGAGTCCTTCGGTATTCATCGAGTGTCCTGTGAGAGCTACGGTTGCGCTCTAAGCAATTGGGCGGCGCGGGCGGCAAAGTAGGTCAGAATGCCATCAGCTCCGGCACGTTTAAAGGCAGTCAGGGATTCAAGGATCACTCCCTCACTCAACCATCCATTCTGTATTGCGGCCATGTGCATCGCGTATTCGCCGCTGACCTGATAAACGAAGGTCGGCACCTTGAACTCCTCTTTGACCCGATAAAGGATGTCCAGGTACGGCATTCCGGGCTTGACCATCACCATGTCAGCCCCTTCGGCCAGATCCGCGGCCACTTCGTGCAAGGCCTCATGGCTGTTGGCCGGGTCCATCTGGTACGAAGCCTTATTGGCTTTGCCCAGGTTCAGCGCCGAGCCCACCGCGTCGCGGAACGGGCCGTAGTAGGCGCTGGCGTACTTGGCCGAGTAGGCCATGATCCGCACATTGACGTGACCGGCCAGCTCCAGGGCTTCGCGAATCGCCTGGATGCGTCCGTCCATCATGTCCGACGGCGCCACCACCTGCGCCCCGGCCGCGGCGTGGGACAACGCCTGCTTGACCAGCGCATCGACGGTGATGTCGTTCTCAACATAGCCGTCGGCGTCCAGAATGCCATCCTGACCATGGGTGGTGAACGGGTCCAGCGCCACGTCGGTGATCACCCCCAGCTCCGGGAAGCGTTCGCGCAATGCGCGGGTGGCGCGCTGAGCAATACCTTGCGGGTTCCAGGCTTCGGCAGCATCCAGGGACTTGAGTTCAGTGGGCGTAACGGGAAACAACGCCAGCGCCGGAATACCCAGTTCAACCCAGCCAGCCGCCTCCTCAAGCAGCAGGTCGATGGTCAAACGCTCCACCCCAGGCATCGACGCCACGGCTTCGCGGCGGTTCTCACCGTCCAGCACAAACACCGGCAGGATCAGATCATCGGTCGTCAGCACGTTTTCACGCACCAGGCGGCGAGAAAAATCATCACGGCGATTGCGACGCAGGCGGGTAGCGGGGAACAAGCGATTGGCAGGGGTAAAGCTCACGACAGACTCCTGAGCCCGGGTTCACGGGCGAGCGTTGCAGTTATAAGCGGCCATTATGACGAAGGAATGACAGTTGTGCTTATCGATGCGACCTGTCGTCGCATTCGTCGTTTATGTAGGAATTGTTCACTTCGTGACACATCTCGATACTTTCATGAATGTTCGCGAAGGCGTAGGCTGCGCGTTCATTTCGCCAGCACCCAGACCATGCTTCAACAATTTCTGCATGACTTCGGCTACTTTGCCCTCTTCCTCGGCACCTTCTTCGAAGGCGAAACCATCCTGGTGCTCGCAGGCTTTCTGGCGTTCCGTGGTTACATGGATATCAACCTGGTGGTGGTCGTTGCCTTCTTCGGCAGCTACGCCGGCGACCAGCTCTGGTACTACATGGGACGCAAGCATGGCCGCAAGCTGCTGGCGCGCAAGCCGCGCTGGCAACTGATGGGTGACAAGGCCCTGGAGCATATCCGCAAGCATCCGGACATCTGGGTGCTGAGCTTTCGCTTCGTCTACGGCTTGCGCACCGTGATGCCGGTGGCAATCGGGCTGTCCGGCTACCCGCCGTTACGCTACTTGATCCTTAATGGCATCGGTGCCGCGATCTGGGCCGCCGCGCTGGGCGCAGCGGCTTACCACTTTGGCGCCGTGCTCGAAGGCATGCTCGGCAGCGTCAAGAAGTACGAGCTGTGGGTGTTGGGCGCATTGCTGGTACTGGGTTTTGGCCTGTGGGTGCGCCGCCGCTTCAAAAACGCGCGTATCGCCCGGCAGGCATGCGCCGACGCACAAGCCCAGAGCGCTGCCGAGCCGGTGCCGGTGGAGAAACCTAAGACGCCAGTCGAGTAAGCCGGCTTCTGCAGCAGTAGAGGGCGATCACGCTGAGCAAGCTGTAACTGGCCAGGCCCAGCCAGCCCAGGCTGCTTGCCGGCCATAGCCCGACCAACGGCGCCAGCCATACCAGCGGCGCATTCAGCGCCAGGCGCAGCAGCTCAGCCTTCAACGCCCACGGGCGATTCTCCAGGGCCACGCCTAAGGTAAACAGCCCCAACGCCATTGCCCCCCAACCCAGGACCAGCGCCGCCGTGGGCAGACCTTCGCCGACGTTCATCAAGTAACTGCCAAACCCCACATACGCCGCAAATTGCACGGCCACGTACACCTGCTGACGCACATCCAGCGGCACTTCATATTTGCGGAACTGGCTCAAGTCGGGCTTGGCCAATGGGTATTTGGCCTTCACATCCGCCGGGCGCCAGCCGGTGCGCATAAACCAGATGCGCAGCTTGTCCCACAGGCTCTGCGTTCGCCGCGCATCGCTACACAGTTGCGCATAGAACTGCAGATTGGCCCACAACGGGTTCCAACTGGCCAGAGGCGTGGTCACGCCGAAAATCACCGGTTCGTTTTCGTCTTCTTCTTGGAAACTGCCGAACAGGCGGTCCCAAATAATGAACACCCCACCGTAGTTGCGATCCATGTAGAGAGCGTTCTGTGCATGGTGGGCCCGATGATTGGACGGAGTAACGAAGAACCACTCGAACCAGCCGAGCTTGGGCACATGCCGTGTATGGACCCAGAATTGATACAGCAAATTGAGCGACGCCACGCTGATAAACACCACCAATGGCACGCCGACCACCGCCAGGGGCAGGTAGAAAATCCAGCTCAGCAGAAACCCCGTGCTGGTCTGGCGCAGGGCCGTGGTGAGGTTGTAGTCCTCGCTCTGATGGTGCACCGAGTGCGCGGCCCACAGAATATTGCGCTCATGCCCCATGCGATGCAGCCAGTAGTAGCAGAAGTCATAGAACACAAAGGCGAACAGCCACGTCCAAGGGCTCTGCGCCGGCAAATCGAACAGCGCCAGATGCTTGAGAGCGAACGCGTAGGTCAACACGCCCACGCCCTTGGTCAACAGCCCCGTGGTGGTAGACAGCACACCGGTGCTCAGGCTGTTGATGGCATCCGCCACCCGGTAATTGCGCTGTCCGCGCCAACGGTCGGCAAGCAGCTCCACCACGATCAAGGCAATGAAAAACGGTACCGCGTAAGGCACGAAGTCCATGGGCAAGTCCGGTCTATTTTTGTTACATCAAGATTAGGTGCAGCGCTGTGAGATCCCATTGGCAACAGGTTACAAATTAGTAGACATTTAACGCCAAGAACCCAGGAGAAATGCCCATGAGCAAAAAGATTGCAGTGATCCTTTCCGGCTGCGGCGTGTATGACGGCGCAGAGATCCACGAAAGCGTGATCACTTTGCTGCGCCTGGATCAGCGCGGCGCTCAGGTCCAATGTTTCGCACCCGATATCGAGCAACACCACGTCATCAATCACCTGACCGGCGAAGAAATGCCAGAAACGCGCAACGTGCTGGTGGAGTCGGCGCGCATCGCCCGTGGCGAGGTGAAGGACATCAGCCAGGCCAATGTCGACGACTTCGATGCTCTGATCGTACCCGGCGGGTTTGGCGCGGCGAAGAACCTGTCGAATTTTGCCAGCGAAGGCACCGCATGCAGCGTCAACCCGCAGGTGCTGGCGTTTGCGGAGGCCTTCGCCGAGGCGAGCAAACCCGTAGGGCTGATCTGCATCTCGCCGGCCCTGGCCGCGAAGATCTACGGCCCGGGCGTAACCTGCACCATCGGCAACGACGCCGACACCGCAACCGCCCTGGGCAAGATGGGCGCCACTCACCAGGATTGCACGGTTGAAGACATCGTCGAGGACAAAGCGCGCAAACTGGTAAGCACGCCGGCCTATATGCTGGGCAAGAACATCAGCGAGGTGGCGTCAGGCATCAATAAGTTGGTGGATCGCGTGCTGGAGCTGACCCACGAGAACGACGAGTGATCGCCTGACCGGCACTATGCGGTAAGCCGCTCCACCCTCAACCCTGGCGCATCAGTTGCGTAAGGATTCGGTCCAGCGCATTGGCAAACGCCTGCTTATCCTTCTCCCCATGGGGCGGTGGTCCGCCGCCCATCTGGCCCTGTTCACGCAAGTCGGTGAACAGGTTGCGCACCGCCAACCGCTCGCTCATGTTCGCCGGGCTGAACTCCTTGCCTCGCGGGTCCAGCGCGGTGACACCCTTTTTCACCAAGCGATCGGCCAGTGGCACGTCGCTGCAGATCACCAACTCGCCGGGCACCGCGTGCTCAACCAGGTAGTCATCGGCGGCGTCCGGGCCGCTGGGTACCACGATCAGCTTCACGCAGGCAAAAGCCGGTTTGATCTGGCTCTGCCCGGCCACCAGCACCACCTCGAACTGGCGCTTGAGGGCGAACTTCACCACCAGGTCCTTGGCCGCGCGCGGGCAGGCGTCGGCATCGATCCAGACGCGCACGGTTATACCGCCACTCGGCGCTTCTCGGCCAAACGACTGCGGCCGTACAGCACCACAATCGCCAGGATCGCCACCACCTGCGCACTCAGCGAGTAAGCGTCGGCGTGGATGCCCAGCCAGTCGAAGTCAAAGAACGCCACCGGCCGTGTACCGAATACACCCGCCTCCTGCAATGCCTTGACACCATGCCCAGCGAACACCACCGACAGCGCGCACAGCAGCGCCGCGTTAATACCGAAGAACAGCGCCAGCGGCAGCTTCGCCGAGCCGCGCAGGATCACCCAGGCCAGCCCCACCAGCAGCACCAGCGCGGTGGCGCCCCCCGCCAACACTGCGTTATGCCCAGCCGGGCCGGCTTGCAGCCACAAGGTTTCGTAGAACAGGATCACTTCGAACAGCTCGCGGTATACCGAGAAAAACGCCAGCACCGCAAAACCGAAGCGTCCACCGCCGCCCACCAGGCTGCTCTTGATGTAGTCCTGCCAGGCCGCCGCGTGGCGCCGGTCGTGCATCCACACTCCCAGCCACAGCACCATCACGCTGGCGAACAACGCCGTGCACCCTTCCAGCAATTCACGCTGGGCACCGCTGACATCAATCACATACGCCGCCAACGCCCAGGTAGCCAGGCCGGCCAACAGCGCCAAACCCCAGCCGGCGTTGACGCTACGCACCGCCGATTGCTGGCCGGTATTACGCAGGAACGCCAGGATCGCCGCCAGCACCAGGATCGCTTCCAGGCCCTCACGCAGCAGGATCAGCAAACCGGAGATGTAACTCAATGACCAGCTCAGGCCATCGCCACCGAGCAAACCGGCCGATGCGGCGAGCTTGGCTTTGGCCACGTCCAGGCGTTGTTGCACCTGCTCGATCGGCAACCCGTCCTGCAACGACTGCCGATAGGCCATCAGGGCCTTTTCGGTGTCTTTGCGCACGTTGGCGTCGACGTTGTCCAGGGAGCTTTCCACCAGCTCGAAGCCTTCCAGGTACGCCGCTACCGACAGGTCATAGGCTTGTTCGTGATCGCCATTGCGGTACGCAGCCAGGCTCTTGTCCAAGGTGCTCGCGGTGTAGTCGAGCAACTGTGCCGGGCCGCGCTTGACCTGCGGCGGCTGCGCACGCTGGGCGCGGAAGGCCGCGGCAGCTGCGGCGCCGTCAGCGGCCAGCACTTCATTGGGGGTACGACGGGCCAGGTCGGCGAGGTTGAACGGCTGCTCGCTCTTGGCGGCCGCCGGGTCGGCGGTAAATTCGGCGATGTAGGTGGCCAGGTCCCAACGCTGGCGGTCATCCAATTGATCGGCGAACGCCGGCATGTCGGTGCCTTCGACGCCCAGGCCCAAAGTGTTGTAGATCGCGTAGAGACTCAGGCGATCCAGCCGCGCGGCGTCCCGCAGATTCGCCGGCGGCGGCGTAAGGCCCACACCCGCCGGGCCATCGCCAGCGCCGGCTGTGCCGTGACATACCGAGCAATGCTGGGCGTAGAGGGGTGCGCCGCGCGTTGGGTCGGGCGTGATGGCCGGGGCCTGGCTCACTTCATAAGCCACCGCCAACTTGGCGCCCAACTGCCGAGCCTGGCGGGCAACGGTGGCACCGTCCTGACGAGCGGTCACCGCTGTGCGCAGTTCTTCGACGCCTGTTACCAGTTCGTCGCGTTCCGGCTTGGCCGGCAAGTCCGCTACCAAACCTTGCAACACCCCAAGGAACTCAACTTGTTCACGGTATTCCGAAGGGTCCACCACCTTGCCCGCGTCTACCGTCGGCGGGTAATCAGCACCGATGTAATCCAGTAAATGCAGGGCTTGGGGCGCGCTCTCGGCCGTCGCGGCCAACAGGTTGAAGCTGCACGACATCAACGCCGGCAACACCAGCCAGGCGAGAAAACGGTGGGGGGCAGTCATGAATGAATCTCAAAGGGAAATACGAAGTAACACATTGTTTAACGTTAAAGGCTTTGACTCAAGCCGTTCGTGATTTAGCACACCTGAGCGCAACCGTTTAATCCGTCAGTAGTGGCATTTTTGTTAATCGCATCACAGCAAAAAGCCATTGTTTTGCCAGTTATGGCGCCTATAATGCCGCGCCCTGTTAGTGCGAAAGGGAATGTCATTCCGGATTTTTATGCGAAATGACCACATTGGCTGACAACTTTCAGGGAAGAAATCTGCATGGCATTTCGCGCTTTAACCCCGCTCACGCTCGCGGCGGTAACCTTGCTGTCCGGTTGTTCGATGTTCCGCAGCTACGACACCGAGCTGCAAGCCACTAACCAGCAACTGGCCACCGGCAACGTCGATGCCGCCCTGACCCTGCTGGAAAAGAACAACACCGGCGAAGACAAAGACCTGCTCTATTTCTTCGAAAAAGGTGAATTGCTGCGCGCCAAAGGCGACCTCACCGGCAGCCAGACCGCCTGGCGCAGCGCGGACCTGCAAGTCTTCAAGTGGGAAGAATCGGTCAAGTTCGATAGCGCGAAGTACCTCGCCCAGTTCGGCAGCTTCGTGGCCAACGACAAGGTTCGGCGCTACGAAGGCTACGACTACGAAAAAGTCATGCTGACCACCCAGATGGCCCTGAACCTGCTGGCCGTGAACGACTTCGACGGCGCCCGCACCGAGATCAAGAAAACCCACGAACGCGAAGCGGTGATCGCCGAGCTGCGCGATAAGGAATACCTCAAGCGCGAGGGCGAAGCCGAGCGAGAAGGCGTGACCACCCAGTTGAAAGACCTCAACGGTTACCCGGTGGAAGCCCTGAACGCCCCGGAGGTGGTCGGCCTGAAAAACAGTTACCAGAGCGCGTTCAGCCATTATCTTGCCGGCTTCGTCTATGAAGCCCTGGGCGAAAAAGACCTGGCCGCCCCTGGCTATCGCAAGGCAGCCGAATTGCGCCCTAACACTCCGCTGCTGGAACAGGCCTTGCGGGACCTGGACAAGTCCAAGGTCGGCGCCAATGAAACCGACGTGCTGATTGTGGTGCAGAGCGGCCTTGCGCCGGCCCGCGACTCGATCCGCCTGCCGTTGCCGATCCCCATCAACGGCAACCTGGTGATTACCCCGCTGTCGTTCCCGGTAATCAAAGCCGACACCTCCACCGCCACCTTCGCCCAGATCGGGGTGGACGGCCAGCAACAGAACCTCACCGCGCTCAACAGCACCACTGCCATGTCCCGCCGCGCCCTGCGTGACGACATGCCGGGGATCATCCTGCGCACTACCGTACGCGCAGTCAGCCGTGGTGTGGCGCAGAACAACCTGAACAAGACCAACCCCATGGTCGGCCTGGTGCTGGGCATCGCCTCGGCCGTGACCGAAGGCGCCGACACCCGCACTTGGCGCACCTTGCCGGACATGACCCAAGTGACGCGCCTGCGCCTCAAGCACGGCGAGCACCAGGTCAGCCTGCCCAACGCATTGGGCGGCACGCTGGTGACGGTCAAGGCCGATCAGCGCTACCAGGTGATCACCCTGCGCGTGGTGGGCAATCAGGTGTTCGCCGGCGGCCTCGCGGCCCATGTGGTGCCGAGCAGCACGCCCCAGGCGATCGCCACCCTCAAACAACCTTAAGGAGCACGCTATGCGTCATTTCATCCTCGGCGCTTTGGCGCTGGTCCTGCTCGCCGGCTGCGCCACCCCGCCGCCACCGGCACCCGGCAGCGCCGCCAGCAAAATCGTAGTGATGGGCAAATTCAAGGGCATCGCCGTCGGCGCTATCCGCGTCGCGCGGGAGAACGGCTTCCTGACCGCCAAAGTGCAACTGAGCAACATCACCAGCAGCAACCAGACGATGTATTACCGCTTCGCCTGGCTGGGCGCCGACGGCTTCCCGGTAGGCGACGAAGAGACTTGGAAAGTGCTCAACCTGTATGCCAACCAGGCCACTTTCCTGCCGGCCATCGCCAACCTGCCCCAGGCGGCGGATTTCCGTCTTGAAGTGAAAACCCCTTGAGCCGCTCATCCTTTCTGAGAGATTTCCCCATGTTTGCACGCTTCTCGATGCTCGCCGTGGTCGCCGTTCTGGCCAGCGGTTGCGCCAATACCTCGCCAGTACTCGGCAGCAAGAACATCAACTACGGCGATACCAAGGCCGTGGAAACAGTCACCAACGAGTTCGGCTCCACCGACTTGCAGATGATCGCCGAAAGCATGACCCGCTCCCTGGCCCAGTCCGGCGTGCTGCGAGGCCGCCCGGTGGTGCAGGTGTATGACGTGAAGAACAAGACCAGCGAGTACATCGATACCCGCGAGATCACCACGTCGATCAAGACTCAGTTGATGAAGACTGGCACCGCGCGCTTCGCCAGCGACAACACCGACATGCAGAGCCAGGTCGACCAGCTCAAGCTGCAAAACCAGAGCGGCCTGTACAAGAAGTCCACGGTCAGCAAGACCGGCAACATGATCGCCGCGCAGTACCGTCTGGAAGGCTCCATCAGCTCCATTGTCAAACGCAGCGCGGACTACAAGGACGTGTTTTACAAGTTCAGCCTGCAACTGATCGACGTCGAAAGCGGCGTGGCCGAATGGATGGACGAAAAAGAAATCCGCAAAACCACGGAGCGCTAAGCAATGCGTGTATGGACCGGCATGATCGGCCTGCTGTGCGCCTTTGGCGCCTCGGCCGCGCCTAAGATCGCGGTGACCGACCTGGCCTACGAGGCACGGGTCGAGGAATACATCCACCAGGTCTCGGCCAGCGACACCTTCCAGGCCAGCGCTTATCACGCCAGTGGCGCCTCCAATTACAGCGAGTACGAAAGCCGTACCAGCTATATCGAGCAGACCGAGCTGCGTAAATTCAGCGGTGATATCAAGGGCGAGATCCTCAAGTCACGGCAGTTCCAGCTGGTGCAGGGCACGCCCTACACCGCCGATGCTAAGGGTGACGTCTACGACGTGATCAAACGCATCAAGGCCGGCCACTTCAAGGGTGCCGATTATGTGCTGTTCGGCACGTTGTCGGACATCGACTTCACCCAGGACATCAACGCCCTGGACAACACCAACAGTTACTCCGCGGTGCTGGGCCTGACATTGGTGGCGGACTTCAGCCTGATCAACACCCGTACCTACGAGATCACCTCGGCGTTTACCGCCATGGGCGAAGGCCAGGACACCAAACTGGTCAACAGCCGTGACATCCGCGTGAGCTTGAACCGGCCACGGGTGGTGAAGGAAGTGTCGAAAGCGCTGGGTGAGGATGTGGCCAGGCAGTTGGCAGAGCAGTTGGGCGGTGGCTATCAGGAACCTGGCCAACCGGCACCGCGTAACAACCTGCCAAGGGATGAAGCGCCGAAGATTCTGCGCTGAGCGGTCATCCCCCAGGCAACACAAAACCAATGTGGGAGGGGGCATGCCCCCGATGGCGGTGCCTCAGCTACAGCTAAGCTGACTGACACCCTGCTATCGGGGGCAAGCCCCTCTCACACGTTTAGCGACCGAGCTTTACGCCGTTGCGCGATGCAAGCTGGCCAGGAAACCCGCTGCCCCCACGAACAATCCGGCAAACGTCCGGTTTACTCGCTTTTGCTGCGTGGGCGTGCGCAACAGCCGTAGGACTTTGGACGCCAACCCCGTATAGCCCGCCATCACGATCATATCGACGCTGATCATCGTCGCGCCGATGATCAAATACTGAGCCAGCAACGGCGCCTGCGGGTTCACGAATTGCGGCAACACCGCGAGCATGAACACCAAGGCCTTGGGGTTGCTGGCGTTGACCAGGAAGCCACGGAACATCATCGCCATCGGCTTGCCGATGGGGCGTACGGCCGCGTCATCGGTCATGTCCAGCGGCAAGGCACGCCATTGCTTGATGGCCAGGTACACGAGGTACGCCACACCAAACCATTTGATCGCATAGAACGCGGTGGACGACGCAGCCAGGATGGCACCCAGGCCACCCGCCACCACGGCAATCTGCATCGCCAGGCCCAGTTGCAGGCCGATGGCGTTCCAGTAACCGCGTAAAAAACCGTATTGCAGGCCGCTAGACATCGACGCAATGGCGCCGGCGCCCGGGGAAAGGGAGATGATCCAACTGGCCAGGAAAAAGGCCAGCCATGTATCGAGAGCCATGACATACCTCGCGTGAGAATAAGCGGTGGAGCCTTAAGCTAACTCCGCCGACCAGAGGCTGGCTATCGGTTTTTATCACCGTGCAGGCTAGCGATCGCCCGGAAACACGTGGGTACCTGGCCAACGCCGTACCGAACGCTGGAAAAACAGACTGTTAGGCACCTGCACGATCGCGCTGTCGGTACCGGCGGCCTCCACTTCAACCAGTGTGGTGTAGAGCAAATTGATTGCCACCACCCGCCCCTTGACGCCCGGTTTGTCGACGGTATCCACCAACTCGACAATGTCGCCGAGACGAAATGGGCCGACGGTAAAGATCAGAACCGCGCAAAGCAGGTTGGACAATACCGACCACATGGCGAAGAACGCCACGGCGGCGACCGCCACGAAGCCCGACAGTGCCGTCCATAACACGGTGGCGGACACACCCAGGCGCTCCAGAACAAAAATCAGCGCACTCCCCATGATCAGCCAGCGCAGGCCGCCGCGTAGTGGCATCAGCAGCTGCGGTGGGAATGGGTAGCGCTCGCCCAGGCGCGTAAGGACTTTGCTCACAAAGCGCTGCGCCAGGTAACCGGCCAGCAGGATCAACAGGATCTGCACGCCAATCCACACGGGCTCGATCCACTGTGCCGGCAACTGCAACGCTTCCATCAGGACAGCGCCTCCAGCTCCGCTTGCAGGGTTTCGAGCAGTTCGAGGGCTTCCATCCAGGCTTCCTCCAATTGCCCTTCGCGCACCTTGAGCTTGGCCTGTTCGGCGAGCAGGTCACGCAGTTCGTCCTTGCGCGCGGCTTCGTACACGGCGCTGTCGCCGAGGCTGGCTTCGATCTTGGCCAAGCGCTCATGCACCTTGCCCAGCTCAGCTTCCAGCTTGTCGGCTTCGCGCTTGTGCGGCGCCAGCTGCTGACGCAATGCAGCGGCGGCCTGGCGCTGGGCCTTCTTATCGGTTTTGTCCGGATTCACCGGGGTGTTGCTCACCGGCGCATTGCGCAGGCGGTAATCGGTCAGCCAACGGGCGTAGTCGTCGAGGTCGCCGTCGAACTCTTCGACTTTGCCATCGGCCACCAGCAGGAAGTTATCCGTGGTGCTCTTGAGCAAGTGCCGATCGTGGGACACCACCAATACCGCACCACTGAATTCTTGCAACGCCATGGTCAGCGCCAGGCGCATTTCCAGATCCAGGTGGTTGGTCGGTTCGTCGAGCAGCAACAGGTTCGGACGATCCCATGCGATCAGGGCCAAGGCCAGACGGGCTTTCTCGCCGCCGGAAAAATTCAGCACCGGCTCATCGATGCGCGCGCCACGGAAGTCGAAGCCACCGAGGAAGTCACGCAGGGTCTGCTCGCGCTCGGTCGGCGCCAGGCGTTGCAGGTGCAGCAACGGGCTGGCCTTGGCGTCGAGGGAGTCCAACTGATGCTGGGCGAAGTAACCCACCACGGTGTTCTCGCCACGGGTCAAGCGACCGGCCAGAGGTTCCAGCTCACCCGAGAGGTTCTTGATCAGGGTCGATTTACCCGCGCCGTTAGGCCCCAGCAAACCGATACGCGCCCCCGGCGTGAGTTGCAGCTTGACCTTCTCCAGGATGGTTTTGTCGCCATAACCCAGGCGCGCATCCGAAAGATCCAGCAGTGGGCTCGAAATCTTCACCGACTCGCGGAACACGAAGTCGAACGGCGAATCGACGTGAGCTGCCGACAATTCTTCCATGCGCTCCAGCGCCTTGATCCGGCTCTGGGCCTGGCGGGCCTTGGTGGCCTGAGCCTTGAACCGGGCAATGTAACTTTCCATATGCGCACGTTGCGCCTGCTGCTTCTCGTAAGCCTGTTGTTGCTGGGCCAGGCGTTCGGCACGCGCACGCTCGAACGCGGTGTAGCCGCCGCGGTAGAGGGTGATTTTTTTCTGCTCGACATGGGCGATGTTATCGACCACGGCGTCGAGGAAATCCCGGTCGTGAGAGATCAGCAGCAAAGTGCCCTGATAGCTCTTGAGGAAGTCTTCCAGCCACAGGATCGCATCGAGGTCCAAGTGGTTGGTCGGTTCGTCGAGCAGCAACAGGTCCGAGGGGCACATCAGCGCCTGGGCCAGGTTCAGGCGCATCCGCCAGCCGCCGGAGAAGTCGGCGACCGGGCGATCCATCTGTTCGTTGGTAAACCCAAGGCCGGCGAGCATCTTGCGAGCGCGGGCGTCGGCGGTGTAGCCGTCGGCGCTGTCGAGCTCCGAGTGCAGGCGCGCCAGAGCTGCGCCATCCTGGGCCTTCTCGGCTTCGGCCAGGTCGTGTTGCACCTGGCGCAAGCGCAGGTCGCCATCGAGCACGTAGTCGATCGCGATGCGGTCCAGGGTGTCGATCTCCTGGCGCATATGAGCGATGCGCCAGTCGGCCGGCAGCAGGCAGTCGCCGGAGTCCGGGGTCAGTTCACCCAGCAACAGGGCGAACAGCGTGGATTTGCCGGCGCCGTTGGCACCGATCAGGCCGGCTTTGTGACCGGCGTGCAGGGTCAGCTCGGCGTCTTCGAGAAGACGTTGCGGGCCACGCTGTAATGTTAGGCTTTGAAGTCGGATCATAATGGCGGCGGAGTCTACCAGCTTCGTTGGCCGCTGGCTTGGGTGTGACTATGTGCGCTGACCTGTGGAGCTTTGCTCTCTCGATTTACGCCCGTCCGGGTATGGAAGCCGCCTGCCTGCGGTTGCAGGCGCAAGGGGCCGATGTGTGCCTGATGCTGTGCGGCGTCTGGCTGGAACAGCGCGGCGTTATTCTGACCGACGAGCGAGTGCAGGCACTCAAGCACATCGCCGGGCCTTGGCAGACGCAGGTGATCGAGCCGTTGCGCCAATTGCGCGTGCAATGGCGAGCGAGCGCGCAGCACGACCAGCCGCTGGCGGCCTTAAGGGAACGGATCAAGTCGATGGAGCTGGAAGCCGAACGGCACTTGTTGATGCGTCTTGAAGGGCTGGCCGAGACATGGCCATCGGGCAAGCGGGCAGATCAACAACGATGGTTGGAAAGACTGGCGGCCGAGGATGCCGCCAACCTTGACCACGACGCGCTGCAGCAGCTGCGCGTCGCGGCCACCGGCGCTTAGGAAGCGCTGGTTGGGGTAGTGCTTGGCGCTGCCGGTGCAGGGGTGCTGCTTGCCGGTGCGGTTGGAGCGGTGGCGGCTGCCGGGGTCGCTGCCGGAGTGGCCGGCGTAGGCTTCGCAGCGGCCGGCTTGGCGGCAGCAGGTTTGGCTACTGGCTTAGCGGCGGCGGGCTTAGCTGCTGGTTTGGCTGCTGGCTTAGCGGCAGCGGTTTTAGCCACTGGCTTGGCTGCTGGCTTAGCGGCGGCGGTTTTAGCTGCTGGTTTGGCTGCTGGCTTGGCGGCAGCGGTTTTAGCTGCTGGTTTGGCGGCTGGCTTAGCGGCGGCGGTTTTAGCTGCTGGCTTGGCTGCTGGCTTAGCGGCAGCGGTTTTAGCTGCTGGCTTGGCGGCTGGCTTAGCGGCAGCGGTTTTAGCTGCTGGTTTGGCGGCTGGCTTAGCGGCAGCGGTTTTAGCTGCTGGTTTGGCTGCTGGCTTAGCGGCAGCGGTTTTAGCTGCTGGTTTGGCTGCTGGTTTAGCGGCAGCAGTTTTAGCTGCTGGTTTGGCTGCTGGTTTAGCGGCAGCGGTTTTAGCTGCTGACTTGGCTGCTGGCTTAACGGCAGCGGTTTTAGCCGCTGGTTTGGCCGAAGGCTTCTTCGCCGCGCTTGCTGCAACAGCTTTTACCGGTGTACGAGCACCCAGCACTTTAGCCACGGCTTCTTTTACACGCCCAACGCCCTGGGCCAGTTTCAGGCTTTCCTGAGCATCTTTTTTGAGTTGAGAAATGTAGGCGCGGGTTTCAGCTTGGCGATCCTTGAGAGCGTCCAGCAAGTCCTCAAGTTCTTTAACAGCGTCTTTGGCTCTGGCTTGTGCCTTGGCCTTGCCGGCGGTGGCGGCATCTTGCAATTTGGTGCGGGATTTGTGCAGCTTTTCTTGCGCCTTACCGCGCTGTTTTTCCAACTTGGCGAGCAGTTTTTCTGCATCGGCCAACGCTTGGGAACAGGCGCTTTCCAGATGTTCGAGCAAGCTGCCCGACAGTTGTTGGAGTAAGTGCAACGGGGTATTAACAGGCTTCTGTTTGGCCGACATGGTTTACCTCCTGGCTGACGTGGGTGCGGCTCATACTAGCCCTCTGCTCTTACCGCCGCTAGCGCATGTTGACAGTATCGATTGCCTCGCGTTGCACCGTACGAAAATTCTTATCGTGAGAACGAAAATGGGCGGCACTTTTTACGTTTCCACACTGGCATAATCCATCGCACTTTCGGCCGGAGAATGTCCATGTCGCGTTACCTTTTTCTTGTGCTTGGCCTGGCGATTTCGGTAGCCAATGCGAGCGCGCCGTCGCCGTCTAAAACCATCGAGCCGGATCGGCATGACCTCGCCTACAGCCTGGGCGCCAGCCTCGGTGAGCGCCTGCGCCAGGAGGTTCCAGACCTGCAGATCCAGGCCCTGATCGACGGCCTCAAACAAGCCTATCAAGGCAAGCCACTGGCCTTGGATAACGCGCGTATCGAGCAGATCCTCGCGCAGCACGAAGCGCAGAGCGAAGCGGACGCCCAAGCGCCCCTGAGTGAAAAAGCACTCGCAGCCGAACAACAATTCCTGACCCAGGAAAAAACCATGAAAGGCGTTCGTGAATTGGCGGATGGAATTCTGCTCACGGAACTCACGCCAGGTACCGGCCCCACGCCGAAAGCCAATGGTCAGGTTCAAGTGAAATATGTCGGTCGGCTGCCCGACGGAACGGTTTTCGACAAGAGCACACAGCCTCAGTGGTTTCGCCTGGACAGCGTGATCAGCGGCTGGAGCAGTGCTCTACAACAGATGCCCGTGGGTGCGAAGTGGCGCCTGGTGATTCCATCGGCGCAGGCTTATGGCGCCGACGGTGCCGGCGAATTGATCCCGCCGTACACGCCCTTGGTTTTCGAGATCGAATTGCTCGATACCCGTTCTTGAGCCAATAAAAAACGGTGCGACCTGCGCACCGTTTTTTTTATCGCGTATCCCGAAGTCAGGCCTGAGCGACAGTGTTTTCTTTGTGAGCGTTGTGCAGCACTTCAATCAGGCAGTCTTCCAGCTCGAAACGCTCGTGGAGCAGCGCACCCAATTCTTTGAATTTCTCGGCGACACACTTGCCTTGATCGCACAGATCGGTGAATGCCAGCAGCTTCTCGGTGATCACATCGATGCGTGGGTAAAGGGTCTTGGCAAAATCCAGACCGCGCTGGTCTTTGAAGGCTTCCGCCTCCTTGGTGAGCTGGGTGTAGATGCTCAAATGCCCTGCGGACACGTAATCCACCAACACCACGCAGAAATCCTGCAACGGTTCACGCTTCTCGGCCAACGCCTCGGGCTCGGCACCGAGCGCATCAAAAGCCCGAATCAATTCGTGACGTGCCTTCAACCAGCTGTCGATCAGCTTGTGCACCCCGCCCCAGCGTTCGCGAGCATTCTTGCAACGTTCCAACATGATGATCTCTCTTCCCTATTAGGGGCGCTGCCGCCTGATGCCCGCGCAACACTTCAAGGATAAAGCAGCAGCGGGACAGGGCTGCATCAGACAACTGGTTTGAATAACGCGTGCGGGCCAGATTATGCCCGCATGACTATGGCTTCAAGGTACGCAGGACAGAAAGTTCATACAAGTGTTTAATCCCGTCCTACAAACCTCAGCCTGCTTTTATGGCCTCGTCGGGTACAGGCGACGGCGAAGTAACGGTCGTGAAAACTGCGTGATGCCCAGAATCAGCATCCCCACGAAAAACAGCAGACTCCACTCCGGCAGGCTTAAATCGAACAACGTCCAGTTGATTTCCACGCAGTCGACAGTGCCTTCGACGGCCTGTTGCAGCGCCTGCCAAAGCGAAAGATTTTCGAGCATATGGTTGAGGCTGGGCCAGCAATCGGCGGTTTGGTCGGGTGCGGCATTTTGCAGCAGTATCTGGCGTACCGCCGTGATAGCGCCCAGCGTCGCGCACGCCACGCTGGCCAGCCCATATAGCGAGATGACGGGACGTTTGGGGTTATGGAGAGCAGCGATCAAATTGATCAGCGTGAAAGCAGCCAGAAAAACCCGCTGCAGTTGGCATAAGAAACACGGGCGTAACGAGACGCCGAACTCAAGGTAATAGGATGCGCCCAACGTCAGCGCACCGGCCAGGAACGCCAGAAAAAACAAGGAGCGAGAAGGGGCCAAAGACATGCTTTATCCGCATCGCGAAAAGTAGATCGCTACGGTAGAGGAAAGGCCTGAACGCTTTCAATATACGTTAGACCAGACGATTCCGTGAGAGCCTGCAGACATCCCACCAGAGGATGGAAGACTTCAGGCGACGGCGCGTAGGAGTTTGCTGCCAGACACTGACCCTCCCTGTTCGCGTGCATCAAAGGGGGTGAGGGTTTGACATATCTGAGTCAACCCTCCGCTCCTTCCTACATCAAACCCGGGCAGGGACTGGCAAAGGTGACGCCAATAAACGGCGATCCAACAACCCCAGGCCTTCCTGGAACAACTGGTTGCTGCGTTCGGTATCTCCCAACTGCGCCAACAGACGCGCCAGCTCGGCGCAAGCCTCAGGGTTGCGCTGCACCTGCAGGCTACTTTCCAGATAGTCGCGCGCCTTTCCCCACAAGCTGTTTTGCAGGCACAAGCGTCCCAAGGTCAGTAACAGGCTGGCATCACCGGGATGATCCTTGAGCCAACCTTCGGCGAACTTCAACTGCCGAGCCGAGTCGCTGCCGCGTAAAAGACCGTAGAGGCGAATGAGATGGCTGTCGTAACCGCGCTTGATCGCACCACGCAGGACCTCTTCGGCCTTGGCGTCGGCACCCAATTGGCGCAGTTGCTCGGCGTAAGCCAGCACTAACTGCGGCTCCTGACGCTGGGCAGAGGTAAGCTGCTGCCAAGCCCGCTCAAGGGACTGCTGGCCAGCTTCGTCCTGCTCCTCACGCTGAGCCGCAAGGCTGAGGTTTTCACCCCATGCGCGACGTTCCAGCTCGGCCAGTTCGCCGGCGGGCAGCACCTTGTCCTTACGCAGCTGCGGCAAAAGGTGAATCACCGACGACCAGTCACCGCGCTGTTGATGCAAACGCTGCAACTGACGTAGCACCTGCGCGTTATGCGGATGACGCTCGTGCATTGCCTGTAGGGTGACCAGCGCACCGTCCGTATCGCCACGGTCCAGTTGCAGTTGCGCATGACTCAAGGCGACCGCCAGCTCAGCCTGGGGCTGGCGCTCCAAAGCGCGCTCAAGCAAAGCATCGCACTCTTCGTAACGCCCCTGTTCATTGGCGGCTCGCGCCGCGCCCAGGTAGTACAACAACGGTTGGCGTTCGGCTTCGGCGGCACGCCGCAAATGGCGTTCGGCACTGGCCCAGCGCCCTTCGGCGAGGTCCATCTGGCCCTGTTCGATAGCGATCTGTGTACGGCGGCTGCGATTACGCCGCGACCAAGGGTTGACCACGCCGCCCGACGTGGTAACCAGGCTCAGCAAGACGCGGACCAGGTAGATCGCCAGAATGATGGCAAACACGGCGAACAGGGTCGCCCACAGGCTCGACTCGTAATGCAGCACATGTGGATAAGTAATCAGCACGTAGCCGGTGTGTTTCGAGATGCCCACAGCCAGTGCCAGGGCGATCGCGATCGCCAGCACCAGGATCACATAGAAACGCTTCATCGGCTCTACTCCTGGGACGCCGGCTTGGCAGCCGCCTTGGCTTCATCGGCAGACAGGTGGCGACGATCAAGATACGCCTGCACCGCGGCGAGGCTCGCGGCCAGGTCCGGTGTCACCACCGACACGGCTTTGGGCTCAAGCTCGGCAATGCGCGCCAGCATCGCTTTGCTCTGCGGGTTGTCCTGATTGAAGTTGTCCTGCAGCACGCTGCGCGCCTCACCCAGTGAGCGGCTATACACCGCCGACTCACCATTGAGCGCCGCCCATTGCGCCTGTTCGAGCGCCAGGCTCAGGGCCAGACGCACTTGGTTCAGCCCCTGACCGGCAAGCAACGGACGGATGTTGTCGTCTGGGTTGAAATCAATGCGGAAGTAGCGAGAAATCTGCTCCCACCACTGGCTCCAACGTCCCTCGGTATCGGTGGTGGGACGACCTTCAGCGGCAGGTTCAGTCAGTTGATACTCCGGCGCAATCGCCGCCAGCTGCACCACTTGATCGCGCAGGGCGGCCAATTGCAGGTACAGCCCGGTGCGGTCCGGCTGTTCGGTACTGCGCAGAGCGACCAGGCTCTTGGCCAATTGCTCACGGGCCGCATAGGCGCCCGGATCGCTTTGCTCGCGCAGAATCTCGTCAGCGCCCTGCACCAGCGCCTGGGCGCTATTGATGTCCTGCAAGGCCGACAGGCGCAGGCTCGCCAGGCGGATCAAATGCTCGGCCTCGGCCAGACGCCAGTCCTGACGGCTGGCACCCAGAACGGTTTCCAAGCGCTGGCTCAGGTGTTGCTGATCACCCTGCAATTGGGCCACCAGACGGCGACGCTCCTCCAGCTCATCCGCACCCGGCAGTTGAGCCAGTCGCGCGGCCAGTTGTTGCTGGGTTTGCTTGAGAGTTTGGGATTGCTCATCCAGGGTCTGCACCTGGCCCAGTTGCTGCTGGTGACTGGCTTGCAGGGCACGGACCTGCCAGATCCCCCAACCGCCGGCGGCCACTCCGGCAGCGCCGAGCAGCAAGGCGACGACCGCCAGGCCATTGCCACGGCGCGGCGCGGTGACCGGTGTCTCGACCGGCGCATCAAGTGCGGGTTGAGCTTCATCTTTAGGCAAGGCTGTTTCGCTCACGTATCCGTCCTTTGCGTATCAGAGAGTGGGGGCGGGATGTTTTTATAAGACATAGCCGCCTAACGCCACTAACAAAGCCGCGGCACTCGCGCCGCGACAATCCACCACTTTTTCTGCACCGGCAGCCCGCGCCATTTCCTGGACTCTTGGGCTGGGCACGAACAACGGCAGCTGTGCCACCTCCGGCCAATCGGCGCCGGCCAGGGCTTGCAGGTGCAAGAAACCCTGCCCACTGCTGACCACCACGCCGTTCAAGCGTTCCAACTGGATGCGCTGCATCAACTCACCGGCGTCGTAGGTCGGAAGGAACCGCCGGTACAACTCCAGATAGTCGACACTAGCACCTCTCTCGCGCAAACGCTCTGCCAGCAATTCGCGGCCGCCCTCACCCCGCAGGATCAGCACCCTTGCAGCGGGGCGCGCAATAGCCTCGCGTAATGCCGGCAGTTCAAGCAAGGCCTCGCTGTCATCGCCGGTGTGCGGATAGTGAACCGTGTAGCCTTGATCGGCCAGCACCTGCGCAGTAGCCGCCCCCACACTGAACCAGGGCACCTCGGACCAGTGGCGATCCAACTGTTGCAAGGCCAGGCGCGCGGCGGGTTTGCTGACGACAATCACGGCACAGTAGCGGCCGAGGTCACGCAACAGCGCTTGCTGGTCAGGGGTGATCGACAAGGGCTCGATATCCAGCAAGGGCAGGCTGCTGCTGTAGATCCCTACGTCGGACAACACCGTCGCCAGCGCCGCCGATTCCTCGGCAGGCCGCGTCAGCAGCACACGCCAGCCGGTCACTGCGGGCCGGCCTCGCCGTAGACTTTTTGCAGGATGGCGCCGGCGCCTTTCTCCAGCAGCTCTTGCGCCACTTGGATGCCCAAAGCCGTCGCTTCGCATTGCGGGCCACGCACCTCGGCGGTCAGCAAGGTGCCGCCTTCCGGATCGCCCACCAGACCGCGCAGCCACAAGTTATCGCCTTCAAGTACGGCGTAGCAGGCAATCGGCACTTGGCAGCCGCCATTGAGGTGCTTGTTCAAGGCACGCTCGGCGGTGACGCGAACTTCGGTATCACGATGGTCGAGAGGCTTGAGCAGAGTATGGATTTCACTGTCGGCGCTGCGACATTCGATACCCACGGCGCCCTGCCCACCGGCGGGCAGGCTGTCTTCGACACTGATGGCCGAGGTGATGCGGTCTTCGAAGCCAAGGCGGATCAAACCGGCGGCGGCGAGGATGATCGCGTCATACTCACCGGCATCCAGCTTGGCCAAGCGCGTATTGACGTTGCCGCGCAGAAAGCGAATCTGCAGATCCGGACGGCGCGTCAACAGCTGGGCCTGACGGCGCAGGCTGGAGGTACCGACGATGCTGCCCAGGGGCAACTCGTCCAGTGAAGCGTAGGTATTGGAAACGAAAGCGTCGCGGGGGTCTTCGCGCTCGCAGATGCAAAACAGGCCCAGACCTTCAGGGAAGTCCATGGGCACGTCTTTCATCGAGTGCACGGCGATGTCGGCTTCGTTCTCCAGCAGCGCGGTTTCCAGTTCTTTGACGAACAGGCCCTTGCCGCCGATCTTCGACAACGGTGAGTCGAGCAGCTTGTCGCCGCGACTGACCATGGGCACCAGGGACACCTTGAGGCCGGGGTGGGCCAGCTCAAGGCGAGCTTTGACGTATTCGGCCTGCCATAGGGCCAAGGCGCTTTTTCGGGTGGCGATGCGGATTTCGCGAGGGGACATGGATCAATCCGTACTGAATAGATACGGCAGATAATAACAGCTCAGGCAAATACGCCTTGATTTGAATCAGCAAGTGCGGGGCCTCCCTGGCCTCGTCGCACCGGGATAAGGAATGCAGTCCCGCTACAGCCCTCGGGCTAAAGCTGCTGCATCATTTTGCGCACGCCGGCGACATGCCGACGACTGACAATCAAGGCATCGCCGTTAAGCCCTTTGAGGAACAACTGAAAGTGCCCCAGCGGCGTACGTTGCAGACGCTCGATACGCTCACGGGCCACCAACGCATTGCGGTGGATACGCACGAAGCGATCGCCGAACTCATCTTCAAGGGCCTTGAGCGGTTCATCCAACAAGACTTCACCCGCTTCGTGACGCAGCGTGACGTACTTGTGATCGGCGATGAAGTAGACCACTTGATTCAGAGGGATCAACTCGATGCCTTTGCGGGTACGTGCACTGATATGGCTGCGGGGGCCGTTGCCACTTTGGGCGGCGGGCTGGGTCAACGCGGCGAGCTGGGCGCGGCTGGGGCGCTCGGCCTTTTTCAGGGCTTTGAGCAACGCTTCGGCCGTCGCCGGTTTGGTCACGAAGCTCACGCCACTGTCTTCCAGCGTCTGCGCGGGAAACTCGTCCTGAGCCGCACACAATACCAAGGCCGGTGGCGATTCGCGCTCACTCAGGCGGGCAGCAACCTGCAGACCATCCAGGCCCGGCATACGGATATCGAGCAACAGCACATCGGGCTTGAGGCTGTCGATCAGCGTCAACGCCTCCTCACCGGTGGTGGCGCTCGGTTCAAGAACGGTATAACCCTCGAGTTCACTGATTAAACGACTCAGTCGCTCGCGGGCTTGGGGTTCGTCATCAACGATCAGGACATTCATATTGCGCTGGATTCCTGCGTGAGTCTCGCACAAGGATAACGTAGACAGGTGCGGTGACTTGCGTCACAGCGATCCACGCTAAGACTCGTGCGAGCGGCAAAAAGTGCCCCGAAGGTGGCACCCATATTTACCCGGACCTGTTCATTAGCGCCCAAGACCCGCTGCCTTCGGGCATCGTCGTAGGGTTTGCTGATACACAATCCGAATACCCCCCTTGTTTAATGGTTAGTCTGGGCTCTGACCGCATTACCCGACTTTGGTGCATTCACACACTATCAGTCCAACTGTAGACGCTTGCCGAGACGACATTGCTCAATCGTCAAATATCGTTTCAATAAGTCTCTTTTTCCAGTCTCGTCCCGGACGCGATCGACGGCAAGGCACTTAGCCATCCTTTGCACAAATAAAAATGCCGACGACCCGCGCCACCGCCTCCGCGAGCAACCCTGTTATGATCGGCGCCACACTTCCACGCCTTTTTATTAAAGCAACTCACGAGCGAATCCATGAGCACCGACAAGACCAACCAGTCCTGGGGCGGCCGCTTCAGTGAACCCGTCGACGCCTTCGTCGCGCGCTTCACCGCCTCCGTCACCTTCGACCAGCGCCTGTACCGCCACGACATCATGGGCTCCATCGCCCACGCCACCATGCTGGCCAAGGTCGGCGTGCTGACCGAGGCCGAGCGCGACAGCATCATCGACGGCCTGACCACCATCCGCGGTGAGATCGAAGCCGGTACGTTCGACTGGCGCGTCGACCTGGAAGACGTGCACATGAATATCGAGGCCCGCCTCACCGATCGTATCGGTGTGACTGGCAAGAAATTGCACACCGGACGCAGCCGTAACGACCAAGTCGCTACCGATATTCGCCTATGGCTGCGTGACGAAATCGACCTGATCCTGTCCGAAATCACCCGCCTGCAAAAAGGCCTGCTTGAGCAAGCCGAGCGTGAATCGGACACCATCATGCCCGGCTTCACCCATCTGCAGACCGCACAGCCCGTGACCTTCGGCCACCACCTGTTGGCCTGGTTCGAAATGCTCAGCCGCGACTACGAGCGCCTGGTGGACTGCCGCAAGCGCGCCAATCGCATGCCTTTGGGCAGCGCCGCGCTGGCCGGTACGACCTACCCGATCGACCGCGAATACACCGCGCAACTGCTGGGTTTCGACGCCGTGGGCGGCAACTCTCTGGATGGCGTTTCGGACCGTGACTTCGCCATCGAATTCTGCGCCGCCGCCAGCATCGCGATGATGCACTTGTCGCGGTTCTCCGAAGAGCTGGTGCTGTGGACCAGTGCACAATTCCAGTTCATCGATTTGCCGGACCGTTTCTGCACCGGCAGCTCGATCATGCCGCAAAAGAAAAACCCCGACGTGCCAGAGCTGGTACGTGGCAAGAGCGGCCGTGTATTCGGCGCGCTGATGGGCCTGCTGACCTTGATGAAGGGCCAGCCATTGGCCTACAACAAGGACAATCAGGAAGACAAGGAACCGCTGTTCGACGCCGCCGACACCTTGCGCGATTCGTTGCGCGCGTTTGCCGACATGATCCCAGCGATCAAGCCCAAGCACGCCATCATGCGCGAAGCGGCTTTGCGCGGGTTCTCCACGGCGACTGACCTGGCGGACTACCTGGTGCGTCGTGGCCTGCCGTTCCGCGACTGCCACGAAATCGTCGGCCACGCCGTGAAATACGGCGTGGACACCGGCAAGGACCTGGCGGAAATGAGCCTGGAAGAACTGCGTCAGTTCAGCGATCAGATCGAGCAAGACGTGTTTGCCGTGCTGACCCTGGAAGGTTCGGTCAACGCCCGTAACCATGTGGGCGGCACCGCGCCGGCGCAGGTCAAGGCAGCGGTCGCGCGCGGCCAGGCCCTGCTCGCCAACCGCTGAGTACAGTAGTGGGAGGGGCTTGCCCCCTCCCACACTTGATCACTTTTTCGCCGCCACCATGGCCAGGAACGCCGGCATCGCGGCTTGCCTGTCCGCCTCCACTTTTTGCGCGTTGGGCATTGCGTTAAGGCGATCCAGCAACGCTTTGGCCGCCGGCAACTGCGCCAGCAAGTCCAGCCCGAACAACTTCTCGCCGACCCCGCAGGCCAGGTTCAAGCTGTACATGAAGTACAGATCCGCAATGGTGAAGCTCTCCCCCGCTACAAACGGCGCAAACTTGCCATGCCGCCCCAGCGAAGCGATGCCCAAGAGCAATTCCGCCTTGGATTTTTCCTTGATCGCATCCGCAACAGCTACGCCAAAAAATGCTTCGCCAAAGCAGGCGCGCGCGGGCAGTTCGATATAGAGCTCGATTTCCCGGCACAAGGCCAACACCTGGGCGCGCTCGAACGGGTCGGCCGGGAGCAGTGACGGCCCTTCCTGGGTTTGTTCGATATATTCCAAGATCACGCTGGTTTCATTGATAAAGCCCTGCTTCACCTCCAGCACCGGCACCTTGCCGCGCGGGCTGACCGCCAGTACGTCAGGGGCCTGCCCGGCATAAAACAGTACTTCTTCGAAGGGCAGGCCCTTCTCCAGCAGCGCCAGTTTCACCATGTTGTAGTAGTTGCTGACCGAAAATCCGTAAAGCTTGAGCATCGCAAAGCCTCCAGGCCGTGTGCGGGGTTGGCTGCAAGCGTTATAGACGCCCGGTGGCCGCTTGACCAGCAGCATCACCTGCTTGAATGGGGGTAGACTGGCGCCCTTTCCTTGAGGAGCACCGCCATGAGCGAGCCCACTGATATCGACAATGACGAAGAAGCTTTTGCCGAACATACGCTGATCGGAGCGATCGAAAACCAGATCGAAAGTGACAACCCACCCGCCGCCAAGGCCACATTCAACAAGCTGACGTTGGTGGGCTATGAGCGGGAAGAAATTCTAAACCTGATGGCTCATGTGCTGGCTTTCGAAATTGGCGCCATGCTGTACGAGGGTCGCGCGTTCGATACCCAATGGTACGAAACAGCGCTACGCGCACTGCCCGAGCTGCCGCCGGAAAAGGAATAGCTCCGAGACGCAGCAACACGCTGGACAGTTCGGCAAAGTGAGTTCACCTTATGGCCTGCTAGCCTCTAATAAATTTAGAAAGTCTGGAGTCCTTATGTCGTATACCCCTGAGTTGGTTGCCGAACTGGAAATCCTTGCACTCTTCCCCTTGGACAGCACCCAGGAAGGCCTGAAAGTCCATCAGACCGCCGCGCCCAGCGCTATAGCCGCAGTCAAACGTCTCTTCGATAAAAAACTGATCGACCAGCCGGATGGGGGCTATCTGACCAGCCTTGGCCGCGATGCTGCCGAGCAAGCGCAAACCCTGCTGACCATCTTGACCACTGCCACGAACAAAGAAGCCGCCTGATTCCGGATGCCGCCCATGGAGTCCGCCGCCGCGGACTCCGAGGGCGTCGCCTGAGCGACTGCAAAATTCTGACGCCAAAAAACTATTTCCCTCTAAACCTCCTACGTTTCTGACTGTAAACTCCTACACGGCCGCCCACGCCGGGCTCTGCGAGCCAACGAGTTCGACATGACCCGCACCCATGAAATCCGCCCCGACTTGGACGAAGGCATCGACCGCAAGGTGCTGGCACAGTTGCGCGCGCGTTTCATGGCGCTCAATGAAGGCCGCATGGCCCGCGCCGTCGAGGGGCTGACACCTCGCCAGCAAAGCGTACTGACCCTGTTGCCGCTGTTCTTTCACGTCAATCACCCGCTCTTGCCCGGTTATGTCTCGGGCAGCACGCCGGCGGGGCTGTCGAATTTCGAGCCTACCCCCCAAGCACTGATCGAAGCCCAGCGCCTGACGCGCTCGTTCGCCTATAAACCGCGCCATGGCAACCCACCCCGACCGATCCATGGGCTGTTCCTGATGGGCAGCCTTGGCACGTTGGCCCAGGCCGACCAAAGCGACATGGATGTGTGGGTATGCCACGCGGCGGATCTGGGCGAAAACGAGCTGGCCGAACTGCGCAAAAAGTGCCAATTGCTGGAGGCCTGGGCCCAGAGCATGGGCGCCGAGGCGCACTTTTTTCTGATCGAACCGACGCGCTTCGTACTCGGCGAGCGCGACACCCAACTCAGCTCCGACGACTGCGGCACGACCCAGCACTATTTGCTGCTCGATGAGTTCTATCGCACCGCCATCTGGCTGGCCGGGCGTACACCGATCTGGTGGCTGGTGCCGGTATATGAAGAAACCCGCTACGCCGAATTCACCCATACGCTGCTGTCCAAGCGCTTTATTCGCGCCGACGAAACCCTGGACCTTGGCCATCTGGCGCGCATCCCACCGGGCGAATTCATGGGCGCCGGGCTGTGGCAGTTGTTCAAAGGCATCGAGTCGCCATACAAATCGGTACTCAAGCTGTTGCTGACCGAGGTCTACGCCAGCGAACACCCGCAGGTGCAATGCCTGAGCCTGCGCTTCAAACAGGCCGTGTACGCCAATCAAATGGACTTGGACGAGCTGGACCCCTACGTTGTGGTCTACCGCCATATCGAGGGCTACCTCAAGCAGCGTAACGAGCCGGAACGGCTGGAGCTGGTGCGGCGCAGTCTGTACCTGAAGGTCAACCGCAAGCTCAGCGCCGGGCAGCGCGCCAGCAGTTGGCAACACCTGTTGCTCGAACGCCTGGCCCAGGAGTGGGGTTGGGACCCGCGTCAACTGGCGTTACTGGATAGCCGAAGCCAGTGGAAGGTGCGCCAAGTGGCTTCCGAACGCCGCGCCCTGGTCAACGAGCTCAACCACAGCTACCGCTTCCTGACCCAATTCGCCCGCACCGAACAGACCGTCAGTTTGATCAACAAGCGCGACCTCAATGTGCTGGGCCGGCGCCTGTACGCCGCGTTCGAGCGCAAAGCCGGCAAAGTCGAATTCATCAACCCGGGTATCGCCCCGGACTTGGCCGAAGACACCCTCACCCTGCTTCAATCGCCTAACCGCAAAGAGCCGGGCCAGCATCACTGGAGTTTATATAACGGCAATCTCACTGCTCTGGAGTGCGAACACTTCGCGCCGATCAAGCGCAGCCGCGATCTGCTGGAAATGCTCACCTGGTGCCATCGCAACGGCGTCATCGACAGCAGCACACGGCTGGCCCTGCACCCCGGTGTCAGCGACATGACCGAATTCGAGCTGTTCAATCTGTTGGGCAGCCTGCAACAGACCATCGCTCTGCCCCTGGCCAGCGTCGATGAGGAGCGCCTGCTGCGTTCGGCGGTGCCCGAGGAGGTGCTGTTGCTGATCAATGTCGGCGTCGACCCGCTCAAGCATCACCGCGAGCTGAACATTCTGATGACCACCGAGCGCACCGATTCCCTGAGTTACGCAGGGGTGCGCGATAACCTGGTGCTGACCCTCGACCAAGTGACCCTCAACAGCTGGAACGAGGTGATGGTCAGCCGCTACGACGGCCCCCATGCGTTGCTCGATTGCTTACGGGATTACCTCAACCAACTGCCACCGGACCATCTGCCGCGCCTGCGGGTGCGCTGCTTCTGTCACAACCGTGCGCAATTTATCGCGCAGCGTGTTGAGGAAGTCTTCGATACCGCGCAACACCTGCTGCTGGGTCAGTCCAACCATCGCTATCTGCTGCAAGTGCAGCAGCACTACCATGTGATGGAATTGATGCCCGGCCAGGCCACCCACGTTTCGTTGGCCACCCAGGACGCGCTGATCGCCTACCTCAGCGAAGAATTGGCCAGCTATAGCCCCCTGCACCTGGACGCCATGGCCCTGGAAGATCACGACCTGGCGCTCTTGCTGCCCATGGGCATGGCGGCCTGCGTGCAGGTGTTCTACCGGGTCAATGAAGATTACGCCGAGTTGTACGTGCTGGATGAGTTCAACTCGCTCTGGCAACAGCGCTTGCCCTTCCATGATGAACAGAGCCTGTTGGTGCCGTTGCAGCGCTTTTTGCAATCGATCATCTATCGCCGCGATGCGCTGTCACCGCTGGACCCGCAGCAACCCATGAGTGCCGTGCAAACGCTGTATTACCAGTTGTTGCCATCAGGCAGCGGCCGCGCCCGTGGCGTCGAACCTCGGCCAGCGCCTTTGACCCCGGCGAACAAACCGTTCTATGACGTGCAGGCGATTATCGGCAAGGCGGCACCGGGCCAAGTGAGCATCACCCTGTACTGCAATCAGCGGGAGTTTTCCGAGCTGGAATTCGGCGATCAACTCTTCACCGTGGTCGCCCAGGAAATTGTCGGGCAGCGCCGGGAACCCGAGCGCTACCGCTGCTACATCACCGACCTGGACCTGTCAGGCCTGCTCGGTGATGTGCAAAGCCCAAGCAACCTGTATCTGCGCTATAAGGCCGAACTGGAACGGTCGCTCAACGAAGCGCTGAGCCAGATTTAGAGAGGAAAGGCGCCACCATCTTTTGGCTGGCCTTCGACACTGAGCAGTTCCAGTTTGAGGGTCTTGCCACCCGGAGCCGGCCAGTCGATATGCTGGCCCACCTGCAGGCCGAGCAGCGCGCTGCCGACAGGCGCCAGGATCGAGATCTTGCCGGCGTCGGCGTTGGCGTCTTTGGGGTAGACCAGAGTCAGGTGGTAGTCCTTACCGCTGCCTTGCTCGCGGCAATGCACGCTGGAATTCATGGTCACGACACCCGCAGGCACTTCATCGTGGCCGACCACATCTTCGGCGCGGTCGAGTTCGGCTTGCAACGCTTCGACGCCGGGAGACTCGTCGCCCAAGCGATCGATCAGTTGCTCCAGACGCTGCACGTCAAGGCGGGTGAGGATGATGGACGGTGCGGTGGTCATGATTCAGGCAGACTCCTTTTTTCTGCACAAAAAAGCAAAACCCCGCCAGAAAAAGGCGGGGTTCTCACGGGCCTCGATGAGTTGAGGCGTAGCCGGACACTAACACAGCGTCACAAATAAACAAGACGGCCTCAGGCGCGGGCCCTGCGCTGCTCGGCTTCGGCGCGGATCACCCGACGCCGATCATCGTCGGCGGAGCGCCATTCGCGAATGTCTTCGACATGCCGGAAGCAGCCAAGGCAGACTTTGTGCTCATCCAGACGACACAAACTGATACAAGGTGACGGCACCGCCGGGCTGACATTGCTGAACAACGGCTTGGGCGGGCGTACGGGTGCAGGCTGGGTCACGGTCAGATCTCGTCGAAGTCCAGCTCGGCGCCGGTATATTCCTCGACCAGGCGCGCGAGCATTTCGCCCAACAACTCTTCACTCTTGTCGCACTGCCATTTGCCGCTTTCTTCGTCGTAATCGAAGTGAACGCCACCAGAGCGAGCGGCCAGCCACAACTGACGCAGCGGTTCCTGGCGACTGAAGATCAGTTGCTGACCACTCTCGAATTTGACGGTCAGCACGCCTGCCGAGTTTTCCAGGTCCACGTCCAGGCCGCTGTCATCAAAAATATCCTCCAGCGCCTGCTGGGTCGCATCCACCAAGTCGTGAAAACGGGCTTCGGTCAAACTCATTGTGGCAACCTCGAAAGTGTCTGGTTCTGCTCAAGCGCCGCACGATACGGGCGAGCTTCGCCGATTGCAAAGGATACCGATTTCATTACCAATCTCGGTATGAAATATCCCAAGCCAGCGTAGTCTGCTTCGCGCTTAAGACGGCAAACCCCCGCCGGACGGGTATTCCAGCGCATAGGCAAGCTGGCGGGTGGTGGGTATACTCGGGCGCAATTAATGCATATTCAAGGATTTCGCCATGAAGCGCCTGATCTCTTCCCTTGCTGCGCTCGTCGCGGTCGCTTGCCTCGTTAGTGCCTGTGGTCAAAAAGGCCCACTGTACCTGCCCGATGACAGCAAAGACCCGAACGAACAGGCGCAATCGTCGCAAAAGCCAGCAAAAGCGCATAAGCACGACACCTTCGAATAAGGGAACCCCATGGACGCTTTTAACTACCGGGACGGCGAGCTGTTCGCGGAAGGCGTGGCGCTGTCCGCGATTGCCGAACGCTTTGGCACCCCGACGTACGTGTACTCCCGTGCGCACATCGAAGCGCAATACCGCTCGTTTACCGATTCGTTGAATGGCGTGCCGCACCTGGTGTGCTACGCGGTCAAGGCCAACTCGAACCTGGGTGTGCTCAATGTCCTGGCGCGCCTGGGCGCCGGTTTCGACATTGTGTCCCGTGGCGAGCTGGAACGTGTTTTGGCCGCCGGCGGCCAGGCCGACAAAATCGTGTTCTCCGGCGTCGGCAAGAGCCGCGAAGATATGCGCCGCGCACTGGAAGTCGGCGTGCATTGCTTTAACGTCGAGTCCAGCGAAGAGCTGGAGCGCCTCCAGGTGGTGGCCGCCGAGATGGGTGTTCGTGCGCCGATCTCCCTGCGCGTCAACCCGGATGTCGATGCCGGCACCCACCCGTACATTTCCACCGGTCTCAAAGAGAACAAGTTCGGCATCGCAATTGCCGACGCCGAGGACGTGTACATCCGCGCCGCCCAACTGCCGAACCTGGAAGTGCTGGGTGTCGACTGCCATATCGGCTCGCAATTGACCACGCTGCCACCGTTCCTGGATGCGCTCGACCGCCTGCTGGCACTGATCGACCGCCTGGGCGACTGTGGCATTTACCTGCGCCACATCGATCTGGGCGGTGGCGTCGGCGTGCGTTATCGCGATGAAGAGCCGCCGCTGATTGCCGATTACATCCAGGCCGTGCGCGAGCGCATCGAGGGCCGCGATCTGGCGCTGATGTTCGAACCGGGCCGCTATATCGTCGCTAACGCGGGCGTACTGCTGACCCAGGTCGAGTACCTCAAGCACACCGAGCATAAGGATTTCGCCATCGTCGACGCGGCGATGAACGATCTGATCCGCCCGGCGCTGTACCAGGCCTGGATGAATGTCACCGCCGTAACGCCGCGCAACAGTGAAGCGCGCGCCTATGACATCGTCGGCCCGATCTGCGAGACCGGTGACTTCCTGGCCAAGGATCGTCAGCTCGCCCTGGAAGAAGGCGATCTGCTGGCCGTGCATTCGGCCGGTGCCTACGGGTTTGTCATGAGTTCCAACTACAACACCCGCGGCCGTACCGCCGAGGTGCTGGTGGACGGTGATCAAGCGTTTGAAGTGCGTCGCCGCGAGACGGTAGCCGAGTTGTATGCTGGCGAAAGCCTGCTGCCGGAGTAAGCCATGCTGCTGCGTTTTACCAAGATGCACGGGCTGGGCAATGATTTCATGGTTCTCGACCTGGTCAGCCAGCACGCGCATATCCTGCCCAAGCACGCCAAACAGTGGGGCGACCGGCATACCGGCGTCGGCTTCGACCAGTTACTGATCGTTGAAGCGCCCACTAACCCGGAGGTGGATTTCCGTTACCGGATCTTCAACTCCGACGGTTCCGAAGTGGAACAGTGCGGCAACGGTGCGCGCTGCTTTGCGCGCTTCGTGCTGGACAAACGCCTGACCGCCAAGCGCCAGATTCGCGTCGAGACCAAGAGCGGCGTGATCGAGCTGGATATCCGCAACGACGGCCAGATCAGCGTCAACATGGGCGCGCCACGTCTGGTGCCGGCGGATATTCCGTTCCAGGCCAGCGAGCAGGCGACCAGTTATGCCGTAGAGGTCGACGGCAAAGTGGTCGACCTGGCGGCCGTGTCCATGGGCAACCCCCACGCCGTGCTGCGCGTCACCGATATCAATAACGCCCCCGTGCATGAACTGGGGCCGAAAATCGAAAACCACCCGCGCTTTCCGGCGCGGGTCAATGTGGGCTTTTTGCAGGTGATCGACCGTCACCGCGCGCAATTGCGCGTGTGGGAACGGGGCGCCGGCGAAACCCAGGCCTGCGGTACCGGCGCCTGCGCCGCTGCCGTCGCCGCGATCACCCAGGGGTGGATGGATTCGCCGCTGCTGATCGACCTGCCCGGTGGGCGCTTGTCCATCGAATGGGCGGGCCCGGGCCACCCGGTGATGATGACCGGGCCGGCCACGCGCGTATACGAAGGACAGGTCCGTCTATGAGTGAGCCAATCCAATGACCGATAAGCCTCAAGTACCCGCACAAGCATCCTCGAGCGAAACTCTGGAGGCCGCTGCCGTCGCGGCGTACCTTGAGGCTCATCCGGATTTCTTCGTCGAACATGACGAACTGCTGCCGGCCTTGCGCATCCCCCACCAGCGCGGCGATACCGTGTCGTTGGTGGAACGTCAGATGAAGATCCTGCGCGAGCGCAATATCGAAATGCGCCATCGGCTCTCGCACCTGATGGACGTGGCCCGCGACAACGATCGCCTGTTCGACAAAACCCGCCGCCTGATACTGACCCTGCTGGACGCCACCAGCCTGGAAGAAACGGTGATGGCCGTGGAAGACAGCCTGCGCCAGGACTTCCAGGTGCCTTTTGTCAGCCTCATTCTGTTCAGCGACAACCCGATGCCGGTGGGCCGATGGGTCAGTGGCAGCGAAGCTCAAACCGCAATCGGCGGGCTGCTGTGCGAAGGCAAGACCGTCAGCGGCACCTTGCGCGAACATGAACTGGACTTCCTGTTCGGCGCCGAACAGCGCAAACAGATCGGCTCCACCGCCGTGGTCGCCCTCAGCCATCAAGGCCTGCACGGCGTATTGGCTATTGGCAGCCGCGACCCTGCGCACTACAAAAGCTCGGTGGGCACGCTGTTCCTGACCTATATCGCCGAAGTGCTCGGCCGCGTCCTGCCGCGCTTCACCACTTCCCTGCGCGCGGTGCGCTAGTTATGGAACGGCAACTGGACGCTTACTGCGCGCACCTGCGCAACGAGCGCCAGGTGTCGCCCCACACGCTGGAAGCCTACCGGCGGGACTTGAACAAGGTTCTGGCCTACTGCGAAAAGCAGCAGATCGCCAGTTGGAAAGCGCTGGATATCCAAAGCCTGCGCAGTTTGATCGCGCGCCTGCATCAGCAGGGGCAATCCTCGCGCAGCCTGTCTCGTCTACTGTCGGCGGTGCGCGGGCTTTATCACTACCTCAATCGCGAAGGCCTGTGCGACCACGACCCGGCCAATGGCCTGTCACCACCCAAGGGCGAACGGCGCCTGCCCAAGACCTTGGATACCGATCGCGCCCTGCAATTGCTTGAAGGCGCAGTAGAAGATGATTTCCTCGCCCACCGCGACCAGGCAATCCTTGAGCTGTTCTATTCCTCAGGCCTGCGCCTGTCGGAGCTGACCAGCTTGAATCTCGACCAACTGGACCTGGCGGACGGCTTAGTGCAAGTGCTCGGTAAAGGCAGCAAGACCCGCGTACTGCCCGTGGGCAGCAAGGCCCGCGAAGCGTTGCAGCATTGGTTGGCGCTGCGGGCGCTGGCTAACCCGGCGGACGACGCCGTCTTCATCAGCCAGAAGGGCCGACGCCTCGGGCCACGGGCGATTCAGGTCCGGGTCAAGGCCGCGGGCGAGCGCGAATTGGGGCAAAACCTGCACCCGCATATGCTGCGGCACTCCTTTGCCAGTCATCTGCTGGAATCGTCCCAAGACCTGCGCGCCGTACAGGAACTGCTCGGGCACTCCGATATCAAGACCACACAGATCTACACCCACCTGGATTTTCAACACCTGGCAACGGTGTACGACAGCGCCCATCCAAGGGCCAAACGCATCAAGGGCGGCGACTCATGACTATCAAGCTGATCACTTTCGACCTGGACGACACGCTCTGGGACAACGTACCGGTCATCATCAGCGCCGAAGCGTCGATGCGCGAATGGCTGGCGACCCATGCGTCCAAAGTCGGCGATCTGCCTCTGGAGCATTTCGCCAGATTGCGCCAACAGGTGCTGGAACGTCACCCGGAACTCAAGCACCGCATCAGCCTGTTGCGCCATCGGGTACTGACGCACGCATTCGAAGAGGCTGGTTATCCACAGCCCGAGGCCACCGAAATGGCGGATGTGTGCTTTGAAGCGTTCATCCATGCACGTCATCAACTGACGGTCTTCCCCGAAGCCGAACCCATGCTGCAGGCGCTACGTCGCCAATACCTGCTGGGGGTCATCACCAACGGTAACGCTGACGTACAGCGGGTCGGCCTGGCGGACTACTTTCACTTCGCCCTGCGGGCCGAGGATGTCGGCATTGCCAAACCGGATGCACGGTTGTTTCAGGAAGCCTTGCAGCGTGGCGGCGTGAATGCGGACGCGGCAGTGCATGTGGGTGATCATCCAGGGGACGACATTGCCGGCGCACAGCAGGCGGGGCTGCGTGCGGTGTGGTTCAACCCGACGGGCAAGGCTTGGGAGGCGGATAAGCGCCCGGATGCGGAGATTCGCAGCCTGACGGAGTTGCCGGAACTGCTCCGCAGCTGGCAATAATCCTGGAAATCCAGCGGTGGGAGAAGGCTTGCCTCCGACTACAATAGGTCAGCCAGCAATTGAGGGACTGATCCCCTGCTATCGGGGGTAAACCTCCTCCCACATTTGAATCGCATAAGACTAAAAACATCAGGCATGAAAAAGCCCGCAGCGACGGCGGGCTTTTTCTTACAAGCGGGTGACTGACCTCAGATAGGTCGGCTGCCGTACTTGTTATCCGGCTTCTTGGGCGGATCGGCTACCACGTTGGGCTCGACTTCGACCACTTTGCCGCCTTTAGCGAGGAACTCTTCCATCGCGCGGGCCAGGGCATCACGCTCTTTGTTCTTGGCTTCAACGCTCGGCAACTCATCGACCGAAACCGCGGCCTTGGCTTTGCCTTTGGCTTTAGGAGCTGCGTCATCGCCGACACTGTCATCGGCCTCGCCAGTAACGTCGTCGTCAACAGCTGCCGCGTCGAGACTATCATCAGCCTCGTCGTCGTCACCTACTTCAAGTTCGTCGTTTTCCAGATCATCGTCGCTCATGTTCTACCTCATGACTTGCGAAAAGCAGATTAGTTATAGCCCAGCTTGATCCTCTGTCGAGGCGGCTGGAAAAAAATCAACGTCCACCGGCTAACCAGTGGCCTATGCCCCATCACCATGCAAAGTGGCGAGGACTTTACGAGCACCGCCATGATCACGGTGCTCGCCCAGATAAACACCTTGCCATGTCCCCATCGCCAAGCGGCCGGCCTTCACCGGCAAACTCAGCTGGCAGCCCAGGAGACTGGCCTTGAAGTGCGCCGGCAGATCGTCCGGACCTTCGTCGTTGTGTTCGAACCCTGCACGGCCTTGTGGTACCAGCGAGTTGAAAAAACGTTCGAAGTCACGGCGAACCGCCGGGTCGGCGTTCTCGTTGATAGTCAACGAAGCCGAAGTGTGCTGCAGCCACAGGTGCAACAGTCCTACACGACATGCCTTCAATTCAGGCAAGCCGGCAAGCAATTCGTCGGTCACCAGGTGAAAGCCCCGGGGCCTGGCCCGCAGGGTAATCAGGGTCTGTTGCCACATACAGTTCTCCGCCCATCGGCGCGCATTCTAGCGCGCTCTGGGAAAAAACAAAGTGTCGAATACGCCTACATGCCTGTAAGACATTCGCACGCTGAAAAATGCCGTGTGCGCCCCATCACAATCACTGCACAAAAATGGCCTGGCGCCCTATGACTGACAAACGCCAGACAAAAAAATGCCCGGCAAGCCGGGCATCTTTTTTTCGCGTACTTACAAGTTGTAGCCGCGCTCGTTGTGTTGCGCCAGATCGAGGCCAACCGCCTCTTCCTCTTCGGTGACACGCAGGCCCATGACCATGTCCAGCACCTTGAGGATGACGTAGGTGACGATCGCCGTGTAGATCACGGTGAAACCCACACCTTTGCACTGGATCCATACCTGTGCCGCTACGTCCGTCACGGTGCCGAAGCCGCCCAACGCAGGGGCTGCGAACACACCGGTGAGGATCGCACCGACGATACCGCCGATACCGTGCACACCGAAGGCGTCCAGGGAGTCGTCATAGCCCAGCTTGCGCTTGAGGCTGGTGGCGCAGAAGAAGCAGATCACACCGGCCACCAGGCCAATCACCAGGGCGCCCATCGGGCCTACGGTGCCGGCAGCTGGCGTAACGGCAACCAGGCCAGCGACCACACCCGAAGCGATGCCCAGTGCGCTTGGCTTACCGTGGGTAATCCACTCGGCGAACATCCAGCCCAGCGCCGCAGCAGCGGTGGCGATCTGAGTCACCAGCATCGCCATGCCGGCGGTGCCATTGGCGGCCGCCGCGGAACCGGCGTTGAAACCAAACCAGCCGATCCACAGCATGGCCGCGCCGATCAGGGTGTAACCCAGGTTGTGCGGCGCCATCGGCGTGGTCGGGTAGCCTTTACGCTTGCCGAGCACGATGCACGCCACCAGGCCCGCGACACCGGCGTTGATGTGCACCACGGTGCCGCCGGCGAAGTCCAGCACGCCCCAGTCCCACAACAGGCCGCCGTTGCCGCTCCACACCATGTGTGCGATCGGTGCGTAGACCAGAGTGAACCAGATGGCCATGAAGATCAGCATGGCGGAGAACTTCATGCGCTCGGCAAAGGCGCCGACGATGAGTGCCGGGGTGATGATCGCGAAGGTCATCTGGAAGGTGATGAACACCGCTTCGGGGAACAACGCCGCCGGCCCGGTGATGCTGGCCGGGGTGACACCCGCCAGGAACGCCTTGCCCATGCCGCCGAAGAAGGAATTGAAGTTGACCACGCCCTGTTCCATACCAGTGGTATCGAACGCGATGCTGTAGCCGTAAATAACCCACAGGATGCTGATCAGGCCCGTGATGGCAAAGCACTGCATCATCACCGACAGAATATTTTTGGAGCGAACCATGCCGCCGTAGAACAGCGCCAGGCCAGGGATGGTCATGAACAGCACCAGCGCAGTGGATGTCAGCATCCACGCGGTGTCGCCGGAGTTGAGGACTGGAGCAGCCACTTCGTCTGCCGCCATGGCCAGGCTTGGCATTACGATGGACAACAGGGCTCCGAGCCCTGCGAATTTACGCAGAGTCATATTGTTTTCTCCTGGGGCGTTGGGGTTTGGCGGCTTAGATTGCGTCGGTATCGGTTTCGCCGGTACGGATGCGAATAGCCTGTTCCAGATTGACCACGAAGATCTTGCCGTCACCGATCTTGCCGGTGTTGGCGGCCTTGGTTATCGCCTCGATAACCCGGTCAAGATCCTTGTCGTCAATGGCGACATCAATCTTCACCTTCGGCAGGAAATCCACTACGTATTCCGCGCCGCGATACAGCTCGGTGTGACCCTTCTGCCGACCGAAGCCTTTGACCTCAGTAACGGTAATGCCCTGCACGCCGATCTCGGACAACGACTCGCGTACATCGTCCAACTTGAACGGCTTGATGATGGCAGTGACTAGCTTCATGAAAACTCTCTCCCGAATTGGTGGACTTGCCCCAGGAAAACAAACCCGTCTCAAGTCTAAGCGCAGTGCCTGGCTTTGTAACGCGTCGTCGCCTCGGCTATGCCGTTGCGGCGCCAGCTAACCACTGGTGACAAACCTGTACCCCTGATCCATCGGCGCACTGCATTCGTCACAGCGACTGCATCAGTGCATGGGTCATGATCGTCTAAGCAGAAACCTTGCCAGCTCCGTAAAAACCACTGAAATCAATCCTTTGCCCACTTATGTCCACCTGCGGGTCGTTTTGGTGAGCGTAATGCGCACGAAAACGGTGCGTGGCCCGCCGCCCCTCTGCGCGAAAAGCGTGCGCTCAAGGCCGTGAAAAAGACTATAGACGGTGCGTGATACACTGCCCGCCAACAGTTTTTCCGGAATATTTCCCATGCTCGCGCCCAAAGATTTCCTCGACGCCCTGAGCGGCCACGCCTCTCGCCTGTTCAGCGGAGAAACTCCATTGCCCCGCAATGAAATCGAAAGCCAGTTCAAGGCCTTGCTGCAAAGCGGTTTCAGCAAGCTCGACCTGGTCAGCCGTGAAGAATTCGACAGCCAGATGGTCGTGCTGGCCCGCACGCGTGCGCGGCTGGAGAGCCTGGAGGCGAAGGTGGCGGAGTTGGAAGCGCGGCTGACGCCTGATCAGAAATAGCCCATACCTCTGTTGAGACGAGCCTGTTCGCGCAGATCTTCGCGAACAGGCTCACGCTCCACCTACCCAAGATACGTTCAGTAAAACCTCCCCGCCCCGCTCTTACCCACCTCGTCTACCCTTGAAAAACCGCAGGAAGCGGCCCTCACTTTTCAAGGAACGAGCATGTCCCTCGCCATCGTCCACAGCCGCGCCCAGATCGGCGTCGAAGCGCCCGCCGTCACCGTCGAAGTGCATATGGCCAACGGCCTGCCGTCCCTGACGCTGGTGGGGCTGCCCGAAACCGCAGTCAAGGAAAGCAAAGACCGCGTGCGCAGCGCCATTCTCAACTCCGCGCTGCAATACCCTGCCCGTCGCATCACCCTCAATCTCGCGCCCGCTGACCTGCCTAAGGACGGCGGGCGTTTTGACCTGGCGATTGCCTTGGGCATCCTGGCGGCGAGCGTGCAAGTGCCGGCGCTGATGCTCGATGACGTGGAGTGCCTGGGCGAACTGGCCCTGTCCGGCGAGGTACGCGCGGTGAAAGGTGTACTGCCGGCGGCACTGGCCGCACGCAAGGCGGGACGCACGGTGATAGTTCCGCGTGCGAACGCCGAAGAAGCCTGCCTGGCATCGGGGTTGAAGGTGATTGCGGTGGATCACTTGCTGCAGGTGGTGGCGCACTTGAATGGCCAGGTGCCGATCGAGCCATACAGGTCCGATGGCTTGCTGTATCTGAACAAGCCCTATCCGGACTTGAGTGAAGTGCAGGGCCAATTGGCGGCCAAGCGCGCGCTGCTGCTTGCTGCGGCTGGCGCACATAACCTGCTGTTCAGCGGCCCGCCCGGCACCGGCAAAACCTTGCTCGCCAGCCGCTTGCCCGGTCTGCTGCCGCCCTTGACCGAACACGAAGCCCTGGAAGTCGCGGCCATCCAGTCGGTGGTCAGCCTGGCACCTCTGAGCCATTGGCCCCATCGGCCGTTTCGCCAACCCCACCACTCCGCGTCCGGGCCGGCCTTGGTGGGCGGTGGCTCGAAACCCCAGCCGGGGGAAATCACCCTGGCCCATCACGGTGTGCTGTTTCTGGATGAATTACCGGAATTCGATCGCAAGGTGCTGGAGGTACTGCGCGAGCCGCTGGAGTCAGGGCATATCGTGATTTCCCGCGCGCGCGACCGGGTAAGTTTCCCGGCGCGCTTCCAACTAGTGGCCGCAATGAACCCCTGCCCCTGCGGTTATCTGGGTGACACCACCGGGCGCTGTCGCTGTACGCCGGAGCAGATCCAGCGCTATCGCAACAAACTGTCCGGGCCGTTACTGGACCGGATCGACTTGCACCTGACGGTTGCACGGGAAACCACGGCGCTGAACCCGGCACTGGCAGCCGGGGATAACACAGCAACGGCGGCCGCACAGGTTGCCAACGCGCGGGAGCAGCAGGAAAAACGCCAGGGCTGTGCCAATGCGTTTCTGGACCTGCCGGGGTTGCGCGAGCATTGCAGGCTGGCGAAGGCCGACGAGAGCTGGCTGGAGAGTGCCTGCGAGCGGCTGACACTCTCCTTGCGCGCGGCTCACCGCTTACTCAAGGTGGCGCGCACGTTAGCCGATCTGGAGCAGGAGGCTACGATCACTCGCGAGCATCTGAAGGAGGCGCTGCAATACCGCCCGGCGGCTATCATGTGAGCATCCCTCCCTGATCAACAGCGCTTCAGCGGAAGCGATCCACCTCATGCCGCAAGCCCGACGCCAGTGTCTCCAACTCCTTGGCGGTGATCGCCAGGTTCGAGACGACTTCGCGCTGTTCGCTGTTGGCCAGCGCAATGCTCTGCAGGTTGCTGCTGAGCAAAGTCGCGGTGCTGCTCTGTTCCTGGGTAGCCGTGGTAATCGCAGCGAACTGCTGACCGGCCGAGCGGCTTTGTTCGTCGATCCGCGCCAGGGCCGACGCCACGTCGGCGTTACGCGACAAGCCTTCCTGCATCAGCACCTTGCCTTGCTCCATGGTGCTGATGGCGTTGCCGGTTTCTTTCTGAATGCTTTGGATCATCCCGGAAATTTCATCGGTGGCTTCACGTGTACGCGAGGCCAGATTGCGCACTTCATCCGCCACTACAGCGAAACCACGGCCTTGCTCACCGGCCCGCGCAGCCTCAATGGCGGCGTTGAGCGCCAGCAGGTTGGTCTGTTCGGCAATGGCGGTGATCACACCGACGATGCCGCCGATCTCCTGGGAACGCTGACCCAATGTGTTGATCACCGTTGCGGTGCTGTTCAGTGCCGTGGCGATATGCTCCAGGGACGACGAGGCTTCCTGCATCGAGTTGCGTCCGATCCGGGTCTGTTGGGCGTTCTCTTGAGCCAGACGTTCGGTGTTGCCCATGTTGTCGGCGATGTTCAGCGATGTGGCGCTGAACTCTTCCACCGCGCCGGCCATGCTAGTGATTTCACCGGACTGCTGCTCCATGCCCTCATAGGCGCCCCCGGACAACCCGGACAGCGCCTGAGCGCGACCGTTGACCTCTTCGGCCGCCTTGCGGATATGCGACACCATGGTCGACAGCGCTTCCCCCATCTGGTTGAAGGCCCGCGCCAGTTGGCCGATCTCGTCATGGCTGGAGACGTTCAGGCGAGCACTCAAATCCCCAGCGCCCAGGGCTTCGGCCTGACGCACCAAATCGCCCAACGGCGCCAGTTTGCTGCGCAACAACCATACCGTCGCACCCACCGCCAGCAACATCGCCAACACACTGCCGATCACCAGACGCAGGCCGACGGCCCAGGTGACCGCGCGGATTTCCGCCTTTGGCATGCTGGCGACCACTGCCCACGGGCCGCCGTCGAACGGTACCGATACGCTGTAGAAGTCTTCGCTCTTATCGCTCCAGAAACGTCCCTTGCCTGGGGTTTTGGCCAGATCCAGCATCACCGGCACCGCTTGCTCCGGGGCCTGCACACCCGCCGGCGACACCAGCCAGTGTTTCTGTTCATCCAGCAAGGCCAGTGAACCGGTCTGGCCGATGCGGAAGCGTTTGAGGTTCTCGAACTGGGCGTTCTGCGCATCGGTGTAGTCGAAACCGATAAACAGCACCGCGATGACTTTGCCGCTGGCGTCACGCACCGGGCTGTACTGAGTCATATAGGAGCGATCGAACAACACCGCCCGACCAATATAGGGCTGCCCGCTGAACACCCGCGCATACGCCGGGCTCTGGCGGTCCAGCACAGTACCGATGGCGCGGCTGCCGTCCTGCTTGGTCAGGGAGGTGCTGACCCGGATAAAGTCGTCGCCACTGCGCACGAACACCGTGGCTACGCCGCCGGACATCTGCTTGAACACATCCACTTCGGTGAAGTTGTTGTTCAGCACCTCGCTGCCCAGATACAGGCTCGGGGTCTGCACACCGGCGACCGCGATGGGCTGGTCCGCGCGCACGCTCAAGCCCGCGCTGAAGCGCTTCTCGAACAGCCCCGTCAGGCGCTGAGTGCTTTCACGCAGCGTGCTATGGAACGTATTCAGCTGGTCGGCGAGCAGGCGCGCCTCGCTGGCCAAATGTTCCTCGCGGGTGTCGAGGTTGGCGGCATCCAGGGAACGCAGGGCAAAAACAGTACTGCCGCCAATGGCGACAGCCAGGATCACGGCAAGGGCCATACCGAGTTGGGAGGCAATCCGGGCACGAGGTTGAGACATGACAGCTCCTGGCCGAGGCCAGGATCATCCTGATCTCATAGCGCTGCTCGGCAAATTATCTAAGTGGGCAAACATTGGTGCACGATGGTTCCAACACACCTACTTCGGCGGGTGATTGCAATACTTGAGCGAATCGCAGGGGTATCGCGCAAACGGTTGCGCACCAGCGTTATAAGCACTTCAATCGAAGCGTTCCACCGCAGGCAACACCATCGCTTGCACTTCGCTCTGCAGGAAATCCGCGAGGCGTCGCAGGCGCTCGCCACCCGGACGGGTTTTCGGCCAGACCAGATAATAGTGCTCGCCACTGGCCACAGCGCTGGGCCATGGCAGGCTCAGCCTCCCCTGAGCCACGTCTTCGGCCACCATCAGCAGGTCGCCCATGGACACGCCGTACCCCCGCGCCGCCGCGATCATGCCTAGTTCCAGGGTATCGAAGACTTGCCCCCCCTTGAGCGACACTTGGGACGACAGCCCCATGCGCTCCAGCCAGTAGCGCCAATCGCGCCGATCCGGCGTCGGGTGCAGCAACTCAGCCGTGGCCAGTCGCGCCGCGTCCCAGGGGCCGTCGTCGAGCAGGTTGGGGGCGCCGACGGGAATCAGCATCTCGGGAAACAGGCGACACGCCTCCCAATCCGTGGGGAAATGGCCATTGCTGAGTAGGACGGCACAGTCGAACGGCTCGTGGTTGAAGTCCACTTCGTCAACGCTCATCCACGCGCTGGTCAGTTGCACCTCATTGCCCGGCTGCAAATGCCGAAAACGACTGAGCCGCGCCAGCAGCCAACGCATGGTCAGGGTGGAGGGGGCCTTCATGCGCAGGATGTCGTCCTCGCTATTGAGGGTGTGGCAGGCCCGCTCCAACGCGGCGAACCCCTCGCGCACGCCGGGCAACAGCAGCCGTGCGGCCTCGGTAAGTTGCAGGTGGCGACCGCTACGCTGGAACAGGCGACAGGCGAAATGCTCTTCGAGGGTGCGGATATGCCGGCTCACCGCACTTTGGGTGATGGACAGTTCTTCGGCGGCGCGAGTGAAAGAGTTGTGCCGGGAAGCGGCCTCAAAGGCACGCAGGGCATAAAGCGGTGGAAGACGACGAGACATTGGGAAAGCTCCGACAACTCAATACGAGAACCCTACCAGACTCGATAGGAGCATGAGTTTTAATCATGCGAACGATCGCATTTATCCCTTTGTGCAATGGGCTGAGAGCGCCGAGAATCAACCCTCCCCCAATTCTATGACTTTCAGAGCGTGATGATTATGCAGCATCCGGCACGTACCGAACTCTGGGCCATTCTGCGGCTTTCCGGGCCGCTGATCGCCTCGCAGTTGGCCCACGTGCTCATGGTGCTGACCGACACTTTGATGATGGCGCGCCTGAGTCCCGAAGCCTTGGCCGGCGGTGGCCTGGGCGCGGCGAGCTATTCGTTCGTGTCGATCTTCTGCATCGGCGTGATCGCCGCCGTGGGTACGCTGGTGGCCATCCGTCATGGCGCGGGCGACATCGAAGGCGCCACGCGTCTGACCCAGGCAGGGCTTTGGCTCGCTTGGTTGATGGCCCTGGCGGCCGGCCTGCTGCTATGGAACCTCAAACCGGTGTTACTGCTGTTCGGCCAGACCGAAACCAACGTGCAGTCGGCGGGGCAATTTCTGACGATCCTGCCGTTCGCCCTGCCTGGCTACCTGAGCTTCATGGCCCTGCGTGGCTTCACCAGCGCCATAGGTAAAGCCACGCCGGTGATGGTGATCAGCCTCGGCGGCACGGTGCTCAACTACCTGCTCAACCACGCACTGATCGAAGGTATGTTCGGCCTGCCGAAACTGGGCCTGATGGGCATTGGCCTGGTCACGGCGATCGTCGCCAATGGCATGGCGCTGACGTTGATGTGGTACATCCGCAGCAATCGTGCGTATGCCGCCTACCCGCTGAGCAGCGGCCTGCTGCGCCTCAATACCCACTATCTGCGCGAACTGTGGCGGCTGGGGCTGCCGATTGGCGGCACCTATGCGGTGGAAGTCGGGCTGTTTGCCTTCGCGGCGCTGTGCATGGGCACCATGGGCAGCACGCAACTGGCTGCGCATCAGATCGCTCTGCAGATCGTCTCGGTGGCGTTCATGGTGCCGGCGGGGATGTCCTACGCAGTGACCATGCGCATCGGCCAGCACTACGGCGCCGGGCAGTTGCTGCGGGCCCGTCTGGCAGGACGCGTCGGAATCGGTTTCGGCGCCTTGGTGATGTTGGGGTTTGCCGCTGTGCTGTGGCTGTATTCCGACCCGCTGATCGGACTGTTCCTCGACCATAACGACCCGGCGTTCCATGACGTCATCGTCCTGGCCGTCAGCCTGTTGGCCGTGGCGGCCTGGTTCGAACTGTTCGATGGCGTGCAAACCATCGCCATGGGCTGCATTCGTGGGCTCAAGGACGCCAAAACCACCTTCCTGGTCGGTTTGGGTTGCTACTGGCTGATCGGTGCGCCGTCGGCCTGGCTGATGGCGTTCACCCTGGGTTGGGGCCCCACCGGTGTATGGTGGGGATTGGCACTGGGGCTGGCCTGCGCGGCAGTGAGCCTGACCTGGGCGTTTGAAGCGAAGATCAAACGCATGATTCACCAGGAACCTGCGGACCAAGTAGCGTTTCAGACTGCGCAAACGGACTAGAAGCCTATTGCGTCGCCTCGCCGCGCTAGTTGGCCGCGCCCGGCATGGCTTGCCGGCCATTGCCGATAGTCAGGTAATCCACCAGCTCAGGCAATGGCAACGGCTTGCTGATCAGGTAACCCTGGGCCTGGTCGCAACCGAACAAACGCAACAGCGCCAATTGCTCTGGGGTTTCGACGCCTTCGGCCACCACTTCCAGGTTGAGGTTGTGAGCCAGATTGATCATGGCGTGCACCAACTTGCGGTTCTCTTCGCGCTCCTCCATGCCGCCCACGAAGCTCTTATCGATTTTCAGCAGGGCAATCGGCAGGCTGTTGAGGTGCACGAACGATGAGAAACCGGTACCAAAGTCATCCAGGGAAAACCGCACGCCCAGGCGACCAAGGGCATCCATGGTTTGTTTGACCAAGTCACTGCGGCGCATCACGGCGGTTTCGGTCAGTTCGAACTCCAACCATTGCGCCTCCACCCCACGCTCAGCAATCAGGCGGCTGAGGGTAGAGAGCAATTGGCTGTCCTGAAACTGACGGAACGACAGGTTGACCGCCATGTGCAGCTGCGGCAGGCCGCGTTCGCGCAAATCCTGCATGTCGCGCAGGGCACGGGAGATCACCCAATAGCCCAGCGGCACGATCAAGCCGCTTTGCTCGGCCAGGGGCACGAACTCGCTGGGCGGGAGCAGGCCGCGCTCACCGTGGCGCCAGCGCACCAAGGCTTCGAGACCGACGATATGGCCGTCATCCAGGTCCAGGCGCGGCTGGTAATGCAGCTCCAGCTCATCGCGCCGCAGGGCACGACGCAGTTCGCTCTCCAGATCGGCCAGACTGCGGGCGTTGCGATTGATGCGTTCGTTGAAGATATGAAAGGTGCAACCCTGGGTGCTTTTAGCTTGCTGCATAGCGATATGGGCGTGCCACATCAGCGGGTCGGCGCCGGCGCGAGCGCGGGCATGGGCCACGCCCAGGCTGCAGCCGATCAGCAGGCTTTCGCCATCGACCCAGTAGGGTTCGGCCATGGCTTCGATGATGCGTTCGGCCATCCATTCAGCACGCTGCGGCGCACGGCGTGTGTCGATCAGCAAGGCGAATTCGTCGCTGCCCAGGCGGGCGAGCTGGTCGCCGATTTCGAGCTGGCTCTTGAGCCGCGACACGACCTGCAGAATCAGGCGATCGCCGGCCTGGTGGCCGAGAGCATCGTTGGCATGGCGGAAATTGTCCAGGTCCAGATGGCCGAGAGCCAGGCCGCGACCGTCATTCTCGGCCAGCCTCGCAGCCAGCAAGGTCTGGAAGCCCTGGCGGTTGGCGATACCGGTGAGCGGATCCTGCTCGGCCAGGCGTTGCAGGGTCGTCTCCAGTACACCGCGCTCGCGCACATGACGCAGGCAGCGGCGTAGCGTGTCGACAGCTATTGCATCACGCACCAGCCAATCGCTGACGCCAAGGGGCGCAACCAGCGGCTCCTGCTCAAGCAGCAGCACGCAGGGCAAGCTGCAACGGCCGGGGGCAGGTTGCAGGGCAGGTGTGGTCAACAGCACCGCGCTCTGGTCGTCATCGAACAGACGACTCACGGAATCCCAACTTGGCGCGCTGATCAGCACAGCCCCATCGCCCATCGGCGCCAGGCACTCGCGCAACAACGCTGCCCACTCAGGCGTATCGGCCAGAAGCAGCAAACGCAAGGGTTCGACAGGCGTAGACAAGCTAGCTCCCTAGACTCTGCAAGATTTCATTGGCGGCGGGCATTATGACGCGCGGCCTGATAATCACCAATGATAAGAGTTATCAAACACGCCGGTTGTAATCATTTGTCAGTGCTTCAACCACAAGAAGCCCCGACATCCTGCGGCAAAGTAGCAAAACCGGCAAATTTAGATCGAGTGGTACGTCACACCGTCGATCCAGGGCAGCAGAATCTTGCCAGCCTGTTAAAATGCCCGCCCTTTTGACCAACGACCCCAAAAAATCCGTATGTCCCGACTCAACCCCCGGCAGCAAGAAGCCGTGAACTACGTCGGCGGCCCTCTATTGGTGCTCGCCGGCGCAGGCTCCGGCAAGACCAGCGTGATCACCCGCAAGATCGCGCACCTGATCCAGAACTGTGGCATCCGCGCTCAGTACATTGTCGCCATGACCTTTACCAACAAGGCCGCGCGCGAAATGAAAGAGCGCGTCGGTACCCTGCTCAAGGGTGGCGAGGGCCGTGGCCTCACCGTGTGTACCTTCCACAACCTGGGGCTGAACATCATCCGCAAGGAGCATGTGCGGCTGGGCTACAAACCGGGCTTTTCGATCTTTGACGAGACCGACGTCAAAGCCCTGATGACCGACATCATGCAAAAGGAATACGCGGGCGACGACGGCGTCGATGAGATCAAGAACATGATCGGCGCCTGGAAAAACGATCTGATCCTGCCCGCCGAAGCCCTGGAAAACGCGCGCAACCCTAAGGAGCAGACCGCCGCCATCGTCTACACCCACTACCAGCGCACGCTCAAGGCGTTCAACGCGGTGGACTTCGACGACCTTATCCTGCTGCCGGTCAAGCTGTTCCAGGAACACAAAGACATCCTGGAGAAATGGCAGAACAAGGTGCGCTACCTGCTGGTGGATGAATACCAGGACACCAACGCCAGCCAATACCTGCTGGTAAAACTGCTGATCGGGACGCGCAACCAGTTCACCGTGGTAGGCGACGATGACCAGTCGATCTACGCCTGGCGCGGTGCCCGCCCGGAAAACCTGATGCTGCTCAAGGAGGACTACCCGTCCTTGAAGGTGGTGATGCTGGAGCAGAACTACCGCTCCACCAGCCGTATCCTGCGTTGCGCCAACGTGCTGATCTCCAACAACCCTCACGAGTTCGAAAAGCAACTGTGGAGCGAGATGGGCCATGGCGACGAGATCCGCGTGATCCGCTGCCGCAACGAAGACGCCGAAGCCGAGCGCGTGGCCGTCGAGATCCTCAGCCTGCACCTGCGCACTGACCGGCCTTACAGCGATTTCGCGATCCTGTACCGGGGCAACTACCAGGCCAAGCTGATCGAGCTGAAATTGCAGCACCACCAGGTGCCGTATCGTCTGTCAGGCGGTAACAGCTTTTTCGGACGTCAGGAAGTCAAAGACCTGATGGCTTATTTCCGTCTGATCGTGAATCCAGACGACGACAACGCCTTCTTGCGCGTGATCAACGTGCCGCGTCGGGAAATCGGCTCCACCACCCTGGAAAAACTCGGCAACTACGCCACCGAGCGCAAGATCTCGATGTACGCCGCTACCGACGAAATCGGCCTGGGCGAACATTTGGACACGCGCTTCACCGATCGGCTGTCGCGCTTCAAGCGTTTCATGGACAAAGTGCGCGAGCAATGTGCCGGCGAAGACCCGATCAGCGCCCTGCGCAGCATGGTCATGGATATCGACTATGAAAACTGGCTGCGCACCAACAGCTCCAGCGACAAGGCCGCGGATTACCGCATGGGCAACGTCTGGTTCCTGATCGAAGCACTGAAGAACACCCTGGAAAAAGACGAAGACGGCGAGATGACCGTCGAAGACGCCATCGGCAAGCTGGTACTGCGCGATATGCTCGAACGCCAGCAGGAAGAAGAAGATGGCGCCGAAGGTGTACAGATGATGACCTTGCATGCCTCCAAGGGCCTGGAATTCCCCTACGTGTTCATCATGGGCATGGAAGAGGAAATCCTCCCGCACCGCTCCAGCATCGAAGCCGACACTATCGAGGAAGAACGGCGCCTGGCCTACGTGGGCATTACCCGCGCGCGTCAGACCCTGGCCTTCACCTTCGCCGCCAAGCGTAAGCAATACGGCGAAATCATCGATTGTGCCCCCAGCCGGTTTCTCGACGAGTTACCGCCGGACGATCTGGCCTGGGAAGGCAATGACGACACCCCGACCGAGGTGAAGGCCGTGCGCGGCAACACCGCCTTGGCGGATATACGCGCGATGTTAAAGCGCTAGAATCGACTACTTTTTAATCTACTTTCGGCGCACAACGCGCCATTAGAGGAAGCTTTCCGTGGAAGCACTGCACAAGAAAATTCGCGAAGAAGGCATCGTGCTTTCCGATCAGGTACTCAAGGTCGACGCGTTTCTGAACCACCAGATCGACCCGGCGCTGATGAAACTGATCGGCGACGAATTCGCTGCGCTGTTCAAGGATTCGGGCATCACCAAGATCGTCACCATTGAGGCTTCAGGCATCGCCCCGGCGATCATGACCGGCCTGAACCTGGGCGTACCGGTGATCTTCGCGCGCAAGCAGCAATCCCTGACCCTGACCGAAAACCTGCTGTCGGCGACGGTGTATTCCTTCACCAAGAAAACCGAAAGCACCGTGGCCATCTCGCCGCGCCACCTGACCAGCAGCGACCGCGTGCTGGTGATCGATGACTTCCTGGCCAACGGCAAGGCGTCCCAGGCACTGATTTCGATCATCAAGCAGGCCGGCGCCACCGTGGCCGGTTTGGGGATCGTCATCGAGAAGTCGTTCCAGGGTGGCCGTGCGGAGCTGGATGCCCAGGGCTATCGGGTTGAATCGCTGGCGCGGGTGAAGTCGCTGGCCGGTGGCGTCGTCACCTTCATCGAGTAATTTGCTACGAGGTGAACACGGATCAAAATGTGGGAGGGGGCAAGCCCCCTTCCACATTGGCTTTGCGTTGGTTTTTAGTGAGCGGTTGCTTGTAAGCCAGCGAGCAATAGGCGCTGGTAGAGGTCCTCCTTCAAACCCTCCGGCGCATCCAACCGCATCCGCCTCAGATGCGCTGGAAACGCCTGCGGCTCCGGTGCATCCAGCGCCGCCTTGCCCAACTCCAGAATCTCCGTCAGCTTGAATTTGCTCTTGAGCCAGTTCAAGGCGCGCAACAAATCCCGCTCTTCGTCCGTGAAATCGCTGCCCAGCGGATACTCCGGGAACAAACGCCGATGCCGCGCCTGGATACCCTGGAGCCGCTCCGGCGTGTTGTCGCTGAAGCGCGGATCGAGCTGGAAATCCTTGGGCAACTTGCCGGCCTTTTGCGCCTGCTCGATCAAGTCGGCCTGGAAGCGCGAGTCGGTGATGTTGAGCAACGCCTCGATCACCTTCGCGTCCGTCTGACCGCGTAAATCCGCGATGCCGTATTCGGTGATGACGATGTCCCGCAGATGCCGTGGAATGGTGCAGTGGCCGTAATCCCAAACGATATTGGAACTGACCTCCCCGGCCGATTCGCGCCAGCTGCGCAGAATCAGGATCGACCGCGCCCCCTCTAACGCGTGGCCCTGGGCGACAAAGTTGTATTGCCCGCCCACGCCGCTAAGCACGCGGCCGTCTTCCAATTGATCAGCCACACCCGCGCCCAGCAACGTCACCACGATCGCGCTGTTGATAAACCGCGCATCCTGACGCTGCAGGCGCTTGAGCGCCTCCTGACCGTACAGCTCGTTGATGTAGCTGATACGGGTCATGTTGAATTCAAGGCGCTTGGAATGGGTCATTTCCTGCAAGCGCTGGTAAAAACTGCGCGGGCCAAGAAAGAAACCGCCGTGGATCGATACACCATCGGGCTGCGCCGCATCGTCGAGCAAGCCGGCGTTTGCCTGCTCCTGAGTGGCCGCATCCGGGTACACCTTGCGTCGTACAATGCCGGCGTCGGCCAGCACCAGTAGGCCATTGACGAACATTTCGCTGCAGCCGTAAAGGCCACGGGCGAAGGGCGCGACGCCGCCTTCACGGCTGATCAACGGCGCCCAGCGGTACACATCCAGGTCCGTCATCAGCAAGCGATAGGCTTCGTTGTCCGCCTGGCGCGCCAGTAATGCGGCGGTCAGCGCGTCGCCCATGGAACCGATGCCGATCTGCAAGGTACCGCCATCGCGCACCAAGGTACTGGCATGCAGGCCGATAAAGTGATCCTGGAAACCCACCGGCATATTGGGCGTGGAAAACAGCGTGGTGCTGTCCTTCTCATCGAGCAGGTAATCGAATACGTCCATGCCCAGCTCAGAATCACCGGGCATGTAGGGCAAATCGGTGTGGACCTGGCCGACGATCAGGATGGTCTCACCCGCCTCACGGCGCTTGGCGATCATCGGCAGTAGGTCGAGGGTAATGTCGGGGTTGCAGCTCAGGCTCAGGCGGTCGGGGTGTTCGGTACTGCTGGCGACCAGTTGCGCCACCAGGTTCAGGCCGGCGGCGTTGATGTCGCGGGCAGCATGGCTGTAGTTGCTGCTGACGTAATCCTGCTGGGCCGAAACGCTGTGCAGCAGGCTGCCGGGCTGCATGAAGAATTGCTGCACGTGGATATTGGGCGGCAGGCTGTCTTTATGCAGGTCGGCGAGAAAGTCCAATTCAGGGTAATCACCGAACACGCGCTCGATAAAGGGTTCGAGGAAACGCTTCTGCAAACCGTCGCCCAATGTCGGGCGGCCCAGGCTTAGAGCGGTATAAATGGTCAGCGCTCGTTCCGGTAACTTGGCAATACGCCGATACAACGCGTTGACGAACAGATTGGGTTTACCCAAACCCAGGGGCAGGCCCATATGGATATGCGCCGGCAACCGTGCCAGTACGTCGTCAACTGCTTGCTCGATTGAACACAACTGCACCATCCGACCCTCCTGACATTCCATGATTTGGGTTGGACCGAGCTTGCAGGCTCTTTGCTGCAATAACCAGCCTTCAGGATGAATCCCAGGCACAAAAAAGCCGCTCGTAAGCGGCATTTTTGACGAAGATCGGCTGATTAAAGACCGGACATCTTCTTGATCGCGCCCTTGAGGTCATCATCGGAGCAATCGGCGCAAGTGCCTTTAGGCGGCATGGCGTTGATGCCAGTGATAGCCTTGGCCAGGATGCCATCGAGGCCGCCCTGGTGGTCAGCGCGCTCTTTCCAGGCCGCGGTGTCGCCAATTTTCGGCGCGCCAAGCAAACCCGAGCCGTGACATGCGTTGCAGTGCTTGGCGATGATCTGATCTGCCGTTTTCGCTCCACCACCGCCGGCAGCCACGGCCACTTCCATGCCTTTGCATTCCTGACCTTGAACACACACCTGGCCCACAGGCTCCAGGCGCTTGGCGATCTCATCATTGGTGGCAGCTTGAGCGCTGACAGCCCATAGAGCCAGTACGGTTGCTGGTGCAGCCAGCATTTTCATAATTAGGTTCACGCGTTCACCCTCAATGGTGGCTATTCACGCCTGCGGCCACGGTTTCGCAGGCGGCGAAAGTATAACGGTTAGCCCGCCTGGCTGAAACAACCCTATTAACCAAAGGGAGATTCAGTCTGGCGGAATGCAGCTACGGGCGGCTCTGCAATGCTGGCAGGACGCCTCTTCTGTTAAAAGTTCGCGGGTGTGGCTGCGCTGATTAGTCGCGCCGGCACGTCGAACGGATTGCGAAAACGGTGGGGCTTGGTGCTTTCAAAGTAGTAGCTATCGCCCGCTTCGAGCACAAAAGTTTCAAGACCGACCACCAACTCCAACCGGCCTTCCAGCAGAATCCCGGTTTCCTCGCCCTCGTGGGTGAGCATTTCTTCACCTGTGTCGGCGCCAGGCGGGTAGATCTCGTTGAGAAACGCGATGGCCCGGCTTGGATGCGCGCGGCCCACCAGTTTCATCGTGACGGCGCCGTCGGAGATGTCGATCAGCTCATTGGCTTTATAGACGATCTGCGTCGGTATTTCCTGAAGGATCTCTTCAGAGAAGAACTCGACCATGGACATGGGAATGCCACCCAGCACCTTGCGCAAGGAGCTGATCGAAGGGCTGACACTGTTTTTTTCGATCATCGAAATGGTGCTGTTGGTGACACCCGCGCGCTTGGCGAGCTCACGCTGGGAAAGACCTTTGAGTTTACGGATGGATTGCAGTCGTTCGCCGACGTCCAATGCAGGTGCCTCCTAGGATTCAGGCTTTGTTGTAATTGAGCGTTATCATGGCGACAGCGTTCAGTATTTACAACACTTTGGCCTAAATCCCGACCAGCTCCATTCGTGACGACCTGTCAGGCCTCGGAGTAGAGCCTTGGCACCCGCCGCAGGTTGCAAAAGATCTGGTAGGGGATGGTCTCGGCGGCGACGGCCACGTCACTGGCCAAGATGTTCTTGCCCCACAATTCCACCGTAGAGCCCAGACCGGCCTGAGGCACGTCCGTCAGGTCGATGCACAGCATGTCCATGGACACACGCCCCAGCAACTGACTGCGCTGCCCGGCCACCAGCACCGGCGTACCCGTGGGAGCATGGCGCGGGTAACCGTCGGCGTAACCCATGGCCACTACCCCGATTCGCATCGGCTTGGGCGTGATGAACCTGGCACCGTAGCCTACGGGCTCACCCGCCGGCAGTTCACGCACGCAGATCACTTTCGATTCCAGGGTCATCACCGGCTGCAAACGTGCGGCCACAGACTGCGCTTCGCCGAAAGGCGTAGCACCGTAAAGCATGATGCCGGGCCGGACCCAGTCGCTGGACACATTCGGCCAGCCCATTACCGATGGCGAATTGCGCAAGCTGACCTCTGCGCTCAGGCCCTGGCGCGCCGCATCAAACACCGCCACCTGCTCATCACTGCTCACGCAATCGAGCTCATCGGCGCGGGCGAAGTGGCTCATCAGCACAATCTTGGCAACGCTGCCGGTCGCCAGTAGGCGCTGGTAAGCCTCGTGATAATCCTTAGGGTGCAAGCCCACGCGGTGCATACCCGAATCCAGCTTGAGCCAGACGGTCAGCGGCTTGCTCAAGCGCGCCTGTTCGATCGCCTCCAGTTGCCACAGCGAGTGCACCACGCACCAGAAATCATGCTCGATGATCAGTGGCAGCTCGTCGGCTTCAAAAAAGCCTTCCAGCAGCAGCACCGGCGCACGAATGCCAGCGGCACGCAGTTCCAAAGCTTCCTCGATGCACGCTACGGCAAAGCCGTCGGCCTCGGCTTCCAGCGCCTGGGCCACACGTACGGCACCGTGGCCATAGGCATCGGCCTTGATCACGGCAAGTGCCTTGGCTCCCGTGACTTCACGGGCCAATTGGTAGTTGTGGCGCAGGGCTTGGAGGTCGATCAGGGCACGGGCTGGACGCATGACGGCAGGCTTCTAGGCGGCAGAGTGAAGAAAAACCGGCGCTGATCAACAAACCTCAGCGCCGGGAGAGGGATCTGTATTACGGCAGAGCAGCCACGACGGACAGTTCTACCAGGATTTGCGGCTCGCACAGCTTGGCCTCAACCGTGGCGCGGGCCGGGGCAACCCCTTTGGGCAACCAAGCGTCCCACACCGCGTTCATACCGGCGAAATCGGCGTCGATGTCTTTCAAATAAATCGTCACCGACAGCAATCGGGTCTTGTCGGTACCGGCCAGGTCCAGCAAACGCTCGATATTGGCCAAGGTTTCACGGGTCTGCTGTTCAATCCCGGCGCCCATGTCGTCGCCGACTTGCCCAGCCAGGTACACGGTACCGCTGTGGACAACGATCTGGCTCATGCGCTCATTGATGAGCTGGCGCTGGATTGACATGTTTTGCGGACTCCTGGTGGTTGCCATAACGGGAAATATCGAGGCCTGCGGCGCTGATTTGCGGGGTTTTCTTGGCCATCAGGTCGGCCAGCAAACGGCCCGAGCCGCAGGCCATGGTCCAACCGAGCGTGCCGTGGCCGGTATTCAGGAACAGGTTCTTGAACGGCGTGGCACCGACAATCGGCGTGCCGTCAGGTGTAGTTGGACGCAGGCCGGTCCAGAACGAAGCCTGGGCCAAATCACCGCCCTGAGGATAAAGGTCGTTGACGATCATCTCCAGGGTTTCCCGGCGACGCGGGTTCAGCGACAGGTCAAAACCGGCTATTTCAGCCATGCCGCCGACGCGGATGCGGTTGTCGAAACGGGTGATAGCGACCTTGTAGGTCTCGTCGAGAATGGTCGACGTGGGCGCCATCGCCGGGTTGGTGATCGGCACAGTCAGCGAGTACCCCTTGAGTGGGTACACCGGGGCCTTGATACCCAGCGGCTTGAGCAACTTCGGCGAATAACTGCCCAAGGCGAGCACGTAGCGATCGGCCGTTTCCAGCTTGCCATCGATCCATACGCCGTTGATGCGGTCGCCCGCGTGATCGAGGCGCTGGATGTCTTGTTCGAAGCGGAACTCAACGCCCAATTGCGTGCACATCTCGGCCAGGCGCGTGGTGAACATCTGGCAGTCGCCGGTCTGATCGTTGGGCAAGCGCAGGGCACCGGCCAGAATATCGGTGACGCTGGCCAGGGCAGGCTCGACGCGAGCAATGCCGGCACGGTCAAGCAGTTCGAAAGGCACGCCGGACTCTTTGAGCACCGCGATGTCCTTGGCCGCGCCATCCAACTGCGCCTGGGTACGGAACAGTTGGGTAGTACCGAGGCTGCGGCCTTCGTAGGCAATACCGGTCTCGGCGCGCAGCTCATCAAGGCAGTCGCGGCTGTATTCGGACAAACGCACCATGCGCTCTTTGTTAACTGCATACCGGCTGGCGGTGCAGTTGCGCAGCATCTGCGCCATCCACAGGTATTGATCGATATCGGCGGTGGCCTTGATGGCCAGCGGCGCGTGGCGTTGCAGCAGCCATTTCATGGCCTTGAGCGGCACACCCGGTGCGGCCCAGGGCGAGGCGTAACCGGGGGACACCTGACCGGCGTTGGCGAAACTGGTTTCCATGGCTGCGGCGGGTTGACGGTCGACGACCACCACTTCGAAACCGGCACGCGCCAAATAGTACGCACTGGTGACACCAATGACGCCGCTACCCAAGACCAGAACGCGCATTTTTATATCCTCATCGCGGCGTGGCCGCCGACGTGTGTTATTCGAGCAATGATGGGCGCAGTATAAAAAGCAATCACCAGTGCATTTCACTATATAAATGCCTATATTTGGCGACAATTCTCGGCAAAAACTGTTTTTACAGAGGCGTATCCCCTATGCGTACCAATACCCAGACCAAACGGGAGCTGGACAAGATCGATCGCAATATCCTGCGCATCCTACAAACCGACGGGCGCATATCGTTCACTGAGCTGGGGGAAAAGGTCGGCCTCTCGACCACGCCCTGCACCGAGCGCGTGCGGCGCCTGGAGCGCGAGGGGATCATCATGGGCTACAACGCACGGCTGAACCCGCAGCATTTGAAGGGGAGTTTGCTGGTATTTGTCGAGATCAGCCTGGATTACAAGTCGGGAGACACTTTCGAAGAGTTCCGCCGCGCCGTGCTGAAACTGCCCCATGTGCTGGAGTGCCACTTGGTGTCCGGTGACTTCGACTACCTGGTGAAAGCGCGGATTTCCGAGATGGCCTCGTACCGCAAACTGCTGGGCGACATCCTGCTCAAGCTGCCCCACGTGCGTGAGTCCAAGAGCTATATCGTGATGGAAGAGGTAAAGGAGAGCCTGAACCTGCCGATCCCGGACTAAACCAATACCTGCCGGGTGCTGGCCATATATTCGTGGATCTGTTTTTCCACCCGTGGATGAATCAACTCCACCGGCCGGCGCCCGTTGGGGCATGGCAAGGTTTGGGTGGTGCCGAACAACCGACAGATCAGCGGTCGCTCGTCATACACCGTGCAGCCAGTGGGGCCCAGGTGGACGCAGTTCAGCTCGTCCATGGCGGCTTCCTGCTCGGCAGCGGTCTTGCGCGGCAGGCGCGACATTTCCTCGGGGGATGTGGTCACCGGCCCACAGCAGTCGTGGCAGCCCGGAACACACTCGAACGAAGGAATCTGACGGCGCAATGCGCTGATCTTCTGACGGTTGCAACTCATCGAACAGGTACTCAACGGCGAACAGGGGTGGATTCTGCCGCAAATTGCCCTGCGCAGACAGCATCGTCCGACCGCTGTATCCTGCGTCAAATTTTCCAAACAGGGATGCGCCCATGACCGCCAGCGCCCGGCACGCCGATTCCTACTACGCCGCCAGCAGCCTACCTCTGCCTGATTACCCAGCGTTGACAGGGGAAGTCACGGCCGACGTGTGCGTGGTCGGCGGCGGCTTTTCCGGGCTCAACACCGCACTGGAACTGGCCGACCGCGGTTTCAGCGTAGTGCTGCTGGAAGCGCGCAAAGTCGCCTGGGGCGCCAGCGGACGTAATGGCGGCCAGCTGATTCGCGGCGTCGGCCATGGGCTCGACCAGTTCGCCAACGTCATCGGCACCGACGGCGTGCGCCAGATGAAGCAGATGGGCCTGGAAGCCGTGGAGATCGTGCGCGAGCGCGTCGAGCGCTTCCAGATCCCTTGCGACTTGACCTGGGGCTATTGCGACCTCGCCAATAAACCTCGCGATCTGCAGGGCCTGGCCGAAGATGCCGAAGAACTGCGCAGCCTCGGTTATCGTCATGAAGTGCGCTTGCTGCAAGCCAACGAAATGAGCAGCGTGATCGGCTCCGAGCGCTACGTCGGAGGCATGATCGACATGGGTTCCGGCCACCTGCACCCGCTGAACCTAGCCCTTGGCGAAGCTGCTGCCGCCGAGCGGCTGGGCGTGAGGCTGTTCGAACAGTCAGAAGTGACCCGCATCGACTACGGCTCCGAGGTCCAAGTCCACACCAACCAGGGTATGGTGCGCGCAAAGACGCTGGTGCTGGCCTGCAACGCTTATCTCAATGGCCTCAACCCTCACCTGAGCGGCAAGGTACTGCCCGCCGGCAGCTATATCATCGCCACCGAACCCTTGAGTGAAGCCAAGGCCACGCAATTACTACCGCAGAACATGGCGGTGTGTGATCAGCGAGTCACCGTGGATTACTTCCGGCTGTCCGCCGATCGTCGCCTGCTGTTCGGTGGTGCTTGTCATTATTCCGGACGCGATCCCAAGGACATCGGCGCTTATATGCGTCCGAAAATGCTGCAAGTGTTCCCGCAGTTGGCCGACGTGAAGATCGATTACCAATGGGGCGGCATGATCGGCATCGGCGCCAATCGCCTGCCGCAGATCGGTCGCCTGGCCGATCAGTCCAATGTGTATTACGCCCAGGCTTACGCCGGCCATGGCCTCAACGCCACGCATCTGGCGGGCCGGCTGCTGGCCGAAGCGATCAGCGGCCAACAGCAGGGGCGTTTCGATCTGTTCGCCCAGGTGCCGCATATGACCTTCCCCGGTGGCAAGCATTTGCGCTCGCCGCTGCTGGCGTTGGGCATGCTTTGGCACCGTCTCAAAGAGCTGCTCTGATCAATCGCGCCAGAACGGTTTCAGACCTTCCTGGCGCGCCTGTTGGGCACTCAAGCCGATGTCGCGCAGTTGCTCGCCGGTCATGCTCAGCAAAGCCTTGCGCGTGTGGCGACGGCGCCAGAACAGCCCCCAACGGCTGATATCGCTTGGCGTTGCGACCCGTGCGTGGTCAGCCTCCAATTCCTGACTGTGTAACCTCAGGCGCACATCGCTTATGCCGTTCATTTTGTTGCCCCTCATTTGCCGGTTGCCATGAGCGACTAGAATGAGCGAGCGAGCAAAACCATTACAGATTCAACCTTTATCTATTAAATCCATACAGATACTGCCACTGGGCGGCTGAATCCTGTATTTTCCCAAGATCTGTACTGGTCCCGGGAGCGACCGCCATGACCCTCTACGTCAACCTCGCCGAACTGCTGGGCACTCGCATCGAACAAGGCTTCTATCGCCCCGGCGACCGGTTGCCCTCCGTCCGTGCGTTGAGTGTGGAGCACGGGGTCAGCCTGAGCACCGTGCAACAGGCCTATCGCTTGCTGGAAGACAACGGCCTGGCAACCCCCAAGCCCAAGTCCGGGTACTTCGTACCCGTGGGCCGTGAGCTGCCCGCCCTGCCGGAAATAGGCCGTCCGGCCCAGCGCCCAGTGGAGATTTCCCAATGGGATCAGGTGCTGGAACTTATTCGCGCCGTACCGCGTAAAGACGTCATACAGATGGGCCGCGGCATGCCCGATGTGTTGTCACCCACCCTCAAACCCCTGCTGCGCAGCCTGGCCCGCGTCAGTCGACGCCAGGATCTTCCCGGCCTGTATTACGACAACATCCTCGGCTGTATGGAGTTGCGCGAGCAGATTGCTCGACTGTCATTGGATTCCGGCTGCCAACTGGGCGCCGAAGACATCGTGATCACCACCGGCTGCCACGAGGCACTCTCCGCCAGCATCCACGCCATCTGTGAGCCCGGCGATATCGTCGCGGTAGACTCGCCGAGCTTCCATGGCGCCATGCAGACCCTCAAAGGCCTGGGCATGAAGGCCCTGGAAATTCCTACCGACCCGCTCACCGGCATCAGCCTCGAAGCGCTGGAGCTGGCCTTAGAGCAGTGGCCGATCAAGGTCATCCAATTGACTCCCAACTGTAACAACCCGCTGGGCTACATCATGCCCGAGGCACGCAAGCGTGCGCTGCTGAACCTGGCCCAGCGCTTCGATGTGGCAATTATCGAAGACGATGTATACGGCGAATTGGCCTACAGCTACCCACGCCCGCGCACGATCAAATCCTTCGATGAAGACGGCCGCGTACTGTTGTGCAGTTCATTCTCCAAAACCCTCGCACCAGGCCTGCGTATTGGCTGGGTCGCACCGGGGCGCTATTTGGAGCGAGTGCTGCACATGAAATACATCAGCACCGGTTCTACGGCCACACAGCCGCAGATCGCGATCGCCGAATTCCTCAAGGGCGGGCATTTCGAACCACATTTGCGACGGATGCGCACCCAATACCAGCGCAATCGTGACCTGATGCTCGATTGGGTCAGCCGGTATTTTCCCGCTGGCACCCGCGCCAGCCGGCCTCAGGGCAGCTTCATGCTGTGGGTAGAACTACCGGAGGGCTTCGACACCCTCAAACTCAACCGTGTGCTGGTAGAACAAGGCGTACAGGTGGCTGTAGGAAGCATCTTTTCTGCATCCGGCAAGTACCGCAATTGCCTGCGCATGAACTATGCTGCCAAGCCAACCCCGCAGATCGAAGAGGCAGTGCGCAAGGTCGGCATCGCCGCGAGCAAAATGCTGGCCGAATCAGCGGACTGACCTTTCACGGCAAATAGCCGTCATATGCCGACTACTGCCCTGATCCGGAAGCGACTCCCTTGATGATCCAACGGCTTTTACCGTTCCTACTGTTGGGAGCCCTCACCCTGGGCGGCTGCGCCACGGTGACTGCGCCTCGGGTGCCCAGTGACGCACTGCCGGCCGAACAATCCTCGTTCGGCCGCTCTATCCAGGCCCAGGCGGCGCCATATCAAGGGCGCTCGGGCTTTCGCCTGCTGCCCAACAGCAGCGAAGCCTTTATGGCCCGCGCCGAACTGATCCGCAACGCCCAGACCAGCCTCGACCTGCAGTACTACATCGTGCATGACGGCATCAGCACGCGCATGCTGGTGGACGAACTGCTCAAAGCCGCCGACCGTGGCGTGCGTGTACGCATCCTGCTGGACGACACCACCAGCGACGGCCTCGACCAGGTGATCGCCACCCTCGCCGCCCACCCCAACATCCAAATCCGCCTGTTCAACCCGCTGCATCTGGGGCGCAGCACGGGCGCTACGCGGGCCATGGGCCGCCTATTCAACTTGTCGCTGCAACACCGGCGCATGCACAACAAGCTGTGGTTGGCGGACAACAGTGCAGCCATCGTCGGCGGCCGCAACCTTGGGGATGAGTATTTCGACGCCGAGCCCAATCTGAATTTCACCGATATCGACATGCTCAGCGTCGGGCCGGTGGCCGAGCAATTGGGTCACAGTTTCGATCAATACTGGAACAGCGCCTTGAGCAAGCCGATCGACAACTTCGTCTCTACCCTGCCCTCCAAAGACGATCTGGCCGCCGCCCGCGCGGGCCTGGCGGCGTCATTGGCGGAGTCGCGCCAACAACACCATGCCCTGTACAACCGCTTGCGCGCCTACCAGACCCAACCACGCATGGACATCTGGCGCCGCGAACTGATCTGGGCCTGGAACCAGGCGCTATGGGATGCACCGAGCAAGGTGCTGGCCAAGGCCGACCCGGACCCGCAGCTACTGCTGACCACTCAACTGGCACCTGAGCTGGAAAGGGTCAACCGTGAACTGATGATGATTTCGGCGTACTTCGTGCCAGGCCAACCTGGGCTGGTGTACCTCACCGGGCTCGCCGATGCCGGCGTATCAGTCAGCCTGCTGACCAACTCCCTGGAAGCCACCGACGTACCGGCTGTGCACGGCGGTTACGCGCCGTACCGCAAAGCGTTGCTGGAGCACGGCGTGAAGCTGTACGAACTGCGCCGCCAACCCGGCGACCCGAGCGCCGGCAGTGGGCCGCATCTGTTCCGGCGCGGCTCGTTCCGTGGTTCGGACTCCAGCCTGCACAGCAAGGCAATGATCTTTGATGGCGAGAAATCATTTATCGGTTCGTTCAACTTCGATCCCCGCTCGGTGCTGTGGAACACCGAGGTCGGGGTGCTGGTGGACAGCCCCGAACTGGCCGAGCACGTACGCAACCTGGCGCTGCAAGGCATGGCGCCCGCCCTCAGCTATGAGGCGAAACTACAAGACGGCCAAGTGGTGTGGGTAACCGAAGATGACGGCCAACTGCACACCCTGACGCGCGAGCCAGGCAGTTGGTGGCGGCGGTTCAATGCGTGGTTTGCTACTTCGGTCGGCCTGGAGCGCATGCTTTAAGAACAAGGCTGTGTAGCGCCGAAAGCACCTTGGCGCACTAACAACAGCACCAGCCCCAATGCCCCGGCAGCCATCAGCAACGGCAGTGCGTGCCCGCTGACCCACTGGCTGCCGGCGCCAGCGATCAATGGCCCCAACAGACACCCGATGCCCCATAGCTGCGCGATATGGGCGTTGGCCCGCACCAGCGCGTCGTCGCGGTAGCGCTCGCCGATCAGAATCAACGACAGCGTGAACAACCCGCCCGCACTGGCGCCGAACAGCACCCACACCGGCCAGATCAGCAGCGTGTGCAGCAGCGCAGGAATTGCCAGGCTCGATGCCAGCAACAGCAGCGCACAGCCGAGAAACAGGGTGCGACGTGGCAAATAATCGGCCAGCGCGCCGATGGGCAATTGCAGCAACGCATCGCCGACGACCACCGTGCTGACCATCGCCAGGGCAATCTCGGCGCTGAATCCCTGTTGCAGGCAGTACACCGGCAGCAGTGTCAGGATCATCGCTTCGAACGCGGCGAACAGCGCCACCGCCCAGGCAATGGCCGGAAGGCTCCGGCAAAAACGCCAAAGCTCGGCGAAAGTGACGCTAAACGAATCGGCCGTCGGCGCACCGGAACGCCCCAGCAACAGCAACGGCGCAACCATCAGCAGCCCTACGCCGACCCAGAAACCGTAGTCATGCCCGGTGCCGATCACACCCAACAACAACGGGCCCGACAGTTGGCTCAGCGCATAGCTGCAGCCATACAGCGCCACCAGCCGGCCACGCCATTGCTCCACCACTAATTGATTGATCCAGCTCTCGCCAAGGATAAAAACAATGGTCAGGATCACCCCAATCATCAAACGCAGCACCAGCCACACGGGATAACTGGGCAGGATCGCCAGTAAACCGATGGACACCGCACCCGCCCACAGACACAAACGCATCAGGTTTGCCGTACCGAGCCAAGCGGCCAAGCGGCTGGAAAGCTTAGCGCCGAGCAGCACGCCGAAGGCCGGCATCGCGGCCATTACGCCAATGGCGAAACTGCCGTAGCCCCAGCTCTCCAGGCGCAGGGAGACCAGCGGCATACTGACGCCCAGGGCCAAGCCCACGCTGAGTACCGAAGCCAGGACGGCAAAGTAAGTCGCCCAACGCATTGCCACGCTCCTGTGGATAATTATTTTCTAGGTTCAAAACGAACTGTAGGAGCGAGCTTGTGCGGGAGCCGGGCTTGCCCGCGATGCAAACGCCTCGGTGTGTCAGCCACACTTCGGTGATGCTATCGCAGGCAAGCCGGCTCCCACACAAGCTCGCTCCTACACAGGCCCGGCAGTGTTGCTTACAGCTTGATCCAGGTGGCCTTCAGCTCGGTGTACTTGTCGAACGCATGCAGCGACTTGTCGCGACCGTTGCCCGATTGCTTGAAGCCACCGAACGGCGCAGTCATGTCGCCGCCATCGTACTGGTTGACCCACACACTACCCGCGCGCAGCGCCTTGGCGGTCAGGTGCGCCTTGGAGATATCCGCAGTCCACACCGCCGCGGCCAGGCCGTATTGGGTGTCGTTGGCAATCTTGATCGCTTCTTCGGCGCTGTCGAAGGTGATCACCGACAGCACCGGGCCGAAGATTTCTTCCTGGGCGATTCTCATGGCATTGGTCACACCATCGAAAATCGTCGGTTCGACGTAGGTGCCGCCGGTCTCTTCCAGCGTGCGCTTGCCGCCCGCCACCAGCTTGGCGCCGTCGGCGTGACCGGCTTCGATGTAGGACAGCACGGTGTTCATCTGCTGGGTGTCCACCAGGGCGCCGACATTGGTCGCCGGGTCCAGCGGGTTGCCAGGTTTCCAGCCTTTGAGGGCCTCGATCACCAGGGGCAGGAATGTGTCCTTGATCGAGCGCTCCACCAGCAGGCGCGAACCGGCGGTGCACACTTCACCCTGGTTGAAGGCAATGGCACTGGCGGCCGACTCGGCAGCGGCCTGCAGATCGGGGGCGTCGGCGAACACGATGTTGGGGCTCTTGCCGCCTGCTTCCAACCAAACACGCTTCATGTTCGACTCACCAGAACGAATCAACAGCTGCTTGGCGATCTTGGTCGAGCCAGTGAACACCAGCGTGTCGACGTCCATGTGCAGCGCCAAGGCGTTACCCACGGTGTGGCCGTAGCCTGGTAGAACGTTGAATACGCCTTTCGGAATCCCGGCTTCAACGGCCAGGGCCGCGATACGGATGGCGGTCAGCGGAGATTTTTCGGACGGCTTGAGGATCACCGAGTTACCGGTGGATAGTGCCGGGCCGAGTTTCCAGCAGGCCATCATCAACGGGAAGTTCCACGGCACGATGGCGCCAACCACGCCGACCGGCTCACGGGTCACCAGGCCCAGTTGATCATGGGGGGTGGCCGCGACTTCATCGTAGATCTTATCGATGGCTTCACCGCTCCAGCTCAAGGCATTGGCGGCACCGGGCACGTCGATATACAGGGAGTCGCTGATAGGCTTGCCCATGTCCAGGGTTTCGAGCAGCGCCAGCTCTTCGGCGTTGGCTTTGAGCAGCGCGGCGAAACGGATCATGGTGGCTTTGCGTTTGGCCGGCGCCAGGCGTGACCACACGCCGGAATTGAAGGTGGCACGGGCGTTTTCCACGGCGCGCTGGGCATCGTCGGCGTCACAGCTGGCAACCGTGGCCAGCAGGCGCCCATCGACCGGGCTGATGCACTCGAAGGTGTCGCCGGAAACGGCGGCGGTGTATTCGCCATTGATGTAGGCGCGGCCTTCGATCTTCAGATCCTTGGCGCGTTGTTCCCAGTCGGCACGGGTCAGGGTGGTCATGCGAGTGTCCTCCTCTTATTGAATACGAGGGCCAGGCGATGTCGCCCGGCAGCCTCAAAGAATTCTTGCCCGCCAGCCAGCTGTTCGGCCCAAGGCAGCTGCCACCCTAAACCAGCGGCCAGGGATGTTTCAATATATTTGACATAACGGCGGCAAACGCCCTTGCGATGTTCATTTTAATAAACATAGACTTTGGCCTCACCAACCGCAGGCCAGACGGGACATGCACATGAGCATCCAGGACATCGTCGACTTTAGCCAAGCCAACACCGCCCCCGAACGCTACCGCCCTGGCGCGGAAAAAATCCTCAAGGGCGACCCCGAGCAAACCCTCTACAACCACTACAACAGCCCCTGTGGTCAGATGAATGCGGGGGTCTGGGAGGGCGAAGTGGGGCAATGGAAAGTTAACTACACCGAACATGAATACTGCGAGATCGTGCAAGGCGTGTCCGTGCTGCGCGATGATCAGGGCAACGCCAAGACCCTGCGCGCTGGCGACCGCTTCGTGATCCCCGCCGGTTTCACCGGGACCTGGGAAGTGCTCGAACCATGTCGCAAAATCTACGTGGTGTTCGAACAGAAAGCCTGATCAGCAAATCGCACGCAAAAAAAAGCCCGCATCGTGAGATACGGGCTTTTTTTCACAAGGAAGGAAATCAATTACTTGATTTTGCCTTCTTTGTAGATCACGTGCTTGCGAACGCGCGGGTCGAACATTTTCTTTTCGAGCTTGTCCGGGGTAGTACGCTTGTTCTTGTCGGTAGTGTAGAAGTGACCAGTACCGGCGCTAGAGATCATTCGAATCAATTCACGCATGATATAGCTCCTTAAACCTTGGCAGCGCGGCGGATGTCGGCCAGCACGGCAGTGATGCCACGCTTGTCGATGATACGCATGCCTTTGGCGGATACGCGCAGACGCACGAAACGTTTCTCTTCTTCAACCCAGAAGCGGTGATGCTGCAGGTTCGGCAGGAAACGACGACGGGTTTTGTTATTTGCGTGGGAAATGTTATTCCCAGTCACCGGACCCTTACCGGTAACTTGACAGACTCTCGACATGCCTCAGCCCTCTAAAACCACATGCCCAACCCGGCATGGGTTGGCCGCTTAATCTCTCAGTCATTTGGCGCCAGGCGCCGCGTTTCTTTAGGGTCTTACCGGCTACACCTACAAGCGAAGGAACCGGGCCCCTAGAAAAGAGCGCTGCTTTATACCAGAAAGACCCAGGTGCAACAACAGCCCGTGTGTTTTTACCGACTTAATTCCAAGCCGCTAACGCCCGAACCGCTGCCAGGAGGGGCCGCCCTTATGGCTGACCGCTCGTCGCACAGAATCAGTTCGAGCCCCCACCCACGCGATCAGGCGCACGCAGAAACTCACCGAGGCGCCATCAAAACAGTATTTTCGGCAAAAGCACAGGCAAAAATGGGCTAGTCATTTATCGATCAGACCTCTACGGTAGGACTTTTCCAGACTGCACTCGCAGATGGGCCTACGATCTGCAAAGGAAACCTAATATGCGCCTCGCAGCCCTGCCGCTCTTGCTTGCCCCTCTCTTTATTACGCCGCTGGCCTCTGCCGCCAGCAATTTGAGCGTCTGCACCGAGGCCAGCCCCGAAGGGTTCGATGTGGTGCAGTACAACTCGCTGACCACCACCAACGCGTCGGCCGATGTGCTGATGAACCGTCTGGTGGACTACGACGCCACCAGCGGCAAGCTCGTGCCCAGCCTGGCCGACAGCTGGGAAGTCTCGCCCGATGGCCTGACCTACACCTTCAAACTGCACCCCAACGTAAAATTCCACCGCACCGAGTATTTCACCCCAAGCCGAACGCTGACGGCCGAAGACGTGCGCTTCAGCTTCGAACGCATGCTCGACCCGGCCAACCCTTGGCATAAGATCGCTCAAAGTGGCTTCCCCCATGCCCAATCCCTGCAATTGCCCACGCTGATCAAGAAGATCGACGCCCTCGACCCACTGACGGTGCGCTTCACCCTGGACCACGCCGACTCCACATTCCTCTCGGCCCTGAGCATGGGCTTCGCTTCGATCTACCCGGCGGAGTACGCTGACAAACTGCTCAAGGCCGGCACGCCGGAGAAACTCAACAGCCACCCTATCGGCACCGGCCCCTTCGTTTTTGTGCGTTTTCAAAAAGATGCCGTGGTTCGCTACAAGGCCAACCCAGATTACTTCGCTGGCAAACCGGCTGTGGATAACTTGATCTTCGCAATCACCCCCGATGCCAATGTGCGCCTACAGAAGCTGCATCGCGACGAATGCCAGATCGCCCTGTCGCCCAAGCCTCTGGATGTGGGCGAGGCCCAAAAGGATGCCGCTCTCAAAGTGGAGAAAACCGCTGCGTTCATGACCGCTTTCGTGGCCATCAACAGCCAGCACCCACCCCTGGACAAGCCCGAAGTGCGCCAGGCTATCAACTTGGCATTCGACAAGGCCAGCTACCTCAAGGCCGTATTCGAAAGCACCGCCGAAGCCGCCAGCGGGCCTTACCCGCCGAACACCTGGAGCTTTGCCAAGGAGTTGCCGGGTTATCCACAGGACCTCGCCAAAGCCAAAGCGCTGCTGGACCGCGCGGGGCTCAAGGACGGCTTCAAGACCACGATTTGGACGCGCCCCACCGGCAGCCTGCTGAATCCCAACCCTAACCTCGGCGCACAATTGCTTCAGGCGGACCTGGCCAAGGTCGGCATCCAGGCCGAGATCCGTGTGATCGAGTGGGGCGAGCTGATCCGCCGCGCCAAGGCCGGCGAGCACGACCTGCTGTTTATGGGCTGGGCCGGCGACAACGGCGACCCGGACAACTTCCTGACGCCGCAGTTTTCCTGCGCGGCGGTGAAGTCCGGCACCAACTTTGCGCGCTACTGCGACCCGACGCTCGACAAGCTGATCAGCGCCGGCAAGACCACCAGTGAACAAGGCGTGCGCAGCAAGCTGTATCAACAGGCCCAGGCGCAGATCCAGCAACAGGCGCTGTGGCTACCGCTGGCACACCCGACCGCCTTCGCCCTGACGCGCAAGGGTGTCGAGGGGTATCAGGTCAGTCCATTCGGACGCCAGGATTTCTCCAAGGTCAGCGTCAAGCCCTGAGCCCCGGTCCCCACCGGGCGGGGTCACATCCAGCCATGCTCGGCCATCGACAGCGGGTCGCCGTCGCCGACGATGATGTGGTCCAGCACCCGCACATCCACGACCTCCAACGCCTTTTGCAGCAGCTTGGTCAATTTTCGATCAGCTGCACTGGGCTCAAGGCTGCCGGAAGGGTGGTTATGACATAGGATCAACGCCGCCGCGTTGTAGGCCAGGGCGCGCTTGACCACTTGTCGCGGATAAACTATCGCGGCATCGATCGTCCCCTGGGACAACGCCTCGAAACCCAACACCCGGTGCCGCGAGTCGAGAAACAAGCAGCCGAATATTTCGTGAGGCTCATGCCGCAACATCGCTTTTAGGTAGTCGCGCACCACCACCGGGCTATCCAGTACGGAGTCTTTGCGCAAGCGTTCGGCCATATGCCGCCGGGACATTTCCAGTACGGCCTGCAATTGCGCAAATTTCGCCGGCCCCAGTCCCAACTGTTGGTTGAATAACGTCTGGCTGGCCTCGAGCAAAGGTCGTAAGCCGCCGAACTGTGTCAGCAGATGGCGCGCCAGGTCCACCGCACTGCGGCCTGCCACTCCTGTACGCAGGAAGATCGCCAGCAGCTCGGCGTCGGACAGACTTGCCGCGCCCCACTCCAAAAGTTTCTCCCGTGGCCGCTCTGCCGCCGGCCAATCGCGAATACTCATCCCACCTCCCTGTGCATGTGCGCCGCTGTTGCGTGGCGGTCGCTGTGTTATCGTAGGCCCTCTTTTTTGCCTGCGATTTCACCTGGGGAGGGGCATCGCAGGCGTCACTGAAACTGGCTTCACTGAACTGGAAAGGCAAACCAATGCAGCGTCTGTATCGGAAACGCATCGTTCTCGGCGTCGGCGGCGGCATTGCCGCTTACAAGAGCGCCGAGTTGGTTCGCAGGCTCCTCGACCAGGGCGCCGAGGTGCGCGTGGTCATGACCCGCGGCGGCAGTGAGTTCATTACCCCTCTGACCATGCAGGCCCTGTCCGGCCACCCGGTTCACCTGGATCTGCTCGACCCTGCCGCCGAAGCAGCCATGGGCCATATCGAGCTGGCGAAATGGGCCGACCTGGTGCTGATCGCCCCGGCCACCGCCGATCTGATCGCCCGCCTGGCCCAAGGCATCGCCGACGATCTGCTGACCACTTTGGTACTGGCCACCGACGCTACCGTTGCCATCGCCCCGGCCATGAACCAGGCTATGTGGCGCGACCCGGCGACCCAGGCCAACACCCGACTCCTGCAAGACCGTGGCCTCAAAGTGTTCGGCCCCGCGTCCGGCAGCCAGGCCTGTGGCGACGTGGGCCTGGGCCGTATGCTCGAAGCCACTGACCTGGCGCAATGCGCCGCCGAGTGTTTCCAGCACCTGGCCCTGACGGGCAAGCACGTACTGATCACCGCCGGTCCGACCCAGGAAAACATCGACCCGGTCCGCTACATCACCAACCATAGCTCAGGGAAAATGGGCTTCGCCCTGGCCGAAGCTGCGGTTGAGGCAGGCGCACGCGTCACGCTCATCACTGGCCCGGTGCATTTGCCGACCCCGGACCGCGTCACGCGAATCGACGTAGTCAGCGCTCGCGACATGCTTGCAGCTTGTGAAGCAGCCATTCCGTGCGACCTGTTTATCGCTTCGGCAGCGGTGGCGGATTACCGGCCGGAAGTCGTCGCCCCGCAAAAGCTCAAGAAAGACCCTACAAGCGGCGACGGCCTGCTCCTGCAAATGGTGCGCAACCCGGACATCCTGGCAACCATCGCCACGCGTCCCGACCGCCCGTTCAGCGTCGGCTTTGCTGCCGAAACCGAGCACCTGCTGGACTACGCCGCACGCAAATTGAAAGACAAAAACCTCGACTTGATCGTTGCCAATGATGTCGCCAACCCGAGCATCGGCTTCAACAGCGAGGAAAACGCTTGCAGCGTGATCGACCGCCAGCTGCACGCCACCCTTTTCGCCCAGACCAGCAAGGGCAAGATTGCCCGCCAACTGATCTCTTTTATCGCCCAACGGCTGAACCAGGTTTAATTTACATGCACGCTTTGCAAGCCAAGATTCTCGACCCTCGCCTCGGCACCGATTTCCCACTGCCGGCCTACGCCACACCGGGTTCCGCCGGCCTGGACCTGCGCGCCATGCTCAAGCAAGACACCGTGCTCGAGCCAGGCCAGACCCTGCTGATCCCCACGGGCCTGTCCATCTACGTAGGCGACCCGGGCCTGGCCGCGCTGATCCTGCCGCGCTCCGGCCTGGGCCATAAGCACGGCATCGTGCTGGGCAATCTGGTGGGCCTGATCGACTCGGACTATCAAGGCGAGCTGATGGTGTCGTGCTGGAACCGTGGGCAAACCGCCTTCAACATCGCCGTTGGCGAGCGCATCGCCCAACTGGTGCTGGTGCCCGTGGTGCAGGCGCACTTCGAACTGGTACAGGAATTCGACGAAACCCAACGCGGCGCGGGCGGTTTTGGGCATTCCGGCAGCCACTGACTAAGCTGAATCGGGCCGGACACTGACGTCCGGCTCAATGCTTCTAGCGAGGCTCTTCAGGATGAAGAATGCGTGAATTTAATCGGAAATATTTATCCATTAAAATCAATGGCTTACGCAAATAAAATGACCGATCGCGAGCCGCGATGGCATTTGTGCACCACGAACTCTCTGCCGAAAACGCCGTCATACCCTTCAGCTTGAGCCTGCCGGCCACCCCCATTTAGGCCAGCCTTGCCCCCTTCAGATGGAGTTTCCCCCCGCGATGAGTACCGCAGCCCGAGTAGCCCCGACGTTCCCCGACAGCATTTTCCGCGCCTATGACATTCGTGGCGTGGTCCCCAAGACCCTCACCGCCGAAACCGCCTACTGGATCGGCCGCGCCATTGGCGCGCAGAGCTTGGCGCAGGGCGAACCGAATGTGTGCGTCGGCCGCGATGGCCGCTTGTCCGGCCCGGAGCTGGTGGAGCAACTGATCCAGGGCTTGGCCGATAGCGGCTGCCATGTCAGCGATGTGGGCCTGGTGCCAACGCCGGCGTTGTACTACGCCGCCAACGTACTGGCCGGCAAATCCGGCGTGATGCTAACCGGCAGCCACAACCCGTCGGACTACAATGGCTTCAAGATCGTCATTGCCGGCGACACCCTGGCCAATGAACAGATCCAGGCCCTGCACACCCGCCTCAAGACCAACGACTTGACCAGTGGCCAGGGCAGCATCACCCAGGTCGACATCCTGCAGCGCTACTCCGATGAAATCACCCGGGACGTCAAACTCGCCCGCCGCCTCAAAGTGGTGGTGGACTGCGGCAATGGCGCCGCCGGTGTAATCGCTCCACAGCTGCTCGAAGCCCTGAATTGCGAAGTCGTCCCGCTGTTCTGCGACGTGGACGGCAACTTCCCCAACCATCACCCGGACCCGGGCAAGCCTGAAAACCTGGTGGACCTGATCGCCAAGGTCAAGGAAACCGGCGCTGACGTCGGCCTGGCCTTCGACGGCGACGGCGACCGTGTAGGGGTGGTCACCAACACTGGCGTGAACGTGTTCGCCGACCGCCTGTTGATGCTCTTCGCTCGCGATGTGGTCAAGCGCAACCCCAACGCCGAGATCATCTTTGATGTGAAGTGCACCCGTCGCCTCACGCCGCTGATCAAGGAATACGGCGGTCGCCCGCTAATGTGGAAGACCGGTCACTCGTTGATCAAAAAGAAAATGAAGGAAACCGGCGCCCTGCTGGCCGGCGAGATGAGCGGCCACGTGTTCTTCAAGGAGCGCTGGTTCGGCTTTGACGACGGCATTTACAGCGCCGCGCGCCTGCTGGAGATCCTCAGCAAGGAGGAATCCACCGCCGAAGAGCTGTTTCAGACCTTCCCGAACGATATTTCTACGCCAGAGATCAATATCCATGTGACCGAGGAGAGCAAATTCAGCATCATTGACGCACTGCACGATGCGCAATGGGGTGAAGGCGCCAACCTGACGTCCATTGATGGTGTGCGAGTCGATTACGCCAAAGGCTGGGGCCTGGTTCGCGCATCCAACACCACTCCGGTGTTGGTGCTGCGTTTCGAGGCGGATACCGAGGCTGAGTTGCAGCGCATCAAGGACGTGTTCCACGCCCAGTTGAAACGTGTTGCCCCTGATCTCCAATTACCGTTCTGATCTTTTACCGGAGCCCTGAATGACCCTCGAACGCGAAGCCGCTGCCAACACCGCCAAGGTCCTGTCCGAAGCGTTGCCTTATATTCGACGCTACGTCGGCAAGACGCTGGTGATCAAGTACGGCGGCAATGCCATGGAAAGCGACGAGCTGAAAACCGGCTTTGCCCGCGACATCGTGCTGATGAAGGCCGTGGGCATCAACCCGGTGGTGGTGCATGGTGGCGGCCCGCAAATCGGCGACCTGCTCAAGCGTTTGTCGATCGAGAGTCATTTTATCGATGGCATGCGCGTCACTGACGCGCAGACCATGGACGTGGTGGAGATGGTCCTCGGCGGCCAGGTAAACAAAGACATCGTCAATCTGATCAACCGTCACGGCGGCAGCGCCATCGGCCTGACCGGCAAGGACGCGGAGCTGATCCGCGCGAAAAAACTGACGGTCACCCGTCAGACGCCGGAAATGACCCAGCCGGAAATCATCGATATCGGCCAAGTGGGCGAAGTGATCGGTATCAACACCGACCTACTGAACCTGCTGGTAAAAGGCGACTTCATCCCGGTGATCGCGCCCATCGGCGTGGGCGCCAACGGTGAGTCCTACAACATCAACGCCGACCTGGTGGCCGGCAAGGTGGCCGAGGCATTGAAGGCTGAAAAGCTGATGCTGCTGACCAATATCGCCGGCCTGATGGACAAGCAGGGCAAAGTGTTGACCGGCCTGACCACCCAACAAGTCGACGATCTGATCGCCGACGGCACCATCTACGGCGGCATGCTGCCGAAGATTCGTTGTGCCCTTGAAGCGGTGCAGGGCGGCGTGGGCAGCTCGCTGATCATCGATGGCCGCGTGCCGAACGCGGTATTGCTGGAGATCTTCACCGACACCGGTATGGGCACGCTGATCAGCAACCGCAAGCGCCCCTAAGCGCTGAGAATACAAAAAGGCCCCCGTTCAATCGATTGAACGGGGGCCTTTTTTATGCGGGACCTGTAGGCACTGCCAGTCAAGGTGGCAGGGGCCTGTGTCAGACCCCGAACTGCTCGCGGTACGCACGTACAGCAGGCAAGTGCTGCTTGAGCTGCGGGTCATCTTCCAGGAACTGCAACACCTGGTTCAACGACACAATACTCACCACCGGAATGCCGAAATCGCGCTCAACTTCCTGGATCGCCGACAACTCACCGTTGCCGCGCTCCTGGCGGTTCAGCGCAATCAGCACGCCGGCCGCTTTGGCGCCTTCCTGGGAAGCGATGATCTGCATCACTTCACGGATTGCGGTGCCGGCAGTAATCACATCATCGATGATCAACACATCGCCAGTCAGCGGCGCGCCGACCAGACTACCGCCCTCGCCATGGGCCTTGGCTTCTTTACGATTGAAGCACCAAGGCAAATCGCGCCCATGATGCTCGGCCAGGGCCACGGCCGTAGCGGCGGCCAAAGGGATGCCTTTGTAGGCGGGGCCAAACAGCACGTCGAAGGACATACCGCTTTCAACGATGGCTGCCGCGTAGAAACGGCCCAACTGCGCCAGGGCCGAACCGGAGTTGAACAGGCCGGCATTGAAGAAATACGGGCTGGTCCGCCCGGACTTGAGGGTGAACTCACCGAAGCGCAAAACCCCGCGATCGATGGCAAAACGAATGAAATCGCGTTGATACGCCTGCATGAAAAAAGCCTCAGATACCACGGATTTAGCTAATTAGGTAGACGGCGTGTATCATACACGCACGCGATTTTTGGGGCCATTTATGCGGATCATCAGTGTGAACGTTAATGGTATTCAGGCTGCAGTCGAGCGTGGTTTGCTCAGTTGGCTGCAAGCCCAGAATGCCGACGTCATCTGCCTGCAGGACACCCGCGCCTCCGCCTTTGAACTGGACGACCCAGCCTTCCAACTGGATGGCTACTTCCTTTATGCCTGCGATGCCGAAGTGCCCACCCAAGGTGGCGTGGCTTTGTACTCGCGGTTGCAACCCAAGGCGGTCATCAGCGGCCTCGGCTTCGAGACAGCCGACCGCTACGGGCGCTACCTGCAAGCCGATTTCGACAAGGTCAGCATCGCGACCTTGCTGCTTCCATCAGGGCAGAACGGCGATGAAGACTTGAACCAGAAGTTCAAGCTAATGGACGATTTCGCCCGTTATCTGGATAAACAGCGGCGCAAACGTCGCGAGTACATTTATTGTGGCTCGCTGTACGTGGCGCAACAGAAGCTGGATATCAAGAACTGGCGCGACAGCCAGCAATCCCCAGGCTTCCTGGCGCCGGAACGGGCCTGGATGGACGAGATTGTCGGCAACATGGGTTACGTCGATGCCCTGCGCGAAGTCAGCCGTGAAGGCGATCAGTACAGCTGGTGGCCGGACAATGAACAGGCCGAGATGCTCAACTTGGGCTGGCGTTTCGATTACCAGTTGCTGACCCCAGGCCTGCGCCGGTTCGTTCGCAGCGCACGCTTGCCGCGCCAGCCGCGCTTCTCGCAACACGCGCCGCTGATCGTGGACTACGACTGGACGCTGACCATCTGAGGTCTTTTCCCAGGCACAAAAAAACCGACATCGCTGTCGGTTTTTTTGTGGGCGGTCATTATTTAACCAAACGCCAGGTCAGCGGATAGCGATAAGCGATCCCCTTGTTGGCCTTGATGCCACCAATGATGGTCAGCACCACAGTGGCAATCGCCAGAGCCGTCATCAGGAAAAAACCAATCACGGCGAATGCCAGCACGATACAGACCAACCAGGCGATAGCCACGGTGATCTGGAAGTTCAAGGCTTCCTTGCCCTGATCGTCGATGAACGGGTCCACTTCCTTTTTCATCTGCCACAGAATCAGCGGGCCGACGACACTGCCGAAAGGGAACACAAACCCGAGAAACGCCGCGAGATGGCACAGCATTGCACTCTGCCGAACCTCGTAGGAAGGCGTAGGTACCGGCATTTGGCCGTCATTCATGGCGCTTCTCCTTGAGGCGGTTTCAGTCGGCCAGGGCGGCGTTCTGCAGTTCGAAAATTTCGCTCATGCCTTTCTGGGCCAAGGCCAGCATGGCGTTCAGATCGGCCGGCTGGAATGGCGCGCCTTCGGCGGTGCCCTGCACTTCGATGAAACCACCGGTGCTGGTCATCACGACGTTCAGGTCGGTCTCGGCGGCGGAGTCTTCCAGGTAGTCCAGGTCCAGCACAGGCTCGCCCTGGTACATGCCGACCGACACGGCGGCGATCATCTGCTTGAGCGGGTCGCCGGCCTTGAGGCCGCCACGCTTCTTGATCACTTTCAAGGCGTCGACCAGGGCCACCATGGCGCCGGTGATGGACGCGGTACGGGTGCCGCCATCGGCCTGGATCACATCGCAGTCAACATACAGGGTCACGTCGCCCAGCTTGGACATGTCCAGGGCGGCGCGCAGGGAGCGGCCGATCAGGCGCTGGATTTCCAAGGTACGACCGCCTTGCTTGCCGCGGCTGGCCTCACGCTGGTTACGCTCGCCGGTGGCGCGAGGCAGCATGCCGTATTCAGCGGTCAACCAACCCTGACCCTGCCCCTTGAGGAAACGCGGCACGCCATTTTCGACGCTGACGGTGCAAATGACCTTGGTATCGCCAAACTCGACCAGTACGGATCCCTCGGCGTGTTTGGTGTAGTTGCGGGTGATGCGGATCGAGCGGAGCTGATCGGCAACGCGACCACTTGGACGTTTCATAGGGGATACCTGTACTGAGGACGAAAACTGCCGGGCATTATAGAGCCGCGAACCGCTTCGGGGCACTTCTAAAAATTCAGTTACGAATGCTCGGCCTGTCGGCCTTTGTTTGGGCGCACTCGCCCCACTGCGCTACAATCCTGCGCCTTCGCAGCCTGCCTGCTTCATTTACCCATCAGCCCGTGATCGCGGGACTGCAACGCGAGGTACCCGCATGGTGCACAGCATGACCGCCTTCGCCCGCGTCGAAAAAGCCGGCGTCCAGGGCACCCTGAGCTGGGAATTGCGCTCGGTCAACAGCCGCTACCTGGAGCCGCACTTGCGTCTGCCGGAGTCGTTCCGCGACCTGGAAGGCGCCGTGCGCGAAGCGCTGCGTCAGGGCATTTCCCGCGGCAAGCTGGAATGCACCCTGCGCTTTACCGAAGAAACCACCGGCAAACCCTTGCAGGTCGACCGCGAACGCGCGGCGCAACTGGTCGCCGCCGCCGAAACCATTGCCGACCTGATCCAGCGCCCCGCGCCGCTCAACCCTCTCGAAGTGCTGGCCTGGCCGGGCGTACTGGTAGCCGACGCTATCGACCCGCAGGCCCTGAATGCCGAAGCCCTCGCTTTGTTCAACCAAGGCCTGAAGGAACTCAAGGCCGGTCGTGAGCGAGAAGGTGCCGAGCTGGCCCGTCTGATCAACGAGCGCCTGACCTCGATCGAAGAGGATGTGTCGATCCTGCGCGAGCTGGTGCCGCAGATGCTGGCCACCCAACGCCAGAAGGTGCTCGACCGTTTCGCCGATATGAAGGCCGACCTCGACCCGACGCGGCTGGAGCAGGAAATGGTGCTGCTGGCGCAGAAAAGTGACGTCGCCGAAGAACTCGATCGCCTCAGCACCCACATCCTCGAAGTGCGCCGCGTGCTCAAGTCCGGCGGCGCCGCCGGTCGGCGCCTTGATTTCCTGATGCAGGAACTCAACCGCGAAGCCAATACACTGGGCTCCAAGGCCTTCGATCCGCGCAGCACCCAGGCGGCGGTCAACCTCAAAGTGTTGATCGAGCAGATGCGCGAACAAGTACAGAATATTGAGTAAGGCAACCTCCATGACCCACAGCACCGGCACCCTGTACATCATTTCCGCCCCTTCGGGCGCGGGCAAGAGCAGTCTGGTCAAGGCCCTGACCGACACCAACGATCAGATCCGCATCTCGATCTCCCACACCACCCGCGCCATGCGCCCGGGTGAGGTGAACGGCGTGCACTATCACTTCGTCGAGCGCACCGAGTTCGTGAAGATGATCGAGCACGGCGACTTCCTGGAACGCGCCGAGGTGTTCGGCAACCTCTACGGAACCTCGCAAAGCCACTTGCAGCAGACCCTGGACGAAGGCCATGACCTGATCCTGGAAATCGACTGGCAGGGCGCCGAACAGGTGCGCAAGCTGATGCCCAATGCGCGCTCGATCTTTATCCTGCCGCCCTCGCTGCAAGCCCTGCACCAACGCCTGACCAACCGTGGCCAGGACAGCGACGAGATCATCGATGGCCGCATGCGTGAAGCCGTCAGCGAAATGAGCCACTACGTCGACTACGATTACCTGATCATCAACGACGACTTTTCACACGCGCTGGAGGACCTGAAGGCGATTTTCCGCGCCAATCAGCTCCAGCAGAAGCGCCAACAACAGCGTTTTGGCAAATTACTGGCCGAACTGCTCGGCTGATTGACGCTTCCCAAAACCGCTGCAAGGGCTTTACATTGGCACTTGCAGCGGTTTGACGAGGTTCCGCGAAAAATCAGCGCTTCCCTAAACGCTGGTGATTTTTTAAACTGCTCAGTCCGCTCGCCCAACCGGGCAGCGCGCATCTTGCATTCGCTCCGAGGAATACCATGGCCCGCGTAACCGTTGAAGACTGCCTAGAACACGTGGATAACCGCTTTGAGCTGGTCATGCTCTCTACCAAGCGTGCCCGTCAATTGGCCACTGGCGGCAAAGAGCCTCTGGTCCAGTGGGAAAACGACAAGCCGACCGTTGTCGCCCTGCGTGAAATCGCTGAAGGCCTGATGAGCTACGAGTTCATCGCCAACGCCGAAATCGTTGAAGACGAACCGCTGTTCGCAGCGTTCGAGGACGAGTCCAACGAGGCCGTCTAAGCCTATGCCTGGTCGACGTAGCACGGCGCGGGGTCAAAACCATCGGCAGGAGTTCACACTTTGCCGAGCATAGACGCCCTCGCCGATCGCTTATCGGCCTACCTCGGCCCAGACCAGGTCAACCTGGTCCGCCGAGCGTATTTCTACGCCGAACAAGCCCACGACGGCCAACGCCGCCGCAGTGGCGAGGCGTACGTCACCCATCCTCTTGCGGTGGCTAATATTCTTGCCGACATGCACATGGACCATCAGAGCCTGATGGCCGCGATGCTGCATGACGTGATCGAAGACACCGGAATCGCCAAGGAAGCTCTCAGCTCCCAATTCGGCGAAACCGTGGCCGAACTGGTCGACGGGGTCAGCAAACTGACCCAGATGAATTTCGAGACCAAGGCCGAAGCCCAGGCGGAAAACTTCCAGAAGATGGCCATGGCCATGGCCCGCGATATCCGCGTGATCCTGGTCAAACTGGCCGACCGGCTGCACAACATGCGCACGCTGGAAGTGCTGTCCGGCGAAAAACGCCGGCGCATCGCCAAGGAAACCTTGGAAATCTATGCGCCCATCGCCAACCGGCTGGGCATGCACGCCATTCGCATCGAATTCGAAGACCTCGGCTTCAAGGCGATGCATCCCATGCGCTCGGCGCGCATCTACCAGGCAGTCAAGCGTGCCCGGGGCAACCGCAAGGAAATCGTCAACAAGATCGAAGAGTCGCTGAGCCATTGCCTGGCCATCGACGAAATCGAAGGCGAGGTCAGTGGCCGGCAGAAGCACATCTACGGCATCTATAAAAAGATGCGCGGCAAGCGTCGGGCCTTCAACGAGATCATGGACGTGTATGCGTTCCGGATCATCGTCGACAAGGTCGACACTTGCTACCGCGTGCTCGGCGCTGTGCATAATCTGTACAAACCCCTGCCCGGCCGCTTCAAGGACTACATCGCCATCCCCAAGGCCAACGGCTATCAGTCGCTGCATACCACGCTGTTCGGGATGCATGGCGTGCCGATCGAGATCCAGATCCGCACCCGTGAAATGGAAGAAATGGCCAACAACGGCATCGCCGCCCATTGGCTGTACAAATCCAGTGGCGACGAGCAGCCCAAAGGCACCCATGCCCGCGCCCGCCAATGGGTCAAAGGCGTGCTGGAAATGCAGCAACGCGCGGGCAACTCCCTCGAATTTATCGAAAGCGTGAAAATCGACCTGTTCCCGGACGAGGTCTACGTGTTCACGCCCAAGGGGCGGATCATGGAGCTGCCCAAGGGCTCCACGGCGGTCGACTTTGCCTATGCGGTACACACCGACGTAGGCAACAGCTGCATCGCCTGCCGCATCAACCGGCGCCTGGCGCCACTGTCGGAGCCGCTGCAAAGCGGTTCCACCGTGGAGATCGTCAGCGCACCGGGCGCACGACCGAACCCGGCCTGGCTCAATTTCGTGGTCACCGGCAAGGCCCGCACACACATTCGCCACGCCCTGAAACTGCAGCGCCGTTCCGAGTCCGTCAGCCTGGGCGAGCGCCTGCTGAACAAGGTACTCAACGGTTTCGACAGCGCCCTGGACAAGATTCCCCAAGAACGCGTGCAGGCGATGCTTCACGAATATCGCCAGGAAACCATCGAAGACCTGCTGGAAGATATCGGCCTGGGCAACCGCATGGCCTACGTGGTCGCCCGCCGCCTGCTGGGCGAGGGCGAGCAATTGCCGAGCCCCGAAGGCCCGTTGGCGATTCGCGGCACCGAGGGCCTGGTGCTCAGCTACGCCAAATGCTGCACACCGATCCCGGGCGATCCGATCGTCGGCCACCTGTCCGCGGGCAAAGGCATGGTGGTGCACCTGGACAACTGCCGCAACATCTCCGAAATCCGGCACAACCCGGAAAAATGCATCCAGCTTTCGTGGGCCAAGGATGTCACCGGCGAATTCAACGTCGAACTGCGCGTTGAGCTGGAGCACCAGCGCGGCCTGATCGCCCTGCTGGCCAGCAGCGTCAACGCCGCCGACGGCAACATCGAAAAGATCAGCATGGACGAACGCGATGGTCGCATCAGCGTGGTCCAACTGGTGGTCAGCGTACACGACCGCGTACACCTGGCCCGCGTGATCAAGAAGCTGCGCGCCTTGACCGGGGTCATCCGCATTACCCGCATGCGTGCGTAGTTCTTCAACCCCGCCACTGCCTATTACAAGGAGTCATTCATGACCAAGACTGTTATCACCAGCGACAAAGCCCCGGCCGCCATCGGTACTTACTCCCAGGCAATCAAGGCAGGCAATACCGTCTACATGTCCGGCCAGATTCCTCTGGACCCAAAAACCATGGAACTGGTGGAAGGCTTCGAAGCCCAGACCGTGCAAGTCTTCGAAAACCTCAAGTCCGTGGCCGAAGCCGCCGGCGGTTCTTTCAAGGACATCGTCAAACTGAACATTTTCCTCACCGACCTGAGCCACTTCGCCAAGGTCAACGAGATCATGGGCAAGTACTTCGAACAGCCGTACCCAGCCCGTGCCGCCATCGGCGTGGCAGCCCTGCCAAAAGGCGCGCAGGTTGAGATGGACGCGATTCTGGTGATCGAGTAAAACACCCGGCGCAGCCCCCACAGGCTGCGCCGACCTCGTTTTAAAAGGATTTCATGATGCGCAAAGCGCTTGTAGCTTCTTCATTGCTCGCCCTGTTGCTCGGCGGCTGTGCCAGCAACCCTGCCGACCAAGACGTAAGCGGCACTTGGATCAATCAGGTCGCCATTGATGCGGCAGCCAAGGGCGGCCCTCTGCGTGAAGCGCTGCAAAGCTTTGGCCCGAACCTCGAATGGGAGGTCAACGTCAAGGCATCTCAAGCCCGTTACTACAACGGTTTTGAGGTCGCCGAAGGCAAGTTGCTCGGGCAACAATCCGGCGCCTGGAGCGTGGACTTTTATGGCAGCTCCGCCACCGAACTCAAGCGCAAAGGTAAGCAGTTGCTGCAAGTGGCCAACGATAACGAGCCCGAGCAACTGTTCGCCCGTGCTAAAGACCCAGCCCCGGAAGGCGCACCATTGGGCGCCAACTTCGAACGAGCGCTCTATGCCGCCTACCTGGGCGGCGACTGGAAAATCACCGACGGCTTCGGCAACGGCGCAATCGTGCAGTTCCAGGCCGACGGCAAGGTTGTCGGCCTACCCAAAGTCGACCGGTATTCGCTGTGCCTGGCAGGCGATTGCGCCTCTATGAGCGGCGGCTACGACAGCATCTGGCTGCAACTCAATGGCCAGGGCAACCCTTGGATTTTCATGCGCAAGGGCAAACAGCTGGAAATTTTCCAGGCGGTCAATACGGCACAGGCAGACGAAGTACCTTCGTTTACGCCAGGCCCACGCCAATGGCTGTTGGAAAAACAGTAACGACCCTTGCAGGCAGTTGAATGTGAGAGGGGCAGGCCCCTCCCACATTTTTCAGATCGTGTTTCAGCCCTTGAGGATCGCCGCGTAGCCTTCCCGGTAAGTCGGGTATGTCGGTACCCAGCCCAGCGCCTTGATCCGCGCGTTGCTGCATTGCTTGCTCCCCGCACGCCGCACACTGGCCTCGTCTGACCACTCTGTCACGCCCAGATAATCGCGCAGCCAGGCCACCACTTCGGCCAGCGGCGCCGGCGCGTCGTCCACACCGATATAGACCTTATCCAGCGAACCGCCCTGCTCCACATGCCGCAGCAAAAACGCGAGCAAGCCTGCTGCGTCGTCCGCGTGGATCCGGTTGCCATATAACGGTGGATCTACCGCCACCCGGTAACCTTGGCGCACCTGGGTCAGCAACCATTCGCGGCCTGGGCCGTAAATGCCGGTTAACCGCACAATGCTGGCAGGAATGCCGCTGTTCAAGGCAACCTGCTCGGCTTCGAGCATGATCTGCCCGGAATAGCCTTTGGCCTGGGTTTCGGACGTTTCGTCGACCCATTCACCGTTCTGCTGCCCATACACACTGCTGCTGGACACAAACAGCAGATGTTTGGGTTGCTGGCCATAATCGCCGAGCCACTCCAGAACATGTTGCAGCCCCTGCACGTAAGCCGCGCGGTAGCCAGCTTCATCGTGATCGGTCGCGGCGGCGCAATACACCAGGTAATCCACGCCGCCGATTGGCCAGGTATCGGGGCAGTCCTTTTTGAACAGGTCACCGCCAATGCCGATCACCCCGACAGGCAAGCGCGAAATGTCGCGCCGCAGGCCGTACACCTCCCATTCCGAGGCAAGCAATTGGCTGGCTAACCGACTCCCCACATCGCCACATCCGACAATCACAACAGAAGGCGCGGACATCATAAAACTCCGTATTGAAAGGTCTAGGTTAGCCCTCTCAGTTGACCGACGGCCAGAAAAAGGGCAAATAAAGTTACTGTATTACTTCTGTTAACAAGAATTACTTGCAATAATGACCACCCATTTGTCCTCGCCCCTTGCTCTGGGTCTGGAAGGACAATCACTCATTCTTTCTCTCAGGTCCGGCCAGCATGACACGTAATACAACCCCCGCTTCGCCAACCAAGCCTCACAGCCCTTCCCGCGCCTGGCGCGCGATTGCTGCGCTGCTGTTCAGCGTTCTGCTGGCGCCGACCGCCGCATTCGCCGATGCAACCGCACCCGCCACACCTGCTGCCGCCGAGCAGAATGCCGCCACCCCGCCCGCACCGCCTGCCGCGCCAGTCGCCACCGACCCGGCCGCCCCGGCTGCGGACGACACCGGTGTGGTGCTGGAAGAGAACAACACCTTGGGCATGGCCCACGACCTGTCGCCCTGGGGTATGTACCAGAACGCTGACGTGGTGGTGAAAGCTGTGATGATCGGCCTGGCCATAGCCTCGATCATCACTTGGACCATCTGGATCGCCAAAGGCTTCGAGCTGCTGGGCGCCAAGCGTCGCCTGCGTACTGAAATCGTCCATCTGAAAAAGGCCACCACCCTCAAGGAAGCCAGCGAAAGCGCAGCCAAGAAAGGCACCCTGGCCAATACCCTGGTGCACGATGCACTGGAAGAGATGCGCCTGTCGGCCAACACTCGCGAAAAAGAAGGCATCAAAGAGCGTGTCGCCTTCCGCCTTGAGCGTCTGGTGGCTGCCTGCGGCCGCAACATGAGCAGCGGCACCGGCGTTCTGGCGACCATCGGCTCCACCGCACCGTTCGTAGGTCTGTTCGGCACCGTATGGGGCATCATGAACAGCTTTATCGGCATCGCCAAAACCCAGACCACCAACCTCGCCGTGGTTGCCCCCGGCATCGCCGAAGCCCTGCTGGCAACTGCTTTGGGTCTGGTGGCAGCGATCCCGGCAGTGGTGATCTACAACGTCTTCGCCCGCTCGATTGCCGGCTACAAGGCCCAGGTGTCGGACGCGTCGGCGGAAGTCCTGCTGCTGGTCAGCCGCGACCTCGACCACCTGCCTACCGAGCGCAGCTCGCAACCGCACATGGTGAAAGTGGGGTAATCGGCCATGGGCCTGCATTTGAATCAAGGCGACGACGAACTCGTCGAGAACCACGAAATCAACGTCACCCCGTTTATCGACGTGATGCTGGTGCTGCTGATCATCTTCATGGTGGCCGCACCGTTGGCCACCGTAGACATCAAGGTCGACCTGCCCGCCTCCAGCGCCAAACCGGCGCCACGGCCGGAAAAACCGATCTTCCTCAGCGTCAAGGCAGATCAACGTCTGTTCCTGGGCGAAGAAGAAGTCAAAGCCGAGACCCTGGGGCCGGTGCTCGACGCCAAGACCCAAGGCAAGAAGGACACGACGATCTTCTTCCAAGCCGACAAAGGCGTGGACTACGGCGATCTGATGAGCGTGATGGATGCCCTGCGGGCGGCCGGCTACCTCAAGGTTGGCCTGGTTGGACTTGAGACGGCAGCCAAGAAATGATTACGACGCGCCACAAACTGACGCGTTATGGCACCAGCCTCGCCGTCGTACTGGGCGTGCATGCCATCGCGATTGCCATCGCACTCCACTGGTCGGCGCCGCGCACTGTGCAGTTGCCGCCGGCTGCCATGGTCATCGACCTGGCGCCTGCTCCCGCACCGCCACCGCCTCCGGCCCCGCCGAAGGTGGTGACACCGCCGCAGCCGCCCGCCCCGGTGGAAGAGCTGCCGCTGCCAAAAATGGCCGAAGCGCCCAAGCCGACGATCCAGGTGCCCAAGCCGGTCAAGCCCAAGCCCAAACCCCAGCCGCCCAAGCCGGTGGAGAAAAAGCCCGAGCCGCCCAAGGAAAAACCTTCCGAGGAGCCACCGAGCGATACGCCGCCGACCCAAGCGCCACCGCAGAAATCGGCACAGCCTGCACCAGGGCCGTCGCCACAACAGCTGGCGGCCAAGGCATCTTGGGAAGGCACGTTGCTGGCGCACCTGCAGAAGTACAAGAAGTATCCGCCAGGCGCCCAGGCCCGAGGCAAGGAGGGTCTCAACCGCCTGAAGTTCGTGGTCGATGCCGAAGGCAATGTACTGTCCTACGAGCTGGTGGGCCTTTCCGGCAACGCCGACCTGGACCGCGCCACCCTGGACATGATCCGTCGTGCCCAACCGCTGCCCAAACCGCCGGCCGATATGGTCAAGAGCGGCAGCATCGAGATCGTTGCACCGTTCGTGTACAACATCGAAAAGCGTCGTCGCTGAACATGAGTGTGGCGAGGGGTAACCCTCGTCACTTTCAGCAAAATCCTCAGCAGTTCCCACTCAATCCCTAACAAACTTCTGATAACGTGCGTCTATCGATTGCAGCCGGTATGCTTGGCTCGCAACCTCATGGACGCCCGCTATGACTCTTACAGAATTACGCTACATCGTGACCCTCGCCCAAGAGCAACACTTTGGCCATGCGGCCGAGCGCTGCCATGTCAGCCAGCCGACGCTGTCGGTGGGCGTGAAAAAGCTTGAAGACGAACTCGGTGTGCTGATTTTCGAGCGCAGCAAGAGCGCCGTGCGCCTCACGCCAGTAGGCGAAGGCATCGTCGCCCAGGCCCAAAAGGTGCTGGAGCAGGCGCAAAGCATTCGCGAACTGGCCCAGGCCGGCAAGAACCAACTGACCGCGCCGCTCAAGGTCGGGGCCATCTACACCGTCGGCCCATACCTGTTCCCGCACTTGATTCCGCAACTGCACCGCGTCGCGCCGCAGATGCCGTTGTATATCGAAGAGAACTTCACCCACGTACTGCGCGACAAACTGCGCAACGGCGAGCTGGATGCGATCATCATCGCCCTGCCGTTCAACGAAGCGGACGTGCTCACCCTGGCGCTCTACGACGAGCCGTTCCAGGTGCTGATGCCCGCCTCGCACCCGTGGACCAAAAAAGCCAGCATCGACGCTGCCCTGCTCAACGACAAGAGCCTGCTGCTGCTCGGTGAAGGTCACTGCTTCCGCGATCAGGTGCTGGAAGCCTGCCCGACCCTCACCAAGGGCAACGACGGCGCCAAGCACACCACCGTGGAATCCAGCTCCCTGGAAACCATCCGCCACATGGTCGCCTCGGGCCTGGGCATCTCGATCCTGCCGCTGTCGGCGGTGGACAGCCATCACTACGCTCCCGGCGTGATCGAAGTACGCCCGCTTACACCGCCGGTGCCGTTCCGCACGGTGGCCATCGCCTGGCGCGCCAGCTTCCCACGGCCCAAGGCGATTGAGATCCTCGCCGACTCCATCCGCCTGTGCTCGGTGGCCAAGCCGACTGCGGCGAGCTAAGTAACCGTATGACTGAGCTGTCGCAGGTGTCGGTGACGGCACTCAAGGGTGTCGGTGAGGCCATGGCCGAGAAGTTGGCCAAGGTCGGCCTGGAGAACCTCCAGGACGTGCTGTTCCACCTGCCCCTGCGCTATCAGGACCGCACCCGCGTGGTGCCCATCGGCCACTTGCGCCCTGGGCAGGATGCGGTGATCGAAGGCACCGTCAGCGGTGCCGATGTGGTGATGGGCAAGCGCCGCAGCCTGGTGGTGCGCTTGCAGGACGGTACCGGCGGCCTGAGCCTGCGTTTCTACCACTTCAGCAATGCGCAGAAAGAGGGCCTCAAGCGCGGCACCCGCGTGCGCTGCTACGGTGAGGCCCGGCCCGGCGCCTCGGGCCTGGAGATCTACCACCCGGAATACCGCGCCATCACCGGCGACGAACCGCCACCGGTAGATACCACCCTCACCCCCATCTACCCGCTCACCGAAGGCCTGACTCAACAGCGCCTGCGCCAGTTGTGCATGCAGACGCTGTCCATGCTCGGCCCCACCAGCCTGCCCGACTGGCTGCCCTTGGAGTTGGCCCGCGATTACCAGTTGGCGCCACTGGCCGATGCGATTCGCTACCTGCATCCCCCCCCCGCCGATGCCGACGTGGACGAGCTGGCCCTGGGTCATCACTGGGCCCAGCACCGCCTGGCCTTCGAAGAGTTGCTGACTCACCAACTGTCCCAGCAACGCCTGCGCGAAAGCATGCGCTCCCTGCGCGCGCCGGCGATGCCCAAGGCCACGCGTCTGCCCGCGCAATACTTGGCCAATCTCGGCTTTACGCCGACCGGCGCCCAGCAGCGCGTAGGCAACGAAATCGCCTATGACCTGAGCCAGCACGAACCCATGCTGCGCCTGATCCAGGGCGACGTCGGCGCAGGCAAGACCGTGGTCGCCGCCCTCGCCGCGCTGCAGGCGCTGGAAGCCGGTTACCAGGTGGCGCTGATGGCGCCTACCGAGATTCTCGCCGAGCAGCATTTCATCACCTTCAAGCGCTGGCTCGAACCGCTGGGCCTGGAAGTGGCGTGGCTGGCGGGCAAGCTCAAGGGCAAGAACCGCGTAGCCGCCCTGGAGCAGATCGCCGCCGGTGCCCCCATGGTGGTGGGCACCCACGCGCTGTTTCAAGACGAAGTGCAGTTCAAGAACCTGGCGCTGGTGATCATCGACGAACAACACCGCTTCGGCGTGCAGCAACGCCTGGCCCTGCGTCAGAAAGGCGTGGGCGGACGCATGAGCCCGCATCAGCTGATCATGACTGCCACGCCAATCCCACGCACTCTGGCGATGAGCGCTTACGCCGACCTCGACACCTCGATCCTCGACGAATTGCCGCCCGGTCGCACCCCGGTCAACACCGTGCTGGTCACCGATACGCGGCGGGTCGAGGTGATCGAGCGCGTGCGCGGCGCGTGCGCCGAAGGGCGCCAGGCGTACTGGGTCTGCACGCTGATCGAAGAGTCCGAAGAGCTGACCTGCCAGGCCGCCGAAACCACCTACGAAGACCTCACCAGCGCCCTGGGCGAACTCAAGGTCGGGCTGATCCATGGTCGTATGAAGCCGGCGGAAAAAGCGGCGGTGATGGCCGAATTCAAGGCCGGCAACCTGCAACTGCTGGTGGCCACTACGGTGATCGAAGTCGGCGTGGACGTGCCCAACGCCAGCCTGATGATTATCGAGAACCCCGAACGCCTGGGCCTGGCGCAATTGCACCAACTGCGCGGCCGCGTCGGTCGAGGCAGCGCCGCCAGCCACTGCGTGCTGCTATACCACCCACCGCTATCGCAGATCGGCCGCCAGCGCCTGGGCATCATGCGCGAAACCAACGACGGTTTTGTCATCGCCGAAAAAGACCTCGAACTGCGCGGCCCCGGTGAAATGCTCGGCACGCGCCAGACCGGCCTGTTGCAGTTCAAAGTGGCCGACCTCATGCGCGACGCCGACCTGCTGCCGGCCGTCCGCGATGCGGCGCAAGCCCTGCTGGAGCGCTGGCCGGATCATGTCAGCCCGCTGTTGGATCGCTGGCTGCGGCACGGTCAGCAATACGGCCAGGTTTGACGCTACAGAAGCAAAAGGCGTCGCGGATCCCCAACCGGGTCACAAAAAGCACTTATCCGACCAACACTTGTATCAAGCTGGTTATACTTCGGTGACTGTACGAAATTGGATCAGGCCATGTCAGAAGTTGCCCACGCCACAGCCCCGCTGGCCGCCCCGCCGGTTATCCGCGCCCTGCTCGCCAAGCTTGCCGTCAGCTACACGGAAGTCGCCGAACAACCGGGCCTGAATCCTGCGCAAAAGGTGCAGGCCGTGCTGTTGGAAGACGCGGTGGGCGCACTGATGGTGCTGTTTCCCCAGAACCAACTGCTGGACCTCAACCGCCTCGCCGAACTCACTGGGCGTCGCCTGACCGCCGTGGCGCCGGATCGCATCAAGCGCATGCTGGACAAGCACGACCTGAAACTGCTGCCGGGCCTGCCGCCGCTCACCAGTTCGCCATGCCTGTACGAAGGCAGCCTGCTCAACGAGCCGAGCCTGTTGGTGCATTCGGGCGAAGCCGGGCTGCTGCTGGAAATCCCCACCGATGCCTTCAAGACGATGCTCACCAAGGCCAGCGCCGCGCAATTCGGCGAGCCGTTGAGCAATATCCGCCCGAACCTCGACCGCCCTAATGATGACCGCGAGGAAATCACCCAGGCGATGCAGGCGTTCACCGCTCGCCGTATCCAGCAGCGCCTGGAAGCGACCATCGAAATTCCACCGCTGGCCGACACTGCGCAGAAGATCATCAAGCTGCGGGTCGACCCCAACGCCACCATCGACGACATCACCGGCGTGGTGGAAACCGACCCGGCGCTGGCGGCGCAGGTGGTGAGCTGGGCGGCGTCGCCGTACTACGCGTCGCCGGGCAAAATCCGCTCCGTGGAAGACGCCATTGTGCGCGTGCTGGGGTTCGACCTGGTGATCAACCTGGCGCTGGGCCTGGCCCTGGGCAAAACCTTGAGCCTGCCCAAGGACCATCCGCAACAGGCCACGCCGTACTGGCACCAGTCGATCTACACCGCGGCCGTGATCGAGGGCCTGACCCGCGCCATGCCCCGCGCCCAGCGCCCGGAAGCGGGCCTGACGTACCTCGCCGGCCTGCTGCACAACTTTGGCTACCTGTTGCTGGCCCATGTGTTCCCGCCGCACTTCTCGCTGATCTGCCGCCACTTGGAGGTCAACCCGCACCTGTGCCACAGCTATGTGGAACAGCACTTGCTGGGCATCAGCCGCGAGCAGATCGGCGCCTGGTTGATGCGTTATTGGGACATGCCGGACGAATTGTCCACCGCCCTGCGCTTCCAGCACGACCCGACCTACGACGGCAACTACGCCGAGTACCCGAACCTGGTGTGCCTGGCCGTTCGCCTGCTGCGCAGCCGTGGGATCGGTTCCGGACCGGACGAGGCGATCCCGGATGCACTGCTTGAGCGTCTGGGCTTGAGCCGGGACAAAGCTGACGAAGTGGTGGGTAAGGTGCTGGACGCCGAAGTCTTGCTGCGCGAATTGGCTTCGCAATTCACTCAGGGCTGAGTGTAGCGCCTGTCATATAGCTATCGGGGGCAAGCCCCTTCCCACATGGGAATGCATTCCAAATGTGGGAGGGGGCTTGCCCCCGATAAATCCAACTCGGTCTAGCTGAAGAGCCCTACTTCTTTTTCTTCGGCTTCAAGTACTTCGTCAGCCCCTGGAACCAGATTACCAGCGCCGGGTTGCCCTTGATCTGGATCGACTTGTCCTGAATCCCCGTCATAAACGCCAGTTGCTTGTTTTTCGCCTGCATCGTGGCGAAGCCGTAGGCGGCATCTTTAAAGGCAATGGCAAACGCCGGCGCGGGGTGAACACCTGAGCGGCTGGTAATGCGCTGATCTTTGACGATGAAATGACGGGCAACCTTGCCGTCGAGGGTCTGCAACTGGAACGCCAGGTCTTTATCACCCAGCTGTTGCTGAAAGGCAGGGTTGGTGCGGCTGGCTTTGCCCATCATCAGGCCCAGCACCCACAGGAGAAGACGAAATTTCATGCACACGGCCTCGGTGTAATTATTGAGTGGCCGCAGCAGTGTAGCGATTTGCCGGAAGAACGCCACCGATCTCGCGCTTTAGCGGGAGATCGGCTGGCGTTTAACGCTTATAGCAACATGTTGCTTAAACGTTAGGGCAAGGGACCGGTGCCCAGTCGGCCAGGTTTGGATCGCGGCAGGTGCCTTCGATCTGTGCCTTACCGGCGCTGGCGACCTGCTTGCTTTCAGCTTGCTTGGTCTGCGCGGTCTGCAGGGTTTTCTCGGTAGCGACGGCTTCTTTCGGCACCACCGGCAGCACTGGCTTCTTGGCCGGTTTCACAGCCTTTTTGCCCTTGGTCGGAGCAACCACCGGAGTGGTATCGGCAGTGGCCACGGTCACCACGTCGTTACGCTGCACGCCGACCTGTTGCAGGTCTTTCTCGTAAGCCTGGGTGTAGTTGTTCAGGTCTTCGGCGGCTTTGCCGTTGACCGCTACGATCAGGTCGTTGGATTCCTTCAGGCCGGCGACGATTTCCGCCAGGCGCTTGCGGCCTTCGGTGTCGTTGACGGTCTTGGCTTTGCGATCGGCCACCAGCTTGGTGAACGCGCTCTGGTAGCACTGCTGCGAGGCTTTGGCGTAGGCGGTGCTGCGGTCGATGTCGGACGCGCTCTTGTTGACGTCGGCCGCGTAGGACGCAATGCGCTGGTTGTCGTCGGCAATCTGCTTCTGACGCTCGGTGTAGTAACCCGCCGCGCCGCCGGCCAGGGCACCGCCCGCCGCGCCGATGGCGGCGTTACGGCCGCGCTTGTCCTTGTCGCCGCTCAACACGCCCAGCAGGGCACCGCCGGCAGCGCCGATGGCCGCGCCGGTAACGACCGACTTGGTCATGTCCGAATCGGTGGCACGCAGGTGCTGGACCGGCTCGTAGCAGCTTGGGTAGTACTCGACCTTGGTGCTCGACGCGACCTTGGAGGCCGGCGACGTGGCGCAACCGGTCAGTACGGTGCTGAAACCGGCTGCGATCAGCAGCAAGTGACGCTTGGAAACCGCCTTACGGGAAAAAAGCATAAGTTGTGTTCTCTTCTAAGTTTGACTTGCCCAGCACGGCCGATGCCGCCTGAGTCCCTTCCAAGCTCGCCATACAGCCAACGATCAAGACCGCTGACCGCTCGCTGCGAGCAATTCCTTCAAGATCGTTGCCGGGTCGGCCCGCTGTTGCTTGCGGTAGTTGCCGACATGGCGAACGAACAGTGTTGCGCGCGTCACCAGGCTCTTGCCGAGCACCGGTTTGCGATCCAACTCTTCCTTGATCCGTTGAAACTGCGCCTGGATCACCGCATCGGTATAGCGGGTGCCGGTGGCCAGGTTGTCGATATAGATCGCCACCGCGCCGTCGAGCGCGCTTCGGCCATTGTCGATGGCCGTAGCGAACAGCTGCGCGCTGGCTTCGTCCTTGTTGTCCACCGCCTGCTGCCGACTCTTCTGCAAGTTGATCAGCCGAATGTTGTAGTTGCTGATCGTCTCGGCCACCAGGGCCGCCGACTGGATCAGGTTGCCCGCCGCTTCTTCGCGCTGTTGAGCGATCAGCGATACGTTGCGTTTGAGTTCCTCGTTGACCAGTCCCAATTCGGCTTGCAGCTTGGGGTCGACGCTGGCGGCGATGATGCTGTCCAGGCGCTTGGTCGGGTCCTGAGCGTCGTCGATGGCATCGGTCAGCGAGGCCAGGCGACCTTCTTTCTGCCACTGCGCAAACAGCTCCTTGTAGCGCGAGCGCGGCGCCGACAGTGCGCCAATTGCCACGCGGAAACCGGTGGTCTCGTTGCTTTGCTCGGTGCCGTCGGCGGCGAACAATGGGTACTCACGGCGCATGCCGGTAAACAACGTGCCCTCGCCTTCCAGGTAATTACCGCCCTTGACCACGAACCCGCCATAGGTGCCCTGGCGGCGGCCGGCGTGGACCAGCTGGAAGGATTCCTGGACCATTTCCGCAGCGTTGCCAATCACATCGAACATGCCGATCGGGTTGGGCAGTTTGGTGCCGATGGGCATCAACCGCGCGGCCTGGCCAGTACCGCCGGCCACTTGGTTGAAGACAGCGTAGTCACCCAGCGGGCCGTCACTGTCGCTGCCTTCGGTGCGGCGCGGGAACAGCCGCCCTTCCAGGTCCTGACGGCTCACGGCCTGGGCGCCCCGGGCGGCGAATTCCCACTCCACTTCGGTGGGTAGGCGTACAAAGCCCACACCGCCATCGTCCTCGGACGAGCCGCGACCACTGACCGGCAGCGCATCCCGGTGATATTTGAGCAGCCAGGCGCTGTACACCGCCGAGAACCGCTCGGCCTCAAACCGCGACAACTTCACCTTGGGCAAACGCGCGGCCATCCCGGTCGGCGCGTCACAGGCCGGGGCCGGCTCGCCGCTGGCCAGGGACTGCGCCTGAGCCATCACCTGGGCGTATTGGCGCGCGGTCACTTCGTACTTACCGATGAAATACAGCATCGGTTTGAGCGGCGTTTTGGCGTCGGTCTTGGGCATCAACGGCGTGATGACTTTGCTCCAGTCCTTGGGCAGGTCTTTGAGGGTGAACTGACCGTTGATGAAGTCGCGACGGTAGCCGGAGATAAAAGACTGCTGGTAACCGGCTTCGCCTTCGCTGAAGGGGTAACCGAGGCTGATCTCACGGTCATCGAGAGTGCCCTGGGCCAACACGTAGGCGTAGCGGAACACCATGTTGCCTTCGCAGGGCAGCGGCAGGATCACGTCATCCGGCAACGGTTTGGGGTTGTCCAGCTTGTCGCTGGCTTCATCGGCCCAGGCCAGGGAGGCCAGGCTCAGCGCCACACAGGCGCCCAATAACTTATACATCTCTGATCCCTTCAGAAGCCTGGATACGCGCCACCCGCCAACCGCCGCAGGCCGCCGCCACGGCGCTGACGCCGAGCACGGCCACCAGGGCCAAGCCATAGTGATGCGCCAACAGATGACTGGCGTGTTCGCCCGGCACCTGCACGAATAATTGATTCAACCCCGCCTCGGCCAGGCCGTATAACCCGGCGCTGAACACGGCGGCAAACCCCGCGCTGTACAGCGCCTGCAACACCACAAACAGCAACAGCGCACCGGTGGAAAACCCCAGCAGGCGCAGCACCGACAATTCTCGACGCTTGCGCGCCACCGCGGCCAGGGCACCGGCGAAAATCGCCGCGAACGCCCCGGCCAATGCCAACCCGGCGATGATCCAGAACACAATCGACAGGTTGCGACTCAAGGATTGCACCTGTGCAATGCTCAACGCCTGGGTCGACACCAGCATGTTCTGCCTCGCAAAAAACACTCGTAACGGCTCCACATCGTTGAGACCGCGCGCATACAAACGAAACGCCGGGTAGACGCGCTGCTCACCCACGCCCACCGCCTCACCGTCCCACCCCAGCGCCGGCACAGCACGGCCGTCGCGATAGTCTTCCGCCGCTTCGAGCAAGCCCAGCCCGGCGAACAGTCCGTCCCGGGCGAACGCCTCCAGGGGCAACACCGCCAGCACCTGCAACCGCGTATCACGCGCCTCGACACGCCCGGCCACTTGCCGCGCGAAACGGGTCTCCAGCCAGTCACCGGGCCGCGCCGCGAGTTTCTCGGCGGCGGTGTGGCTCAGGACGATCTGCTCCAGCCCCTTAGGCACCGGCAAACCGCCAAGCAGCGGATCGCCCGGCGCGGTCGGCAGCATCTCCAGCACCAATGTGCCCACCTGCGCCGTGGCCGCAATCTGCCGCGTACGCGGGATGGCGAACGCCACGTCCGGCCGTTGACCCAGTTGCTCGATAAACGCGCTGCTGAATCGACCACCGCCCAGCGGAATAATTTCACGGGTGGCGGGGTCCGTCTCCAAACGTTCGGTCAAACTGCTGACCAGTCCAAATTTCAGGCCGAATAACACCAGCAACGGTGCGATCACCGCCACCAACGCCAGCACCGAGCAGGCCGACAGCCACGCGTCGTTGCGGTAGTCCTGCCAGGCGATCGACGCCACCAGAGGAATGCGCATCAACCGGCCTCCCCCAGCGTCGCCGTGACGCCACCGTCGTTGTCGCGTCGGCAATGGATGCGTCGAACCTGCAAGCCACTGGCGCGAGCCAACGGCTCATCGTGGGTGGCGATCACACAGGCGGCGCGATGTTCACGGGCCTGAGCCAGCAAGGCGTGCATGACCCGCTCGGCATTCAACGGATCGAGGGACGCCGTGGGTTCGTCCGCCAATACCAGTTGCGGCGCATGGGCCAAGGCACGGGCACAGCTGACGCGCTGGCGCTGGCCCACCGACAACGCCGAAGGCTTCTTGCCCAACTGATCGCTGATTTCCAATTGGTCGGCCAGCCGCGCCACGCTGCCGTCATCCTTCAAGCCAAGTAGCTGGCGAGACAACGCGATATTGCCGCGCACATCCAGAAACCCCAGTAGCCCGCCGGTTTGCAACACGTAACCCAGGTGCTGACTGCGCAACCGGGCCAAGGTCGATTGCTGATCGGCGCGCCACAGCCCGGCAATGTCCTGTTGATTGAACTCAAAGCGGCCTACCTGATCCGGCGCCAGCACCAGTGCGAGCAGGTCCAGCAAGGTGCTTTTGCCACAGCCGCTGGGGCCGACTATCGCCACTTGCTCGCCCGCACGCAGGTGCAGCGCCGGGATCACCAGGCTGTAGCGCTGGCTACCGGCGCCCCGGCTCTTGTGCACGGCGCTCAGGTTCAGCATCACGGCAGCGTCGACAAGGGCACGCGGTACAACGCGTCACCCGGCTCGGCATCGCCGAAACGGACCCAGTTGGCCACGTCGTTGTGGAAGGTTTCGTAGAGGCGGATTTTCGAATCCAACTCGTCGATAAAGTCTTCCTGCTCGGCCACGCTCAGCGACAACCACAAATCCTGGGTCATGTTCAGCGACTTGCTGCGGTACGGCAGGCCCTCCAGGTATTCGCCGAGGATGCCGCCGTCGGCCAGGTTGCCGCCCTTGCGCAGGGCCTGCGGGTCGCGGCTCATGTAGGCCGAGGCGCTGGCGATTTCCTGGAAGAAGTCCTTGGGTGAGGTCTGGGTTTTGCGCGCGGCGTCGACGATCAGCTTGAGCGATTGCTGCAAATCGTTGAGCTGCAGCTTGGTCAGCATCACGCACACCTGGAACGCCGGCAGCGCCGGGTTGGTCAGGTCGCGGTCGGCGGTCCAGGCGCTGACCAGTTGCGGCGCCTGGCTCGCAGTTTTGCGACCGAGGAAGTCCATGTGCATCGCATAACCGACCGCTGCGGATTTATCCGCCAGGCTTGGTGCCGAGCTGAGCGTCGGCACCGCTTGCGGTGTGTTGCTGCGCACTTGGTGAACGAGGTTGGCGAACACCGTGCCGATCTCGTCCACTCGCTCGCCCAGTTTGCGTACGTCGCCGCCCGGCACCGGCGTGTAGAGGTCGCCGATCTGTGGGTTGGCATCGGCGGTAAGAATGCGGTACTGGCTTTCGGCGCCGGCGTGGGTTTTCTTGCCGGCGTCGGTGCGCAGGTGCAGGGCGTAGATTTTGATCTGCTTGCCCAACGCAGCCTGGCGCACTTCGGCTTCGTTCATCTGGGTGGCGGCGAACGGGTCGTTCTTGCGCAGTGCGCCGGCGTCGGTCACCAACAGGATGATGCGCCCGCCGTAGCCGGACCAGTCCATGCCCTCGACGGCCTGCATCACCCCGGCAAACGCATCTTCGTTGAACGAGTGGCTGGAGACCGTCGAGGCTTTGACCTGGCGCGCCATGTCGAGAAAGCGTTGTGGGTCGCGGCCCTGATCGAGGGTGATCAAGGTTTTGGCCACGTATTCCAGGCCAGGGGTTTTCTTGATGCTGTTACGGAAGCCCACCAACCCGAAGCTCACGCTGTCCAGCTCGCCACGTTCGGCGATGCGGGTTTGCAGTTCGTGTACCACGTCGCGGACCTGGTCGATATACGGCTGCATCGACACAGTGGTGTCCACCACCAACACCACGGCCGTGCGGAACGCATCGGCGTTGGCGTTGAGTATCGGCGTTGCGGGCTTGGCCACGGGGCTGCTGCCGGGGTCGATGGACGCTACGTTAAGCAACTGCACCGGCTGGCCGTTTTCGTCGAAGCTTTCTTTGGAATCAAAGATCGGCAGCAGATAAAACTGGTTCTGCGGCACCGCGCTGGCGGCCGGTTCCAAGGCCAGCACCTGGCCATTGTCTTCACTATTTTTCTGCGCCTTGGCCAGCACGTTTTTGGCGGCGGCGGGGTCGGCGAGCAATTTCTCCACTTCGCCGGATTGACGCAGGAACATCACCGGCGCGCGGCCCGAGCGTTCGGTGAACTTGAGCACCAGGCTCTGCTTCCAGTCGCTGACCTGAGTGGCCGGCAACCAGCCGTCGCTGCGACCATCGGTGGCGGCGCCGACGCGCACCCACGGTTGGCCACCCACGTCTTTACGCTGGTACACGTACAGCACGGAGAACGCCGGCAGCGCCTTGCCCGGCGCACTGCCGGCGTCGCTGGAGAGTTTCGCGCCGGGCTTGCTCAGCACGCGCTGGAACAAGGTTTTCTTGCCCGCCATCAGCAACGGGCGGCCGCCGCCGTCCGCTTCGGCCACTGCCGGTTTGACCTCTGGCGGCGCAGTCGGCGTCGGTGGCGGTTTCGGCTGGCTGGCGGTGGGCGGCGGCACTGGCGTATCGCTGCGACTCATCCACCAATAACTGGCTCCGCCGATGGCCAATGCCACCGCGACCGCCACGGCCGCCAATGCCAATACCGGTCCGCGCCGTTGCTCGCCGTGCTGGGTCGGGGTGACCACCGGCTGGCGCGCTGGCGGCGGCGTGGGCTGTGGCTCTGGTTTGCCGGTAGGAATCTCGATGGATTCCGGCGTCATCCCCGCCAGGTCGAAACTCAGCGGCAGAGCCACCGGCCGCACTAACGTGGCTTCCGGCGAATCCGCCGGCAGTTGGTCCAGCGCCAGCAGCAACGCCGCCGCATCCGGGAAACGGTCGGCAGGGTCTTTGGCCAGCAACTTGCGCAACACGCCTTGATAGCGGCCGTGATGCACCGGCAATTCCGGCAACGGTTCGGTCAGGTGGGCCAGGGCGGTGGAAAGCGCATCGGTGCCGTTGTACGGCAGCTCGCCCACCAGAATTTCATACAGCACCACGCCGAGGGCGTAGAGGTCGGCACGCCCGTCGATCTCCTGGCCGCGCGCCTGCTCCGGGCTCATGTAGCTCGGGGTGCCCACGGCGAAACCGGCCTGGGTGAATTGGGTGCGGTCGTCCAGGGACTTGGCGATGCCGAAGTCCGACAACACCGCCGTGCCATCGGCGCGAAACAGGATGTTCGCCGGTTTGACGTCGCGGTGCACCAGGCCCTGGGCATGGGCGTAACCCAAGGCCGAAGCAATCTGGCGAATCAACGTCACGCCCTGCTCAGGCGTCATGCCGGCGGCGATGCGCTCTTTGAGCGTGCCGTTGGGCAGGTATTCCATGGCCATGTAGTACAGCTCACCGACATTGCCGATGTCATGGATGGTCACGGTGTGGGGGTGGGACAGGCGCGCCAGGGTCTTGCCCTCGCGCAGGAAACGCTCGCAGAAGCTCGGGTCGGCCGCCAGGGCCGCTGCCATTACCTTCAACGCCACCTTGCGCTCCAGCGAGCGCTGGGTCGCCAGGTACACGCTGGCCATGGCGCCTTCGCCGATCTCGCCTTCGATGTCATAACCCGGAATCAGGATGTTCATGCCGATACCTTCACGACGATGGCGGTGATGTTGTCCGGGGCGCCGCGGTTAAGGCCCAGGTGCACCAGGCTGCGCACGATTTCATCCGGCGTGTCATGGCCGAGCACTTCACGGATCTCATGGTCTTCGACGGTTTTGTTGAGGCCGTCGCTGCACAGCAGGTAGGTGTCCCCTGGGGCGATTAACAGGTCGACTGTCGCCAGGTTCAGGTGCGCTTCCACGCCGATGGCGCGGGTGACGATGTTGGCGCGCGGATGCACACGGGCTTCGGCTTCGCTGAGCAGGCCGCTGTCTTGCAGGTCTTGCACGTAGCTGTGGTCGCGGGAAATGCCTTCGAGCACACCATCGCGCAGGCGATACAGGCGACTGTCGCCGGCCCACAGGCATACGCCACGCAGGCCACGAGCGGCGAGGAGCACCACGGTGCTGCCCATCATGGTCACGCCACGGTGGGCGGTCTCTTCGCGCACGGCGGCGTTGATGCGCACCAAATCATTGCGCAGCGCTGCCGTGTATTCATCCAGCGAGCGCCCCAGCGGCACATTGCGCAGGCTGTCGACAATCAGGCTGCTGACATAATCCCCCGCCGCATGCCCGCCCATGCCGTCGGCCACCACCCACAGGCGGTTCTCCGGCAGGTCCAGGCAGGCGTCTTCGTTGACCTGGCGCACCATGCCCACATGGCTTTTGCTCGCGGATTTGTACGTCGACCCCATCTACACCACACCTTCTTGTCCGAGCAAAAACTGCGCAAAATCGCTGGCGGCAGGCAGGCCCTGACACCGCAATAAACCAGGAGAAATCTGTTGCGAGCCTCGGCCCCACCACAGGCTGGCGCCTTCGCAGGCCTGTTCGGCCAGCGCAGCCAGCCGCCCTTGGGGCACGGTCGCGGCGACGCGTTGCAGGCCGGCAAAACGGCTGTCGAGCGCGCGCGGTTCCGTGGTCGGCACGCCCAAACGGTCGAGGCCCTCGTTGAAGCCTTCAAAGGTCGCGCCGCTGTCCAAGGTGCCGAGCAGCAATTCTTCGGCTTGCTCGAACCAGGCATCCGGCCCCCCCACCAGCGAGGCGGGGTTGGTGTCGTGATCCAGCAGCGCCACCACTGCCAGCGGGAAATACCGCCCGACCCTGTCAATGCTCGGCATCACCACACCTGCGGCGGCGTCCGGCCCGCACACACCCGGCGCCAGCACAAAGCGCCACAGCGGACTGACCAGGTACGCATTGAGCCAGTCACCACCCAGGCTGTTCTGGCTGGCGAGCAACCCCGCCGCCAGCCAGCTGTCCCACGGGCCGATAAAGCTCTGGGGCAAGGCGCGGCTGACGAAATCGCCACGGCTGGCCAATTTGCCGTAGAAACCCAACGTCGTCATAGCCGCTCCGGCAGGCTGAAGCCGCTGAGCACGCGGCTCTTGAACGGGTTGAAAGCACTGTTGGCGCGCAGCTCGTACGCGATGCTCGCACCGTCGACCCGCAGGCGCAGGTTGAAACGGTCCGGCGAGTTGCCGGGGGTCAGGTCCGACTGTTCCAGCAGGCGGAACCACGCCCACGGGCCGTCGAGGGTCACGCCCGAACGGCCACTGGCCGATGGCGGCATGATGGAAATACGCACCACGCCAATGCTGCCCGGGTTCGGCCATTGCATCGCCACCGGGCGGCTCGGGCCATGGTCGTAGCTCAGTTGTTGGCCGTCGAGGTCGAGCAGGAACTGGGTGATGCTCGGGTCCATCGACACCGGTTTAAGCTCGAACCGCACAATCGGTTGGGTGCCGCCAGAGCGGAAGAACGCATCGCGAATCGTCGCGGCACGCTGGAAGGTTTGCAGCACGCCCGGCGCGATCCCCAGTTTCTGCGCCGCGCCCGGCTGCCAGCGCCAGGTCTGCGCGGAGGTGTCCACATAGGGTTGCAGGTATTTGCGGAAGTAGTTGTCCATCACCCCGCCCACGCCGAAGAACTGGCCGAAGTCATCCAGGGTGGCGTCCCGTGCGCTGCCCGGCGACATCGGGTAACGCCCGGCCAGCGACTGGCGGTACACGTTGACCACTTCGCTGACCCACGCCGCGTTCAGTTGGTTACGCACCCCACCCATCATGCTGTTGGTGGTGGAGTTGACCACCGACTTGACCATGCCCTGCACCAGCGGCGGCTGGCGCTCGGCATTCAGGCTGACCCGTGTGGCCGCAGCCGCCGCCTGGTTCTTCGCCTCGCCGAGCAACGCATCGCCGCTGGCGCCGACCATGGCGCTGACCTGCACATACAACGCATTCATGTCCGCCAGCAGGCCGTCGATGGCCGCCGGTTCGCCTTCATTCTTGCTGACGATGCTGTTGAGTTCGGCAAAGTGCGCAGTGACTGGATCGTCCGTCGCCGCCGGCGCGTTGGCCGTAGGTTGATCCTGGCCCAGCAGACTGCCGAGGCGTTCCTTGAGCTTGTCGACGCCGCCTTCGACCGGCACCCCTTTGGCGGCCAGTTGGCGTTCTTCGGCTTGCAGATCGGTTTCCTTGGCCACCGCCACCAGCAGTTTTTTCAGTGGCGACGTCGGGCCGGAGATCACCCGCAGCACGTCGGCGGCCTGGGCCACGCTGGTGATCGGCACAAAGTCGATGTCCGCCAGCAAGGCGTCCCATTGGCGCTGGTAGTCCTGGAAATACAGGCGCCGCACATCGGCGGCCAGGCTCACCACGTTCTGTTGATCGGCCTGTTCGTGGCCCAGCACCCACTGTTCTTCGGCGAGGGTGCCGGTCTGGTTCAAGCTGCTCAGCAGGAAGGCCTGACGATAACCCTTGGCGGTAAAGAACCCACTCAACGGCTCGCCCAGAGGCTTGCCGCTCTTGCGGCTGAACACCAGCGCAGCATCACGCCCGGCGGCTTCGTTGATGCGAAAGTCCGGGATACCGTCGGGCAGTTTCTGGCGCTTGACCCGGTCATACACACGCTGCGCCACCGGCAGTTGTTGCAATTGACGACGCAGGTCGTCGATCAGGCGCGGGTCCAGGCGTGCGTTCGGCGGATGGCGTTCGAACAGGGCCTGCAAGTGCCCGGTCAGCGCCTGGCGCTGATCGGCCGGCAGGTCCCGTGGCAGGTTGCGGTCCCAGTCCAGGGCAATCCACGCCTTGATGAAGTCCGGGTCGTAGTGCTCGCTGTCGGCGAGCATCAGGTAGGCCTTGAGGCCTTCGTAGAGGAAGTCGGAATTGCCGCCGCCGTGCAGTTGTTCCTCGATGCGCGTCACCAGTCGCGGGGCGAATACGGCAATCAACAATTTGCGGTAGACGCTGGCGGACTCGGCTTCGAGCATGTCGCCCTGATACAGCCCCAGGCCCTCGGACCAACTCGGCGAATCCCCCGCCAGGTTCTTCACCGCATTGAGCAGCGGCAGCACCGCAAGCACATCGCGCTGTGCCGGGCTGAGGTTTTGCACGGTCTGGCCCAAGGGCGCGACCTTCTGGTCGACCTGAGCGATATAAGCCTGGTTGGCGCGATAACTGACCCACCACAGGCCGCTGACCACCACCACCAGGGCCACGGTGGCCGCGAGTACACCGCGCGCGATCCACTTGCGACGCCGCTCGACCTTGGGATTGACGCCCACCAGGCCACGTTCGGCAAAGGCGACGGCGGTGAACAGTTTTTCGATGAAGTAGCTGCGCCCGGTGCCACTCTGGCGCGCCAAGTGCTGGCGGTCCAGGTTCATGCTCTGGGCCATGGCGCCGATCAGGCGGTCGATGGGGCTGCCTTCCTGGGTGCCGCTGGTGAAATACACGCCGCGCAGCAACACACGCTCTTCAAACGCGTTGGGTTTGAACACACCTTCGAGGAAGCTCTGCAGGCAATCCTTCAAGGCCCCGAATTGCTGCGGGAAGCCGTAGATCAGGTCGCGCCGCGCCGGGTCGCGCTCCTGTTGCAGGCGTTCCACCAAGCGTTCGTTGAGGCGCTGTTCCAGGCCGGCGAACTCGCTTTTCAGATGCGCCAGCGGGCTGTCGGTGCTTTTGCCGTCGTCCAGGGCAAAGGTCATGCCCCAGACCTGGGCGCGCTCTTCCTTGCTCAGGTTGTCGAAAAACTCCATGAAGCCGGGGACCAAATCGAGTTTGGTCAACATCAGGTAGATCGGGAACCGCACGCCCAATTGCGTGTACAGCTCCTGGATCCGCAGGCGAATCGCCGCCGCGTGGGCGGCGCGCTCGGCGTCGGTGCCGAGCAGCAAATCCGAAAGGCTGATCGCAATGAATGCGCCGTCGATGGGGCGGCGCGAGCGTTGTTTTTTCAGCAGGTCGAGAAAGCCCAGCCACGCGGCTTTATCCACCGTCGAGTTGCTGTCCTGGGTGGTGTAGCGGCCGGCGGTGTCGAGCAATACGGCCTGGTCGGTGAACCACCAGTCGCAGTTACGCGTACCGCCGACGCCACGCACCGCCCCGGCGCCCAGCTGCGCGGCCAGCGGAAAGTGCAGGCCGGAGTTGACCAGTGCGGTGGTCTTGCCCGAACCCGGCGGGCCGATGATCACGTACCACGGCAGTTCGTAGAGGTTGCGCCGCTCGTCGCCGCCAAGTTTGGCTTTCTTGAGCAGCGCCAGGGCCTCGTCCATGCGCTGGCGCAGGGTGGCGAGTTCTTCGGCGGTGGCCACGCTGTTGGGGTCCACCGGGGCGTCCGCCGCCAGGCTGCGCATTACTTCGGCGGCCTGACGGCGCGCCTGGATAATGCGGAACACGCGATAGGCGATCCACACCGCGAACATCAGGACGATCAACGCCCAGCGGCGCCCCTGCGGCACCAGCACGTCGAGCAACGGCCCGACAAACCAGATGATCAGGCTCAGGGCGATCAGGCCCAGTACCGGGATCACCCAGCGAATCATAAAACTGAAAAACGCCTTCACTCGACGCCCTCCGCCAATACGGTGATTTCAACCCGACGATTGCGGGCACGGCCTTCGGCGGTGGCGTTGGTGGCCACCGGCTCAGTGTCGCTGCGGCCCTCGGCGCTGAAGCGCTCGCCCTGGCCGGTCTTGGCGGCGAGGATCTCCAGTACCGACTTGGCCCGTGCTTCAGACAGCGCCCAGTTGGATGGGAAGCGCAGCGTGGCAATCGGGCGATTATCGCTGTGCCCCGTCACGCGCACCTGACCCTTGACCTTGCGGATGGCGTCGGCGATGCGCAGCATCAACGGCTGATAGTCATCGACGATGCTGGAACTGGCGGACGCAAAGAGTTCGTCGCCACGGATTGTCACCACCGAGCGGTCAACGGCATCTTCCACCGCCACCCGGCCAGCCTTGATGTCGTCCACCAGGAAGCCGGCCAGGCGCGGGCGTTCGATGACCTTGGGCTGCGCCACAGGGCGATCGATGCTCTGCACCGGGATCTCGCCCAGGGCATGGATATTCTTGAACACCGGTTCGGCCTGCCCCGCCAGTAGCATGCGCAAGACGAACAGCAGCGCCAGCAGCAGCGCCAGGCCGATGGCCACGGCGATCCACGGCGGCATAAATTGCGCCAGGCGATCTCGTGCCACGGTCACGCCGCGCCAATGCGGCGACAACTCGCGCTCGTGCTCGCCACGGGCGCTGCGAATCGCCGCAGCGGTGCGCTCGCGCAAGGCTTCCAACTGGCTGCGGCCGTCGTTCATCACGCGGTAGCGACCTTCGAAACCCAGGCACATGCACAGGTACAACAGCTCCAACAGGTACAAGCGTTCCCGTGGGCTTTGCAGGCAATGGTCGAGCAACTGGAAGACTTTTTCGCCGCCCCAGGCTTCGTTATGCACGGTGATCAACAGGCTCTGCTTGCCCCACTCGCTGGTGCTGCCCCACGGCGTGCTCAGCACCGCCTCATCCAGGGCGGTACACAGCGCATAGCGCGCCAGCAGCACTTCGTTGCGCGCCACGCCGGCGGCCTCGGCACGTTCTTCGAACTGGCGCAGGTAGGCCAACAGTTGCGCGCGCAGGCTGGCCGGCGCCGGGTGGGCGATGGTGTTGCGCAGCCGCGTCAGCAATGCCAGCAGCGGGCCGGCGGCGCTTTCCAGCGGGTTGAGGCCCTGGCTCTTACCGGTGAGCATCGGCGCGGCGGGCACTGACAAAGGCGCGGGCTCTGCACGCGCGGGTTCCGGCGCACGGCCACCCGGGCGCGGCATGAACTGGGTGCGGTCGTCATCATTAGGATGCATCGCGGATTATCCTCGGATCGCCCAGAAGGCCAGGTTCAAGCCCGGGAACTGCCCGGCGATATGGAAGGCAAAACCACCGGAATTGCTCAGTTGCTGCCAGTGCTCGCTGCCCCGGTCCAGTTCGTAGTAGGTCGAGCCCGCGTGGTACGGCAGTTGGCGCGGCGCCACCGGCAACGGCACCAGGCCGATGCCCGGCAGTTGCAGGTTGACCATGTCGCGGATGTGCTCCACCGAACCCACTTTGCTCTGCTGGCCGAAGCGCGCGCGCAGGGTTTCGCCAGGCACATCGGCACGTACCACCAGGATGAAACTGGCGTTGTCGAGCAGGGTCTTGTCGGCCAGCATCGCCACGTGGATGCCGTAGGCTTTTTCCACAATCGGGATCGGCGTGGCTTTGCTGTCGATCAGCATCGACAGCGCCTCGCGCAACGCCGCCATCACCGGTGCGAAGCTCACGGCCAGGTCGTCGTGCTGGTACTGCGGGTATTCCTGAGGACGCCGGCCCGAGGTGGAGAACGTGGAAAACTCACCGGCCAGGCTTACCAGTTCACTGAAGAAACGCTCCGGGTGCAGCGGGCTCAACTGGCTGAAATGCTGGATCAGCGGCTGGGCGCGGTTGACCAGTTGCAGCAGCATGAAGTCGGCGATTTCCGACGCGCCGCCAGCGCCCGAGGCCACCACGCGGCCGGCCAGAGCTTCGCCACGCTGGTGCAACAGGCCCAGCAGTTCGCTGCGAAATGCCGTCAGCGGTTTGCTTGCGGCCACGTCCAGCACGGGTGGGATGTAGCTGTCGTCGAGCACCAGCGCGCGGTCGGCGCGTTTTTCCTTGATGCGTACCACGCCGATGGCCGCGTAATCACTGATGCCATCCTGGGCGGTCAACAGGCGCAAAGCGCGGGAGCCGACGGCCACCGGCGCGCGGTTTTCGAACGGCGCGTTGTCGTCGCGCACTTCACGCACTTGGCTCACGTAACGCGCGGCTTCCAGGGCCTCGCCTTCGTCGACGGTGTCGCGCACGCCGGCACGCTTGAGCGGCAGGGCCAGGTACACCAGACCGTCACGCAGGCTGTCATCGATGTTCAGCGGGCTAGGCGCCAGGTCGTCCTGAGGGATATTGAACGGCGTGCCATCCGGCAACAGGCCCCGCGCCGTGACGATGGCCAGCTTGCCCTGGGCCAACAGGCCCTGGTCGATCAGCAACTCGGAAAAGCCCCAGGCACCGGCGGACAACGGGCGGCTGCGGGCGTCGATCAGGTTTTCCAGGTAACGGTCATGCTGCTGGAAGTGCTGCGTTCCGATGAACATGCCTTCCGACCAGACCACGCGATTGTTCCAGGACATGGGGGCTCCGATTGCTTATTGGGCAGGGCTGGATGGGGTAACCACGACGTCGGCGCGCACCGCACGCACATCGAGGCTGATCTGGTATTCGGTGTACTGACGCGCCGGCACGTTGATCACCGTGCGCCACTGCGCGCGGTCGAGTTCGCGGTAGCCCACCAGCAAACCGATCTGGCGCGTGGACGGGTCGAGGTCGCGCTGAATGCTCAACTGCTGGCCGGGCTGGACCGTCACTTCATCCTGGTCCAGCAGGTCCAGGCCCAGGGTCGATTGCGCGCGGTCGGCCAGGGAGAAATAGTCGGAACGGGCAAAGGTGGCGGCGTTCTTCAGTTCGAAAATCCGCACCCGTACCGGCGCGGCCTGGCCATTGGCGCTGGGGTTGAGCCCGGCAATCGCATGGAAGTGCAGCTCGACCGCCGCGGTATCGGCGTCAGCCTCGGCGGCGGTGTCGGGTTTGGCGGCATCTTTGGCACACGCCGTCAGCAGCAGCGCGGTGGCGACTGCGAGTAAAAACCTGGGAATCATCCTGCGTCCTCAATGACGTACTTAGCTATCCGTTAATCCGTGTGTGGCGGTCAGCGCCGCTGTCGGGCGCTGTGTTCTTCGTAGGCCCGGCTGAATTCGCGGCCGAACAGGTCCTGGAAATCCTCCTGGGCCTCACGGGAAATATTGCTGTAAAGCTCGGTGAACTGCTGCCAGTACTGGGCCTGGCGCGAACCGCTGAAAATACCCGAGAGCCCGCCGGGCTTGCCCATGCGCTCTTCGAGTTGCGCCGGTTCGAAGCGCTTGAGCAGGTGTTTGATCGCCGCTTCCACACCCGCCATCACCGCCAACTGGTGGGCGCGCAGGTCGTCGAAACTTTCCCGCACGGCGACATCCGGCGCCATAAACGCTTGGTTGCCGTGACGCAGCAACAGCAGTAACGCTTCATCGGCATTCGGTGCGAATTTCAACGGATTGTTTTCAGCCGGCTGGATCATGGTCTGCTGCATGCGGAACTCGCCCTTGAGGCTGGCCCGGGCGCGCAGGACATCGATCAGACCTTCGACCATCAGCCGGTAGCTGCGGCCGATGCTTTCCATCTGCGCGCAAGCGTCGGCCTTGTCCAGGCGCAGCTGGTCCAGGCCAGCGCCACGTAGGAAGGCTTGCAGCAGGTCCGGCTGCCCGGCGCTGGCCACCGGCGGTGCAACGTCGGGCGCAGGGGCGGACGGAGTCAGCGGCGGTGACGGCGGTGGCGGCGATGGGATCGGTGCCGGTGCCGGTGCGCTGATAATCGGCGGCGGCGCGTCGCTGAGCAGGTCCCAGTCTTCGGGGATCACCGAAGCGGACACCAGCGGCGGTTCTGCCACCGGCACACTGACCGGCGTCGGCGGGCGGAAATCGTGTTGTTCGCTGGGGACGTGGTCGGCCACGGTGGGCGGCGGCACGGCGGTGGGGCTGAGGAAGTCAAACAGGTCCGGCAGCGTGTCCATCGACGAGGCGCCCTGGAACTGCGGCGCGATCACCGGCGTCGGCATGGGCGCGGGCACCGAGGGGCTGGCAACGGCCCCCATCAGCGCTTCGAAGCTGTTCGGCGACTCACCGGCAAAGGGTTGGCTTTCAACCGCTTGCACGCTGAAATCAATGCGTGCCTGGATTTCGTAGTCGCCGATGCGGATCAGCTCGCCGTCCTGCAGAGGTTCGCTATTGCCACGGCGCATACGAATACCGGCGTTAACCAACTCCACACCGTTTGTACTGTTATCGGTTAAATAATAACGGCCGTCTTTGTATTGAATAACGCAATGTTGGGAAGACACGAGGCGCTCGGGATCAGGCAATACCCAGTCATTATCCGAGCTGCGGCCGATCGCCATCGAGCCCTGATTCATGGACTTTTCGGGACATTGCCCGGGGGTAATCTTGTGATAACTAGTGATAGTCAAACACAGCGACATCTTGCCTCCTTGCTGATACTTCGCGCGCGGTCGATTCCCGGGCCGAACATTCCCGGGAAATCCCCATCGGGTCGTGCAATCGACCCTTCACAACCCGCAGTTGCCAGCATGATCGCTGATCTTAACTGGGCCGCATGACAAAAATCCTGCCTCGGTACGTGCTTCGACCCGTCAGTCGCACAGGTTGTTAAGCACCGCACATCTGTCACAGAGGGCGAATAGCTTACCTTGACAAGGCATAAGTACTACACCAAAAATGCACAACTTCTTGAACACCAATGATGGCACATTAATACCATCGTGCTTATATGACCAAGAAAACATGCAAAGTTCCTCGCGCAACTAATGCATGAATTGCCCGGCATTTAACGGGCCGATAGGGAGATCGATTTCAGTGGATGTGCCTTTGCTGCTCGCCGCCGTTTCCGCGAACTCGCCATGTGGCGAAGACATGGAATATGACGCGGATTTTCTCCAGCTAGAGCGTGATGCCAAGGGCCAACCCGAGCGCAGCATGGGCGACGCTATTCTGCCCGCCGAACCGCCGGAATGGCGCAGCATCCAGCAGCAGAGCCTCGACTTGCTGCAGCGCAGCAAAGACCTGCGCATCACCCATTTTCTATTGCAAAGCTCCCTGGCCCTGCAGGGCGTGGCCGGTCTGGCTGAAGTCCTCACGCTGATCGACGCACTGCTGCGCGAATACTGGGCCGACCTGCACCCGCGTCTGGACGCCGACGACGATAACGACCCCACCGTGCGCATCAATGCACTGGCCGGCCTGACCAGCGACGCGACCATCCGCCTACTGCGCGAAAGCATCCTGACGCGCTCGCGCACCTTCGGCCCCGTGAGCCTGCGCGCCGCGCTCAATGCCAGCGGCCTGATGCACTTTCCGGATGAACAACTGGGCGCCCAGCAGCTCAACGCGGCGTTTCTCGACAGCGACCCCGACCATCTGCAAGCCACCCGCGACGCCTTGAGCACCGCGCGAGCGGCCTGCGAAGCCATTGAACAGCAGGTCAACGAACAAGTCGGTTCCGCCCAGGGCGTGGACCTGAGCGCATTGAAGCAGCCACTCAAGCAAGCGCTGCAAGTCCTCAATCAGGCGGTACCCGGTACCGACAGCAGCAGCGAACCCGAGGCCGTCAGTGAAGACAGTGCCCCCTCGGTCGACTTCGCCCCTGCCCCAGCGGCGCCACGCCCGGTTGGCGATATCGCCAGCCGCGACGACGTGCTGCGCAGCCTCGACAAAATCCTTGCGTATTACACCCGGCACGAGCCTTCGAGCCCGCTGCCGGTGTTGTTGAACCGGGCCAAAAATCTGGTCCATGCCGATTTCGAAGCGATCGTGCGCAACCTGATCCCCGACGGCATGTCCCAATTTGAAAACCTGCGCGGCCCGGACGGCGAGTAAGCCGCCCGGCTGTGCAGTAACAACACCGTCGCTCAAGCGACCAGGAGCAGCAACGTGGCGAAGCAAAGTTCTCAGAAATTCATCGCGCGCAACCGCGCGCCTCGAGTGCAGATCGAGTACGACGTCGAGCTCTACGGCGCCGAGAAAAAGGTCCAGCTGCCCTTCGTGATGGGTGTGATGGCCGACCTCGCCGGCAAGCCTGCCGAGCCGCTGGCGCCCGTGGCCGACCGCAAGTTCCTTGAAGTGGATGTCGACAACTTCGACTCGCGCCTCAAGGCCATGCAGCCGCGCGTGGCATTCCATGTGCCGAACGAACTGACCGGCGAAGGCAACCTGAGCCTGGACATGACCTTCGAAAGCATGGACGACTTCAGCCCGGCCGCCGTGGCCCGCAAAGTCGACGCGCTGAACCAGTTGCTCGAAGCCCGCACCCAGCTGGCCAATCTGCTGACCTACATGGACGGCAAGACCGGCGCTGAAGAAATCATCATGAAGGCAATCAAGGACCCGGCACTGCTTCAGGCACTTGCCAGCGCGCCGAAGCCTGCAGGGGATCAGTAATCATGACCGACAACACCGCACGCGAAGGCGTCCAGAGCCTGGGCGCCACTGAAGAAACCAGCGAATTCGCATCCTTGCTGATGCAGGAATTCAAGCCCAAGACCGAACGTGCCCGCGAAGCCGTGGAAACCGCCGTGCGCACCTTGGCCGAACAAGCCCTGGCGCAGACCGATCTGGTGTCCAACGACGCGATCAAGTCGATCGAATCGATCATCGCTGCCATCGACGCCAAGTTGACCGCCCAGGTCAACCAGATCATCCACCACCCGGACTTCCAGCAGCTGGAAAGCGCCTGGCGTGGCCTGCACTACTTGGTCAACAACACCGAGACCGATGAGCAGCTCAAGATCCGTGTGCTCAATATCTCCAAGCCGGACCTGCACAAGACCCTGAAGAAATTCAAGGGCACCGCGTGGGACCAGAGCCCGATCTTCAAGAAAATGTACGAAGAAGAATACGGCCAGTTCGGCGGCGAGCCGTACGGCTGCCTGGTGGGCGACTACTACTTCGACCAGTCGCCACCGGACGTCGAGCTGCTGGGCGAGCTGTCGAAAGTCTGCGCCGCCATGCACTCCCCCTTCATCGCTGCGGCATCGCCGACCGTGATGGGCATGGGCTCGTGGCAGGAACTGTCGAACCCGCGCGACCTGACCAAGATCTTCACCACCCCGGAATACGCCGGCTGGCGTTCGTTGCGTGAATCGGAAGACTCGCGCTACATCGGCCTGACCATGCCGCGCTTCCTGGCGCGCCTGCCGTATGGCGCCAAGACCGATCCGGTGGAAGCCTTCGCGTTCGAAGAAAACACCGACGGCGCCGACAGCTCCAAGTACACCTGGGCCAACGCCGCTTACGCCATGGCGGTGAACATCAACCGTTCGTTCAAACACTACGGCTGGTGCTCGCGCATCCGTGGTGTGGAGTCCGGCGGTGAAGTGGAAAACCTGCCGGCCCACACGTTCCCTACCGACGACGGTGGCGTGGACATGAAGTGCCCGACCGAGATCGCCATCAGCGACCGTCGCGAAGCGGAGCTGGCGAAGAACGGTTTCATGCCGCTGCTGCACAAGAAAAACACCGATTTCGCCGCCTTCATCGGCGCGCAATCGTTGCAGAAACCCGCCGAATACGACGATCCGGACGCCACCGCCAACGCCAACCTGGCCGCGCGTCTGCCGTATTTGTTCGCCACCTGCCGTTTCGCCCACTACTTGAAGTGCATCGTGCGCGACAAGATCGGTTCCTTCAAAGAGAAGGACGAGATGCAGCGCTGGTTGCAGGACTGGATCCTCAACTACGTGGACGGCGATCCGGCGCACTCCACCGAAACCACCAAGGCCCAGCACCCGTTGGCGGCCGCCGAGGTGATCGTGGAAGAAGTGGAAGGCAACCCGGGTTACTACAACTCCAAGTTCTACCTGCGCCCGCACTACCAGCTCGAAGGGCTGACCGTGTCGTTGCGCCTGGTGTCGAAGCTGCCTTCGGCGAAAAGCGCCTAACAACAGATGAGCCGGCTCTTGTGCAGGAGTGGGTGTGCCCCCTCCCACACAAAAGCACTGCCCATTTGGAGTGACTCAAATATCAGTGGCAAGCGCCACACAGGGAGAAAACATGGCTGTTGATATTTTCATCAAGATCGGCGACATCAAGGGCGAGTCCATGGACAAAGCCCACAAAGACGAAATCGACGTGCTGAACTGGAGCTGGGGCATGTCCCAGTCCGGCAACATGCACGTTGGCGGTGGCGGCGGTGCGGGCAAGGTGAACATCCAGGACCTGTCGCTGACCAAGTACGTCGACAAAGCGTCGCCTAACCTGATGATGCTGTGCGCCAGCGGCAAGCACATCGACAAGGTCAAGCTGACCGTGCGCAAAGCCGGTGGTGAAAGCCAGGTCGAGTACATGGTGATCAACCTGGAAGAAGTGTTGGTGACGTCGCTGAGCACCGGCGGTTCGGGCACCGATGACCGTCTGACCGAGAACGTCACCCTGAACTTCGCCCAAGTGATGGTGGACTACCAGCCACAGAAAGCCGACGGCACCAAAGACGGCGGCGCGGTCAAGTTTGGCTGGAACATCCGTTCCAACACCAAGCGCTGATAGCCCTGGTGCCGTGGCCCTGCGCCACGGCACTACGGCCTCAAGCGCAGCCTCTTGTTCCTCTCGCAATCCGTCCGTGGAGCTGCTTTGGTGGTAACTGAAATCGCTTCCCGCGACCGTCTGCAACCGTCCCTGTTGGACCGGTTGACCGACGAAGACCCAACCAATCCCAAGGAAAGCGCCGACAAACGCGTGCTGTCCCTGACCCAATTGAAAGCCTCGGTGCTGCGTGACCTGGCGTGGCTGCTCAATACCACGTCGTTGCTCGATGCCGATGCGACGCTGCACACCCCGGCCGGTACGTCGGTGATCAATTACGGCCTGCCGGCGCTGGCGGGCAACAGCGTGTCCAGCGTGGACATCAAAGCGCTGGAGGCCCTGATCTATCAGGCCATCGCCACCTTCGAGCCGCGCATCCTGCGCCACATCCTGCGCGTCAAAGCCCGGGTCGGCCACGGCGAGATGAACCACAACGCCTTGAGCTTCGAGATCGAAGGCGACTTGTGGGCACAGCCGGTGCCGTTGCGCCTGCTGCTGCAAACCGACCTGGACCTGGAATCCGGCCATGTGCGCGTGGTCAACGCTGACCAACGGAGGCGCTTATGAACCCGCGCCTGCTGGAGCTGTACAACCAGGAACTGCACCACGTGCGCGAAAGCGCCGCCGAGTTCGCCAAGGAATACCCGAAGATCGCCAGTCGGCTGACCCTGTCCGGTATGGACTGCGCCGACCCGTACGTCGAACGCCTGCTCGAAGGCTTTGCCTACCTGACCGCCCGCGTGCAGCTCAAGCTCGACGCCGAGTACCCGACCTTCACCCACAATTTGCTGGAAATCGCCTACCCGCATTACCTGGCGCCGACCCCGTCGATGACCGTGGTGCAATTGCAGACCGACCCCGACGAAGGTTCGCTGGTCGGCGGTTTCCCGTTGCCGCGCGACACCGTCCTGCGCGCCGCCCTCGGCCGCGAGACCCAAACCTGCTGCGAGTACCGCACCGCGCACCCGGTGACGCTGTGGCCGCTGCAGGTGAGCAATGCCGAGTACTTCGGCAACCCGGCCACCGTACTCGGGCGCCTGGCCGCCAGCGAGCCGAAGGCCAAGGCTGGCCTGCGCCTGACCCTGCGCACCGGCGCCGAGCTGCCATTCAACAGCCTCGATCTGGACAGCCTGCCGCTGTACCTCAGCGGCGCCGACGAGCAACCGTTCCGCCTTTACGAGCAACTGCTGGGCAACGCCTGCGCGGTGTTCGCGCGCAAGCCCGGTGGCGATTGGGTCGAGCGCCTACCGCAAGACGCACTGCGTTCACGCGGGTTCGACGACGCGGACGCGGCCATGCCGGTAGTGGCGCGGGCGTTCCAGGGTTATCGGTTGTTGCAGGAGTACTTCGCCCTGCCCCAGCGGTTCCTGTTCGTGGAGTTCGCCGAGCTGAGCCGGGCGGTCAAGCGCTGCGACGGCCAGGAGCTGGAATTGATCGTGCTGTTCGACCGTCACGAGCCGAGCCTGGAAGGCAGTGTCGGTGCGGCGCAGTTCCTGCCGTTCTGCACCCCGGCGATCAACCTGTTCCCCAAACGCCTGGACCGTATTCACCTGTCCGACCGCGTCAATGAACACCATGTGATCGCCGACCGCACCCGGCCGATGGATTTCGAGGTGCATTCCCTCACCGGCCTGACCGGCCATGGCACCGGACCGGAGCAGCCGTTTCTGCCGTTCTACGCGGTGCGCGACCCGTCGCGCTACGGGCGGGACAAGGCCTACTACACGGTGCGCCGCGAGCCTCGCGTGCTGTCCAGCGACCAACGCCGCAACGGCCCGCGTTCCACCTACGTGGGCAGCGAAACCTTTGTGAGCCTGGTGGACAGCCAGCAAGCGCCGTACCGTCACGACCTGCGCCAACTCGGCGTAACCGCCCTGTGCACCAACCGCGATCTGCCGCTGTTCATGAGCGTGGGCAATGGCAAGACCGACTTCACCCTGGCCGACAGCGCCCCGGTGCTGGCCGTGCGCTGCGTAGCCGGCCCGAGCCGCCCGCGCGCCAGCCATGCCCATGACGCCAAGGCTTGGCGCCTGATCAGCCAGCTGTCGCTCAATTACCTGTCCCTGAGCGAACAGGGCCAGGGCGCCGGCGCCTTGCGCGAGCTGCTGCGGCTGTATGGCGACAGCAACGATGCCGCGCTGCAATTGCAGATCGAGGGCTTGCGCGAAGTCTGCAGTAAAGCCGTGACCCGGCGCCTGCCGATGCCCGGCCCGATCGTGTTTGGCCGGGGCCTGGAAATCACCCTGGAATTCGATGAAAACGCGTTTCGCGGCACCGGCGTGTTCCTGCTCGGTGCGGTGTTGGAACGCTTCCTGGCACGCTACGTGTCGATCAACAGCTTTACCGAGACGGTGATCCGTACCACCGAACGCGGCGAGATCATGCGATGGAAAGCCAAGCCCGGACGTCGTCCGACCCTGTGAGTACCCTGGAAGCGATGCACCAGGAGCCCTGGGAATACGATTTCTTCCAGGCCCTGCGGCGCATCGAATGCGAGTCGCCGCAGCTGCCGCGCCTGGGCCATTCCCTGCGCCTGGCGGACGACCCGTTGCGCCTCGGGCAACAGGCCGACTGCACGTTCGCCCCGGCCACCCTGGCGTCGCTGGAGCCTGGCGGTGACGGCCGGCCGGCGCGGCTGGAGCAATTCTTCTTCGGCCTGGGCGGCCCCAACGGCCCGCTGCCGTTGCACATCACCGAATACGTGCGCGAGCGTCAACGCAACAACGCCGACAGCACCAGCAAACAGTTTCTGGACGTGTTCCACCATCGTCTGCTCAGCCTGTTCTACCGAGCCTGGGCCGAGGCGCGGCCGACGGTCAGCCACGACCGCCCCGACGATGACTACTGGTCCGCGCGCCTCGCCGCGTTGAGCGGTCGCGGCATGCCGAGCCTGCTCAACCAGGGGCTGATTCCCGACACGGCCAAGCTGCATTACAGCGGCCACCTGTCGGCACAGACCCGCTATCCGGACGGTCTCAAAGCCATCCTCAGCGAGTACTTCGGCCTGCCGGTAGAGATCGAGGAATACGTCGGCCAATGGCTCGAACTGCCCGAACGCAGCCGCGTGGGCGTCAACGCCAACCGGCTGGGCGTGGACCTGTGCCTGGGCAGCCATGTGTGGGACCGCCAGCATAAATTCCGTATCCGCCTGGGCCCGCTCACGCTCGATGACTACATGGGCATGCTGCCCGGCCACCAGCCGTTCAACGAACTGGTGGCGTGGGTAGCCGAGTATCTGGGCCACGAATTGGACTGGGACTTGAACCTGGTCCTGCAACAACCCGAAGTACCGGCGCTGCGGCTTAACGGCCAGTTTCGCCTGGGCTTCAACACGTGGCTCGGCCAACCTGCGCACGACGCCAACGACCTAATCCTGGCCCGGCATTACGCCGATCAAGCCACCACCTCAAGGAATCCAGAGCATGGGTGAAATCAGTCGCGCCGCACTGTTCGGCAAACTCAACAGCGTGGCCTACAAAGCCATCGAAGCCGCCACCGTGTTCTGCAAGTTGCGGGGCAATCCTTACGTGGAACTGGCCCACTGGTTCCACCAGTTGCTGCAACTGCAGGACTCGGACCTGCACCGCATCATCCGCCAGTTCAACGTCGAGCCGGCGCGCCTGGCCCGCGACCTGACCGAAGCCTTGGACCGTCTGCCGCGCGGCTCGACTTCCATCACCGACCTGTCGTCCCACGTAGAAGAAGCAGTGGAACGTGGCTGGGTCTACGGCAGCCTGATGTTCGGCGAAAGCCAAGTGCGCACCGGTTACCTGGTGCTGGGCATTCTCAAGACTCCGAGCCTGCGCCATGCGTTGTTAGGCTTGTCCGGCGAGTTCGACAAGATCAAGGCCGAGGCCCTGAGCGAGCGTTTTGACGAATACGTCGGCGACTCGCCGGAAAACGCCTTGACCGCCAGCGACGGTTTCAACGCCGGCGCCGTTCCGGGCGAAGCCAGCGGCGCCATGGCGCCCAGCGCGATGGGCAAGCAGGAAGCCCTCAAGCGCTTCACTGTGGACCTGACCGAACAGGCGCGCAGCGGCAAGCTCGACCCGATCGTGGGGCGTGACGAAGAGATCCGCCAGTTGGTCGATATCCTTATGCGTCGGCGCCAGAACAACCCGATCCTCACCGGTGAAGCCGGGGTGGGTAAAACCGCCGTGGTCGAAGGGTTTGCCCTGCGCATCGTCGCCGGCGATGTGCCGCCGTCGCTCAAGGATGTAGAACTGCGCAGCCTGGATGTGGGCTTGCTGCAAGCCGGCGCCAGCATGAAAGGCGAGTTCGAACAGCGTCTGCGCCAGGTAATTGAAGACGTGCAGGCCTCGCCCAAGCCGATCATCCTGTTTATCGACGAAGCCCATACGCTGGTGGGCGCTGGTGGCGCCGCCGGCACCGGCGATGCGGCCAACCTGCTCAAGCCTGCGCTGGCCCGCGGCACCCTGCGCACCGTGGCCGCCACCACCTGGGCCGAGTACAAGAAGCACATCGAGAAAGACCCGGCCCTGACCCGCCGCTTCCAAGTGGTGCAAGTGGCCGAGCCCTCCGAAGACAAAGCCCTGTTGATGATGCGCGGCGTGGCCTCGACCATGGAACAGCACCACCAGGTGCAGATCCTCGACGAAGCCCTGGAAGCCTCAGTGAAGCTGTCGCACCGCTACATTCCGGCGCGCCAGTTGCCGGACAAATCCGTGAGTCTGCTGGACACCGCCTGCGCCCGCGTGGCCATCAGCCTGCACGCGGTGCCGGCCGAAGTAGACGACAGCCGCCGTCGCATCGAGGCCCTGGGAACCGAGCTGCAGATCATTGCCCGCGAGCATGCCATTGGCATTGACACCGGCGCGCGCCAGAGCAACAGCGAAGCCCTGTTGGCCGCCGAACGCGAGCGCCTGGCCACCCTCGAAAGCCGTTGGGCCGAAGAGAAAGCCCTGGTGGACGAGCTGCTCGCAACCCGTGCCACCCTGCGCGAAAAGGCCGGGGTGGTGGACAGTGGCAACGACGAATTGCGCACTCAATTGGTCGACCTGCAACAACGCCTCACCGCCCTGCAAGGCGAAACCCCGCTGATCCTGCCGACCGTGGATTACCAGGCCGTGGCCTCGGTGGTCGCCGACTGGACCGGCATCCCGGTGGGCCGCATGGCGCGCAACGAATTGGAAACCGTGCTGAACCTGGATCAGCACCTGAAAAAACGCATCATCGGCCAGGACCATGCGTTGCAGATGATCGCCAAGCGCATCCAGACCTCTCGCGCCGGCCTCGACAACCCGAGCAAGCCGATCGGTGTATTCATGCTGGCCGGCACCTCCGGCGTGGGCAAGACCGAAACCGCCCTGGCCCTGGCCGAAGCCATGTACGGCGGTGAGCAGAACGTCATCACCATCAACATGAGCGAGTTCCAGGAAGCCCACACCGTGTCGACCCTCAAGGGCGCGCCACCAGGCTACATCGGCTACGGCGAGGGCGGTGTGCTGACCGAAGCGGTACGGCGCAAGCCCTACAGCGTGGTGCTGCTGGACGAGGTGGAAAAAGCCCACCCGGACGTGCACGAGATTTTCTTCCAAGTGTTCGACAAAGGCGTAATGGAAGACGGCGAAGGCCGGGTGATCGACTTCAAGAACACCTTGATTCTGCTGACCACCAACGCCGGCACCGAGCTGATTTCCCAGGTCTGCAAAGACCCGGCGAACATCCCCGAGCCCGAGGAGATTGCCAAGGCCCTGCGCCAGCCGCTGCTGGAGATCTTCCCACCGGCCCTGCTCGGCCGCCTGGTGACGATCCCTTACTACCCGCTGAGCGACGAGATGCTCAAGGCGATCACCCGCTTGCAGCTCAACCGCATCAAAAAACGTGTGGAGAACACCCACAAAGTCGCCTTCGACTACGACGACGCGGTGGTCGACCTGATCGTCTCGCGCTGCACCGAAACCGAAAGCGGCGGACGCATGATCGACACCATCCTTACCAACAGCCTGCTGCCGGACATGAGCCGTGAATTCCTCACGCGCATGCTTGAGGGCAAGGCGCTGGCGGGAGTGCGGATCAGCAGTCGGGATAATGAGCTGCACTACGACTTCAACGACGCCGAATAACGACTGTTGAAATAAGGTTTAAATGTGGGAGGGGGCTTGCCCCCGATAGCGGTGAATCAGTCACTGCATGCATCAACTGACACACTGCTATCGGGGGCAAGCCCCCTCCCACATTTGGACTGGGTTCCTTCAGTTATTAGGGTACTTCGATGCTATTCAACCAAGCCTCACGCCTGGCCAAGATCACCAGCCCCCTCGGGCCGGATGTGCTGCTGCTCAATGAAATGGGCGGTGGTGAAGAGTTGGGGCGCCTGTTCAATTACGAGCTGCAACTGACGTCCCTGGACGCCAACATCGACCTCAACCAGTTGCTCGGCAAACCCATGAGCGTCGGCCTGCAATTGGCGGACGGCGGCGAGCGGCACTTCCACGGCATCGTCGCGCGGTGCAGCCAGAACATTGATCAAGGCCAGTTCGCCAGTTACCAAGTGACGCTGCGCCCGTGGTTCTGGCTGCTGACTCGGACCTCGGACTGCCGGATTTTCCAGAACCTGAGCATCCCGCAGATCATCAAGCAGGTGTTCCGCGACCTGGGCTTTTCCGACTTCGAAGACGCCCTGAGCCGGCCGTATCGCGAGTGGGAATACTGCGTGCAGTACCGCGAAACCAGCTTCGATTTCGTCAGCCGCTTGATGGAACAGGAAGGCATCTACTACTTCTTCCGCCATGAGCAGGACCGCCATGTGCTGGTACTGGCCGATGCCTATGGCGCCCACACCACCGTGCCGGGCTACGCGTCGGTGCCGTACTACCCCAAGGATGAGCAACAGCGCGAACGCGACCATATGCACAACTGGCATTTGGCGCAGGAGGTGCAGCCGGGCTCCCTGGAACTCAACGACTACGACTTCCAGCGCCCCAGCGCCAGCATCGACGTGCGCTCGGCCATGCCGCGCCCACATACCGCCGGCGACTACCCGCTCTACGACTACCCCGGCACCTATGTGCAAAGCGAAGACGGCGAGCACTACGCGCGCACCCGCATCGAAGCGCTGCAAACCCTGCACGAACAGATCGAGTTTGCCGGCAATGCACGCGGCCTGGGATCGGGCCATCTGTTCAGCCTCACCGGCTTCAGCCGCCAGGACCAGAATCGCGAATACCTGATCGTTGGCATCCGCTACTACATCGTCCAGGAAAACCTCGAAAGCGGCGGCGGTTCGGCCTCGGCGCAGTTCGAAAGCAGCCTGACCTGCATCGACGCCCAGCAAAGCTTCCGCCCGTTGGCCACCACTCACCGGCCCATCGTCAAAGGCCCGCAAACCGCACTGGTGGTCGGCCCCAAAGGCGAGGAAATCTGGACCGACCAGTACGGCCGCGTAAAGGTGCATTTCTATTGGGACCGTCACGACCAATCCAACGAAAACAGCTCGTGCTGGATTCGTGTGTCGCAGTCCTGGGCCGGCAAGAACTGGGGCTCGATGCAGATTCCGCGGATCGGCCAGGAAGTGATTGTGAGCTTTCTGGAAGGCGACCCGGACCGACCGATCATCACCGGGCGGGTGTACAACGCCGAGCAGACCGTGCCCTACGACCTGCCCGAGAACGCAACCCAGAGCGGCATGAAAAGCCGCTCCAGCAAGGGCGGCACGCCGGCCAACTTCAATGAAATCCGCATGGAGGACAAGAAGGGCCTGGAACAGTTGTATATCCATGCCGAGCGCAATCAGGACATCGTGGTGGAGGTGGATGAGAGCCACTCCGTCGGGCACGACCGCAACAAGAGCATTGGCCACAACGAGACGGTCACCATCGGCAACAACCGCCTGCGCATCGTCAAGCAGGAAGACATCCTCTCGGTGGGCCAGCGCAAGACCGACAGCATCAGCCAGAGCTATGTGATCGAGGTGGGCGAAAACCTGCGCCTGGTCTGCGGCGAAAGCATCCTGGAGTTGAATGCCAGCGGGCAGATCAACCTCACCGGCGTAAACATCAGCTTCTATGCCAGCGGCGATGCCGAGATCAATACCAAAGGCGTGCTGCACCTCAATAACGGCGGCGGCCCTGGCGCCACGCCCGATGGACAGGGCCAGAAAACCAGCATCGACGCCAATATCAAAGCCGCGTTCCCCGCGCCGAAAAGCTCCTGACGAGACCCGTTTGCCATGACGTACCGAATCAACGAATTCCAGTTCCAACTGCCGGCGAGCGAGCTGCAGGATGCGACGATCAACATCCTCAAGTTCCCGGAGCTGGGCACATCCCTGATCGTCAGCCGCAGCCAACTGGCCGACGGCGAAACCCTGCACAGCAACTTCAATGACCAGCTCCAGCGCCTGGAAAAACAGGTGCAGGATCTGCGCTATCAACCGGGCGTGGACGTGCGTTTGGGCGCCGCGCAGGAAGTGGAAGGCATCGAGCTGCGCAGCCAGTTCAACAAGGGCAACGACAAGGTGTTCCAATACCAGCTGGCGCTGGTGATACCGGGCACGCGCAAGATGCTCGCCTTGAGTTATGTGAAGGCCGAGAAGCTTGGGGAGGCCGAAGCGGCGCATTGGGCGCTGATCAAGAACTCGCTGTCGTTCGACGCCATTTCCTGATGAGCTGCCTGCATGTCTGACGCGCTTTGGGCGGCCCGCATGGGCGATGCGCTCTCCCACACTTCGATGATGGCCGATATCCTCGGCGGTGTGCTGGAAGTGGCGGCCAACATCGCGATCACGGCGGTGGCGACGGCGGCGGTGGTTGCCGCCACCGGGATTACCGTGGCCACTGGCGGGCTCGGTTGCTTCCTGTTGGGCGCCGTGGTGGGCACGGTTGTCGGCCTGGCCATGAGCAAGACCGGCGCGGACAAAGGCTTATCGAATTTATGCGAAAGCTTCAGCAACGCCCTGTTTCCGCCCACGGTGCAGGCGAACATCCTCACCGGTTCCACCAACACCCTGACCAATAACATTCCGGCCGCTCGCGCCGCCGGGGCTATCACCTCTCACGTCGCACCCGCCGGCACTGAGCTGGAAGAGCACGCGCCCGAGCCAGAAGTCAGCTTCCTGGACATGGCCGAGAGCTTCTTCTCGCAGATGTGGCGCCCCACGGTTGCCACGCCTGCCCCAGGCGCCGAACCCAAGCCGCTGGATCAGGTGACGTGCACAAAACATCCACCGATGCCGCCGCAGTTTCTGGCCGAGGGTTCGGAAAAAGTCACCATCAATGGCCAACCGGCGGTGCGCAGCGGTGACCGCAGCACCTGCGATGCAACGGTGGTGTCGTCGGGGCTGATCTCCTCCAATGTGACCATTGGCGGCGGCTCGGTGGTGGTGCGCGAGATTCGCAGCGGCAAGACACCGGGCGTCGGGCTGGCGGTGACGGCGTTGCTGATGCTCAAGGGCGGCAAGGGCAAGTTCTTCAGCAAGTTGCCCTGCATGTTGATCGGCGGCGCGGCCTCGATGGCCGTTAGCAGTGCGATGGGGGCAATGGCCAACGCGGCGATGGGCTCGTCGAACCCGGTGCACGCGGCCACCGGCGCCAAGGTGTTGGGCGGCGATGATGAGTTGGATTTCGTCCTGCCCGGCATCCTGCCGATTGATTGGCAGCGGTTCTACAACAGCCGTGACGAACGCACGGGCAGCCTGTTCGGCCCAGGCTGGAGCGTGCCGTATGAAGTCTGCGTCGCCATCCAGCCTCACCCCGACGGCGGTGAAACGCTGATCTACACCGATGAACAGGGCCGGCCTATCGACATGGGCAGCATCCCCCTGGGCGGCGCGGTGTTCAGCGCCGGTGAAGGGCTGGCCGTGCGCCGACACCTCAACGGTGAGCTGCTGATTGAAAGCGATGACGGCCTGTATCGCTTGTTCGAACCCTCCGCCAACCCGGCATTGCTGCGCCTCAGCCAACTCGGCGACCGCAACGACAACCGCATCCATGTCGATTATGACGACGCCGGGCGCCTGGTCCGACTGCGCGATACCTTCGATCTGGTGCAAGTGGAGTTGATCCGTGATCAAGGTCACGTGGTACGACTCGAACGGCTGTACCCCGACCAGCGCCGCGAAGTGCTGGTCAGCTATGGCTATGACGCTATCGGCAACCTGGCTGAGGTCCGCGATGCAACTGGCCAAGTGCAGCGCCGCTTCAGCTACGATGCTGGCCGGCGCATGGTGGAGCACCAGCTACCGACCGGGTTGCGCTGTTTTTACGAGTGGGCCTTGGTTGAAAACGCGGAATGGCGCGTGGTCCGGCACTGGACCGACGAAGGCGACGCCTACCAGTTCGACTATGACTTGCAGGCCGGTATCACGCGGATTACCGACGGCTTGCAACGCGTCAGTACCCGTCACTGGAACACCCAGCACCAGATCGTTCGGTACAGCGACAACCTCGGGCAAACCTGGCTGTTCGAGTGGAACGACGAACGCCAATTGCTCAGCGCCACCGATCCGCTGGGCGGGCGCTATGCGTACAGCTACGACGATGCCGGCAACCTGATCGGCGAGACTGACCCGCTGGGCCGCAGCGACTCGACCTTGTGGCTTGAGCATTGGGCACTGCCGCTGGTGGAGACCGACGCCGCCGACAATAGCTGGGCGTATCGCTACGATCAGCGCGGCAACTGCATCGCCGAAACCGACCCGCTGGGCTATGTCACTCGCTATCGCTATGACGATCACGGCCAGCCCGTAGAAATCATCGACGCCACTGGCAAAAGCAAGAAGCTGCGCTGGAACCCGTTCGGGCAGTTGGTCGAGCACGTGGATTGCTCCGGCTATCCCACGCGCTTCAGCTACGACGAACGCGGCAATTTGCAGGTCATCACCGACGCCCTTGGCGAGCGCACCCTGTTCAGCTATGACGCCCAGGGGCGCCTGCTCAGCAGCCAATTGCCGGACGGGCGCACCGAGCAATACCAACGCAACACCAGCGGCCAACTGGTGGGTTACACCGACCCGGCCGGGCATACCACGCTGTACCAGCACAACCGTCGCGGCCAGGTGCGCCAGCGCATCGACGCCCATGGTCGGCAGGTGCAGTTCGGCTATGACAGCTATGGGCGCCTGCAAGCGCTGATCAACGAAAACGGTGAGCGTTATCGGTTTGCCTGGGACGCCGGCGATCGGTTGACCGAGCAGCAGGACCTGGATGGCAGCGCCAAGCGCTACCGCTACGATCCGCTGGACAATGTGATTGCGGTGAGCGCTGTACCGGCCCCGTATGGCAGTGGCTTGGCGGTCGTCCCCGAGACAGCGCCCGCGCCCATCGTCCATCGATTGGAGCGCGACGCCGTTGGCCGCCTGATCGCCAAGACCACCGACGATGGCCGCACGGACTACAGCTACGACGCCGTGGATCAGCTTACGGCGGTGACGTTCACCGACCTGCACGGCAACACCCAGGCCCTGAGCTTCGCCTACGACGCCCTTGGCCAGTTACTCACCGAACAGAGCTCAGCGGGCAGCCTGCACCACCACTACGACGAACTCGGCAACCTGATCCAGACCCAACTGCCCGACGGCCGCTGGCTCAACCGCCTGTACTACGGCAGCGGCCACCTGCATCAGATCAACCTCGATGGCCAGGTGATCAGCGACTTCGAACGCGACCGCCTGCACCGCGAAGTGCTGCGCACCCAGGGCCAGCTCAGCACCCGCAGCGAATACGACCGCAGCGGCCGCCTGCGCGCACGCCAACGTCGTCTGGCGGGCCAGCCGTCGCTGCTGCCGGCAGCCGCGCAGAAACAATTCGAATACGACCCCGCCGACAACCTGATCGGCAAACTCGACCAGCAGCCCGCCACACAACACCGCCAACTGCTGCACTACGACGCCACCGGCCGCATCATCGCCAGCCAGGACAACCTGCACGGCCAACGCGAAACCTTCGCCTACGACGCCGCCGCCAACCTGCTCGACGGCCCGCAACCCGGCGCCGGGCTGGTGGTGCACAACAAGCTGCTGACTTATCAGGACAAGCGTTATCGCTATGACGCCTTCGGCCGCACAATCGAAAAACGCAGCACCGCGCGCGGCCTGCAACGCTTTGCCTACGACGCCGAAAGCCGTCTGATCGAAGTACGCAATGAAAACGGCAGCGTGGTCCGGATGACCTACGACCCGCTGGGCCGACGCATCGCGAAAACCGAGCACGGCGGTGACGGGTATCCGCTGGGGGAAACCCGGTTTATGTGGGATGGCCTGCGGTTGTTACAGGAACACCGCCACAGCCAAACCAGCCTGTACGTCTACGAAAACGAAGGCTACGAACCCCTGGCCCGCATTGACGGCAGCGGGCCTCTGCAAAAAATCCGCTACTACCACAACGACCTGAACGGCTTGCCGGAACAACTCACCGAAGCGGATGGGCACACGGTTTGGCAGGCGACATATCGGGTGTGGGGCAACACACTGGAAGAGGTGCGCGAGCCTTATTACATTGAAGAGCAGAACCTGCGGTTTCAGGGGCAGTACCTGGATCGGGAGATTGGGCTGCACTACAACACGTTCCGGTTTTATGATCCGGATGTGGGGCGGTTTACTACGCCGGATCCGATTGGGTTGGCGGGAGGGTTGAACCTCTATCAATATGCGCCGAATCCCTTTACTTGGATTGATCCGTGGGGATGGGCTTGCAAAAGTGCAGTCAGCGGTAATAAAGGTCGGACCAAGGCGATTCATGACTTGAAACGGAACGGGTTCAAGGTCGTAGCTGAAGAAGTCACCATGAAGGTAAACGGAAAACGTATTCGGGCTGACTTCGTCGCCAAGGACCGTAACGGTAAGTTACATGTATTTGAAGTTAAACATGGCACTGGAAAGCTAACTCCTAACCAAACAGACTCCAAGGTCTTCGACATGACCAAGCCGGCCAACACCACACAACACTTGGGAGGTGGCACGATCAAGCCCTCCGCTGGAACGAAGGGATCGTTCAAGGTTGATACCAAAGGCAAACCGGGCGTTCCGCTGGGTGGAAAAGGCGCACAGCACAACGCAACCTTCAATCTTCTAATCTACAAGTGAATAACATGAGCCTTGAAGTTCGTAAAAATATGGAAGTGGAATTACTGGCAGCGCTGAAGCAAATAACCTCTCCCCACTTCAACCTAAAGGCAAGCAAAAATAAAATTAGCCTACTGGCAGAAAAAGAAAAATTTGGAGAAATCTATCTCCAGCATTTGACAAAAGCCGATGGCTACTATGCCGGAATGGAGATCTATACGTGTGAGGCATTTAGCTTCTGTAAAAACCAGTCTCCTCCCTATCAAAGCCGGCTGTTCAACACATCATTTTTATCGAAGAGCTCTTTGTCGGAAGAAACAAAACAGTTCGGCGACGAGTTGGGCGGAATCATCAAAACTCCGTCAGCTCAGGATATAAATGCTACAGTCAAAAAAATCAGTGACCGGCTAAGTTTATATTTCCTGTCAAAGGCAGAAAACTGCATCTTGGGTACGACGAAATTAATTGATGATGTGTTGTCCGAACCCGACAGCTATGCATTCCCATTTCTAACGATCCTCTTTGTCGCACATAAAAACAATATGAGCCTGGATTCGGATGTAATGAGAAAAGTGCTCGCAATGAAATCGATCCTCGGGAACAAGAAATTCGACTTAGAGTTAGCAAATAAAATTTTATAAACCTCAGCCAGATCATTATTAAAAATAACATGAAAAGTAAATAAATCAGGGCGAATTTATTTAATAACTGCACAACCAAATAGGCAATTAAATAAATTCACTCCCTTTTTTCGAGAGAACTGGATGACTAACAACCCGCTAAAGAAACTCAAGCCTTGGCGCTGTTCATGACTGGAGGATCCCGCCGACTTTATCGGGCCGGCTGAGCAGCCTAAATATTAGTAAGGATTATTGTATGAAAGACTTGGCAGATGAGAATCCCGACCTCGCAGAAAAGATCATGAACATTATGGCGTCAGGTAATGATCTCGATGACCAGAACAAAAAATCTGAAGCCCAGGCTATGTATCAGCAGGCATGGAATTTACTTCCTGAGCCAAAGCTTGAGTGGACGCCTCTGTCATCATGGGTCACAGGTTCTTTTTTCAATCTTTACTTTGACAGCGGTGATTTCACGGCAGCTGAACAGTGGGCGCAGAAAACGTTGGATGGGCGCGAGTCCGATATTGATACGGGTCCATTGATCAATTTGGGAATGGCATTTCTAGAGTTAGAAAGAAAGGCCGATGCATTTAAGTGCTTTGATGAAGCTTATAGCTTTGGTAAAGCACGAGCTTTTCAAGACCGCCCCAAAAAATATCTGAATTTCTATTTGGATGAGAAAAAGAAGGGCCATTGATTTAACCCCACAAAAAATGGGCACCCAACCCCGTCGGCGTGCCCACTTTTCCTATCACCCCGCCTCCCTTCGGACGGTACTGCGCTTACGGGTTGACGCTGTCTTTGAGCGACTTGCCCGGCTTGAACGCAACGGTATTGCTGGCCTTGATCTTCACAGGCTCGCCGGTTTGCGGGTTTTTGCCGGTGCGGGCGCCGCGGTGGCGTTGCAGGAAGGTGCCGAAGCCCACCAGGGTGACGCTGTCCTTGCGGTGCAGGGCGCCGGTGATTTCTTCGAGAATGGCGTTGAGGACGCGGTTGGCCTGCTCTTTGGTGAGATCCGCTTTTTCAGCGATGGCGGCTGCGAGTTCGGGTTTACGCATAAGTGAAGCCTCTTTGACGGTTTTTTGTTGTTATGTCCGTGCCGCTCTCTGACGGAGCGGCGCCCAAAGCGCCGCAGGCTCTACTCTGCGGCAGACGGGAGTGAGGATGGCATGCCCTCGCACGCTCCGCCAGTCTCGCGGCGACCTTTCTAGAGGGAAAAATGTGCTTATTCCGACAGAACGACCGGTATTTACGCCAGCAACGGCGGAAGTTCTTTGTTGAGCGCGAGTTTTTCCATCACGGCGGTGCCCGTCAGCGCATAGCCCAGCAGGCGGCCACTGGCGTCGCGGCACAGCGCCTTGATATCGCCACCCTGCCCTTCGACATTCCACACCCCTTCGGTGCCGCGTGGCGGTGGGGAGACCACCAACGGGCACACCGGTGTTTTTACGGTGACCGGCATCGGGCCATAGCTGACGGCGGTGGCGTTGCCGGCCAGCGTCTGGGCCAGGGCGCGCGCGCAGGTCATCAGAGGCATGACGTACAACAGATTGAGGCCGTCCACCTCGGCGCAGTCGCCCAGGGCGTAGATGTTGGCGTGGGAGGTCTTGAGGTGGCGGTCCACCATGATTCCACGGTTGACCTGCAGGCCCGCCGCGGCTGCCAGGTCGATGCGCGGGCGCAGACCGATGGCCGAGACCACCAGGTCGCAACGGATCACTTCACCGTCCGACAGATGCGCTTCCAGGCCATCGGCCGTGCGTTGCAGGCGGTTGAGCACCGGACCCAGATGGAAGCGTGCGCCAAGGCTTTCCAGGCCGGCTTGCACCGCCGCAGCCGCAGCCGGGTGCAGCAGAGTGGGCATGACTTGCTCGCACGGCGCGACCAGATCGATCTCATAACCACCCAGGATCAGGTCATTGGCGAATTCGCAGCCGATCAGGCCGGCGCCGAGCAGCAGTACGCGACGCTTGCCGGCGGCGGCGGCGCGAAAACGTGCGTAGTCTTCCAGGTCGTTGATCGGGAAAATCAGCTCGGCGGCGTCGCCCTCGACCGGTACGCGCACGGTTTCGGCGCCCCAGGCCAGGATCAGGTCACGGTAAGCCACCGCTTCCTCGCCGATCCACAGGCGCTTGTGGCCAGGGTCGATGCCGCTGACGCGGGTGTGGGTGCGCACCTCGGCCTTGAGTTGCTCGGCCATGGCGCCCGGTTCAGCCATGCTCAGGCCATCGGCTTGCTTGTTCTTGCCAAAGCCGGTGGAGAGCATGGGCTTGGAGTAGGAGCGCCCGTCATCCGCGGTGATCAGCAGCAATGGGGTTTCGCTGTCGAGCTTGCGAAACTCCCGGGCCACGTTGTAGCCGGCCAATCCTGTGCCGATGATCACGACAGGTGCGTTCATTCCTTTCTCCTTGTAGTACGTTTCTTAAATTTCAGATCAGCCGATTTGGATCATTTCGAAATCCATTTTGCCCACGCCGCAATCCGGGCACAGCCAGTCTTGCGGGACGTCCTCCCAACGCGTGCCCGGCGCGATGCCATCATCAGGCCAGCCGTCTGCTTCGTTGTAGATAAGGCCGCAGACGATACATTGCCACTTCTTCATTACTTACTTCCTCAAGGTCCAGGCAAATTGGCCGGCGGTCGATGGATCCAGCATTGCCACGCGGCTCAGGGCGTTTTGTACTGACCGGGGCGTGCAGATGCAAGCGTCATCGACTCAACGGGCCGGTTGAGCCCGGCAAAAGACCGGGACGCCATGGTAAGCTCGCCGCCTCTTTTACTGCCCATACCGACTCGCCGTGCCGCACTCAATCGCCCGCCCCGCTGCTTGCCAATGGCTGCCCCAGAGCCTTCTGAACCCTGCGCCCGCGCCGTTGACCCTCGACTGGTTGTTCGACGAAGGCTCACTGACGCGGCGACTGACCGAGCTGTCCAACGAGGGCTTCAGCGTCACGCCGCTGTTCGAAGGCTGGCAGCCGCTACGCGAGGATGAGTGTGTTGCGCTGCAGCTGGCGCCGGCCAGTATCGGCTGGGTACGCGAGGTGTATTTGCGCGGGCACGGCCAACCCTGGGTGTTTGCCCGCAGCGTGGCGGCGCGCAGCGCCTTGCAGGGCGATGGGCTGCAGATGGACGAATTGGGCAGCCGTTCGCTGGGTGAGTTGCTGTTCTGCGACCGCGCGTTCACCCGCCAGGCCATTGAAGTGTGCCGCTACCCCCGGCACTGGCTGCCCACAACGGATCAGGCCGATGGTTTGTGGGCCCGCCGCTCACGTTTCGACCGCGGCGCATTGAGCGTGCTGGTGGCGGAAATCTTCCTGCCGAGCTTCTGGCATGCGCTGCATGATCCTTCGGAGAACCGCTGATGTATCAACGCCTGCTCCAATCCTTCAACCGCCTGAATCCCAGGGCCTGGGACTTCATTCAATTAACTCGCATGGACAAGCCCATCGGCATTTACCTGCTGCTGTGGCCGACGCTATGGGCGCTGTGGATTGCCGGCGAGGGCTCGCCGTCCTTGGCCAATATCGTGATTTTCGTGCTGGGCGTGACGCTGACGCGCGCTGCCGGCTGCGTGATCAATGACTGGGCCGACCGCAAGGTTGACGGGCACGTGAAACGCACCGCGCAACGCCCGTTGGCCAGCGGCAAAATCAGTTCCAAAGAAGCGCTGGTGTTCTTTGCAGTCCTGATGCTGATCAGTTTCCTGCTGGTATTGCTGACCAATGCCACAACCATCTGGCTGTCCCTGGGCGGCCTGGCGCTAGCGGTCAGCTATCCCTTTATGAAGCGTTACACCTATTACCCGCAGGTGGTGCTGGGGGCCGCGTTTTCCTGGGGCATGCCGATGGCATTCACCGCCGAAACCGGCCATCTGCCCGCCACGGCTTGGCTGCTGTATATCGCCAACCTGCTGTGGACGGTGGCCTATGACACTTATTACGCCATGACTGACCGCGATGACGATCTGAAAATCGGCGTTAAATCCACCGCGATTCTGTTTGGCGATGCCGACCGCGTGATCATCCTGACCTTGCAAGGTCTTTCACTGGCGTGCCTGCTGCTGGCCGGCGCGCGCTTCGAATTGGGCGGCTGGTTCCACTTGGGGCTGCTGGCGGCTGCGGGATGTTTTGCCTGGGAGTTCTGGTACACCCGCGATCGCGATCGCCTCAAATGCTTCAAGGCGTTTTTGCACAACCACTGGGCGGGGTTGGCGATTTTTGTCGGGATTGTGGCGGATTACGGGTTTCGCTGAGTTTTTGCAGTGTCTGGCCGGGACTCATCGGGGGCAAGCCCCCTCCCACCTTTTGATGTGTGAATACAGTCAAATGTGGGAGGGGGCTTGCCCCCGATGGCTTGAGCAGCGCCCAACGATCAGGGCTTGATCACATGCCACGCGCCACCCTTGCCATCGCCGGTCTTGTCACCGGCCTTTTTGTCATCCTTGTAGGTGTACACCGGCTTGCCTTTGTAGGCCCACTGGCTGGTCTGGTCGTCGCGGGTGATGACCTTCCAATCGCCCGTCGCCGTGTCGGTGGACTCAGCCTTCAGCGGCGGCCAATTGGTCGCGCACTTGTCATTGCACACTGAATTGCCGTCGGCGTCCTTGTCGAAGGTATAGAGAGTCATGCCTTTGTGATCCACCAACATCCCACCTTGGGTCATCGCCGGCTCCGCCGCGAATGCTAGGCCGGGCAGGGTCAACGCCGCCGCTACCAACAGGGCTTTCCAGGAAACAGTGCTGTGAGTCATCGGAACCTTCCTTTTGTGGTTGTCAGGATTCGGACTCAAAGGGTAGTCCAGAGTGCCGTGAATTGCCCAAGCGACTAAATTACTGTCACACGACTGCAATAATTCCGTTATCTAATGCGGCGCAAGACAGTTAAATGACAAGAGGATTTTTGAGCATGGTTGGCAGGAGCATTCTGATTGTTGACGACGAAGCGCCCATTCGCGAAATGATCGCCGTTGCGTTGGAAATGGCCGGCTATGACTGCCTGGAGGCCGAGAACTCCCAGCAGGCCCATGCCATTATCGTCGACCGCAAGCCGGACCTGATCCTGCTCGACTGGATGCTACCCGGCACCTCCGGCATCGAGCTGGCCCGCCGCCTCAAGCGCGATGAGCTGACCGGGGATATCCCGATCATCATGCTTACCGCCAAGGGCGAAGAGGACAACAAGATCCAGGGCCTGGAAGTCGGTGCCGATGACTACATCACCAAACCCTTTTCCCCACGGGAACTGGTCGCGCGGCTTAAGGCTGTGTTGCGCCGTGCCGGCCCTACCGACGGCGAAGCGCCTATTGAAGTCGGTGGCCTGCTGCTGGACCCGATCAGCCACCGCGTGACCATCGATGGCAAACCGGCCGAGATGGGCCCCACCGAATACCGTCTGCTGCAATTTTTCATGACTCACCAAGAGCGCGCCTACACCCGTGGCCAACTGCTGGACCAGGTGTGGGGCGGCAACGTATACGTGGAGGAGCGCACCGTGGACGTGCATATCCGCCGCCTGCGCAAAGCCTTGGGCGATGCTTACGAGAATCTGGTACAAACCGTGCGCGGTACCGGCTATCGGTTTTCAACCAAGGGTTGAACCGCAAGCGGTCAGCTACAAGCGGCAAGAGATGCCGCATCGCTCTAACTTGAAGCTTGCAGCTTGAAACTTGAAGCTGCCCCCCAAGGACGTATTTTCAAGTGAATTCGAATTGGCATGGCACCTTGATCCGCCACATGCTCCTGTTGGTCACCGGCTGCCTGTTGGTGGGCCTGATCAGTGGCTATTACGGCTGGAGCCTGGCCATCGGCATCGGCTTGTACTTGGGCTGGACCCTCAAACAACTCCTTCGCCTGCATGAATGGCTGCGCCAGCACAAACCCGACGAAGCGCCACCCGACGGCTATGGCCTATGGGGCGAGGTGTTCGACAGCATCTACCACCTGCAACGCCGCGACCAGCGGGTGCGCGGGCGCCTGCAAGCGGTGATCGACCGCGTGCAGGAGTCCACTGCCGCGTTGAAAGACGCGGTAATCATGCTCGACAGCGATGGCAACCTGGAATGGTGGAACCGCGCCGCCGAAACCCTGCTGGGCCTCAAGACGCCCCAGGACAGCGGCCAGCCGGTGACCAACCTGGTGCGCCACCCGCGCTTCAAGGAATATTTCGAGCAGGACAATTACGACGAAGCGCTGGAAATCCCCTCGCCCACCAACGACCGGGTGCGCATCCAGCTGTACCTGACGCGCTATGGCAACAACGAACACCTGATGCTGGTACGCGATGTCACGCGCATCCATCAGCTGGAACAGATGCGCAAGGACTTCGTCGCCAACGTCTCCCACGAGTTGCGCACACCATTGACGGTGATCTGCGGATACCTGGAGACGCTGTTGGACAACGTCGACGAGATCAACCCGCGCTGGGGCCGCGCCTTGCAACAGATGCAGCAGCAGGGCTCACGCATGCAGACCCTGCTCAACGACCTGCTGCTGCTGGCCAAGTTGGAAGCCACCGATTACCCCTCGGACAACCAGCCCGTGGCGGTCCCGAGCCTGTTGAAAACCATCAAGAATGACGCTCTGGCCCTGTCGGGCGAGCGCGGGCAGCAGATCAGCCTGGAGGCCGACCCGGCGGTGCTGCTCAAGGGCAGCGAGGGCGAGTTGCGCAGCGCGTTTTCCAACCTGGTGTTCAACGCGGTGAAATACACCCAGGACCAGGGCACCATCCGCATTCGCTGGTGGGCCGATGAGCAAGGCGCGCACCTGAGCGTGCAGGACTCCGGCATCGGCATCGACGCCAAGCACCTGCCGCGCCTGACCGAACGTTTCTACCGTGTCGACTCCAGCCGCAACTCCAATACCGGCGGCACCGGGCTCGGCCTGGCGATCGTCAAACACGTTCTGCTGCGCCACCGCGCGCGCCTGGAGATCAGCAGCATGCTGGGGCATGGCAGTACGTTCACCTGCCACTTTCCACCCGCTCAGATGACCCGTTCGCGGGCCATCGGCCTAGATGAATAACCCAAAAACGCCATAAGACTAATGTGGGAGGGGGCTTGCCCCGATGACCACAGGTATCTACACATCTTCGGCGTAAACATAACGCGAGAAAATAAGGTTGTTGTGGTAATGGAATGGACGCCCCCTTCCTAACGGCATCTATGTGCCAAAGTTAAAGTGTTACCCACACTTAGCGGAAGGGAGCGTCCTCATGCAGCTTACGACTGTTTCGGTTGACTTGGCAAAAACC
>NZ_LEKF01000050.1:0-6413 GCF_001029595.1 Pseudomonas sp. ARP3
ACTGAGGGGAAAAATCCGCCCTCACTTTCAGCAGGACGTTCATTCCTGCTTGGGGCAGGCCTCCGGTTGCCTGCTGCCACTCACCAAGTACCTTGCCGGCGACGTTCGCAAACATGGTGCACCGTGCTTTCGCGACCTCGGCTCCCTCACGCGACTCCAAGATGTCCATGTAGCAGTGGCCGTTCGGACGGCGCTTGAAGTCGCTGAGTTCCGCAATAACCCAGCTGCTGTCTGGTACCGCAGCACGGACAGCCTTCTGGATCTGGGTAAGGTATGCGCTGAGAGTGAGGTGCTGCTCAACCGGATCAGGTGCGTTCACCGGACTGACCCTCTTCAGCGCCCAAGGTTGCCTGAACAACGCTCTCGATTCGGGTAAGCCGGTCGGCGCAGAACTTACGTGCATCCGCAAATTCGCGAGCAAGGGTCTCCAGCTCGTCGATGCTCACCTCATTGCGCTCCAGGCGCTTTACCGTCTGGTCGATGAAGGCGATGTTGGCTTCGTAGGTGTCTCGGCTCATGTGGGAAGTCCTGGGGAAGATGAGATCAATCAACGTGCCAATTGTCGCAGCTTCCCCAAAGGACCCAACCCTATCAGCCTTCAGGCTGAACCCACGTTGTCTGACCCTCTGGGATCACGCCCCGATTGCAGCCGTATTTGGACAGGTACAACACCCTGCTCTGCCGCAACCAGGCCTCAACGGTTGGAACGATCATCGCGGCATACTCGGCAAGGCTCGGGTGTTTCTTCCAGCCGCCATTGCCGATCGCGGATTCCAGCGAACGGTCATACCAGGCGTTGACCAGTTGCTCGACTCCAGCCAATTCTTCGCCGGCGGACGGTGCGGAATGGATCAGGTTATGCGCCTCGCGTTTCCTTTGCTCTCGGGTGGCATGTGCAGCTGGTAACGCTCCGAGGGAGAAAAGAGCGTCCTCAAAATTGAGGTGACGCTTCTCGTGAGTAGTCGAGTCCTCGGCTACACCGGGGACGAAAGAAAAACGGCAGAGCTTGCAGTAGACCACGCCACTGTCCTTCCGCTCGTAGTGCTGCTCCAACGAGCGAGCGATCCACTTGCGAACTTCGTGATAGCTGCGTGCCTGAAGATGATGCTGCGCCATCAGGTTGAGGCGCTGCGCATGGCTCAGTCCTGGGTGAAGGGCCTTTGCCTGCTTGGCGAGTTTTTTGAGGTTTTCGATATCGCGGAGCGTGATTGGGTTTTGCATACGGCAGCCTCCAAAGGCTGATGCTCTGTGTCCACTCCGGAGCACCCATAAGGGTTCCGTTGGTTTGTCGGTAGTGCTTTCGCTTTGCCAATGTGGACGGCAGGCACCTACCCGCGTGCCGAGGGGAATATCTCTGTCTCGATTGCGAACGTCAAGAATAATGTCGAATTTCGCCCTGCTGGTTAAAATTTGAGCATCGCCGGGGGGGCTTCCCAGACCGCCACGCCAGGACTTTATCCACAGGCTTACCCCCACTTTCAGGGGACAAACATCGGACGAAAAAAATCCCGCTCGAGCGGGACTTATTCCTGGGGGCGACCTCATTCCAACTGCCTGTGCTCGTCACGCCCCATGGGTTTGTGCAGAGAAACGCTTTCACCGTCCCTTTTGCCCTGAATGTAGGCTCGGTACGCATCCATATCCAGTTTTCGGCGTTTCATCTTTGTGACCGGAACACCTGGATAATTTCTCTGCGTATAAGCGTGGATTGCCCTTTCCACTTCTTCCGTAACGCCGGAAAATTCCTCTACTCGTTTGTGTACGCCGATGATCCATGCTTCCGCATACAGCACTCCCGCTCTGCGCCTTTGCACTGTGCCCTGAATGCTGACCCCTGAGAGGTATTTTCTCTTGGAGTCTTTCAGTTGCCGGATAAGCACCTCATACGCATAGGCCGACATTTCAGCGCTACCGATTTCTCCAATAAAAATCAGCGACTGCCCGTCAGGCCCATAGCTGTAGAAACTCACACAGCCAAACGCCTTAGAGACAGTCATCGACAACATGCGAATCCATTGTGGCGGAACGCTTTTGGCTTTACCGATCCGCAGGGAGAATTCTTCCGCCTGGGTAGCACGCACATCGCCTACTTCCAGCTTGAACTTGTCCATAAGTTTGCGGGCTTGCCGCATTGCTGCTTCGGCCTCATGCGGGTTGCTGGATTTTGCGAGCGCAAAACATTTCTTGATTCTGCCTAGTGCGCGAGCGCGCTTATCCATGTCTGCAACTGCGCACTCACTCACCAGCCAATCCTCCGCTTCGCGACACGTTGTTAAGCATGACGCTTCAGCGACAGCCAATATCGCCCTGCATTCGGGTTGCTCAGCAAATATACTTGCTCCATCCCTTCAAACGAGGTGTCCAACTTTTTGACGCCCTCCCCGAAATAATCACCCAAACGCGACAATACTTTTTCCTGCTCTGATTGCGGATGATCTTTAAGTTCATCAAGAACCATCTTCAGCTCTGTGATAGCTGCGGTAAAAAACGTTCTTGCTCGCAACGCATCAGCCTGCCCGAACGTTGACTCGTATTCACTAAGCACTACAGCCATCGCCATAGAACTTCGCTCACGTAACTTTGCACACTCTTGAGTCAGCACGATTGCAATTAGGAGATCATGACCGCCAGGAATGTCCGCATGCAGAACCTCTAATATTTCCTCAGACCACTCCTCGTCCCCAGGTAGGTTGTATCCATCGAGCGAAAAACTACCGCCAGCCCCGATCAACTCATTAACTCCGTACATAAAACATTTTCTCCGTAAATTTGTAGGTCACCGTAACGGCCCGCATTCATCCGCTTCGCGACACAGGGGGGGGTATCTACCACACCCACCAATGTTTATTTTATGGAAGTGAGCCGCTTCACTGCTAATACGGTTATGGCCCAGTCGTCTTGCTGGACTCTCGCCTCACTGCTAATAACCTCTGCACATATAAACCACTCTTCAAATGTCCCTCCGAGGGATTTACCCCAGGGCAGGCAGGATGACTCACTGCTAATAGCTGGCCTACACCTGCCGTTTTGACTCGTAGCTGATGCGATTCATCAGGCAATAGTCGACAGTGTATCCATCTATCCGGGTAACGATTTCCCCAGTCAAATCGAGCAGAGCAGATGCCCCTGCGTAAAATCCAATTCCGCCGCTGGCATATTTTCCGCTCCGAATCTGGAATCCTTTGGCGTCAGTGATGGATACGCCGGATATTTCGTGCCATAGGAGAAATACACCCTCCCCGTACAGGCCGTCATCCCGCACTGAAAAAATAACCTGCCGGAGTTGGCTCCCATGGGCAACGCCTATGAAATCGCCGTTTGGTAGCACCGGCGGGAATAACCTGCCGTCATCTCTTTTTCTAAACTCCAAATGTCACCGCCTGTTCATTGCCGTGTTTCGCCGGCTCTTTATGTTCGATATCACGCTGGTGACAACCAATGCTGACTTGATCGACAAGCTTACGCAGCAAGCGATGCCGGTAATGCACATGCCAGTGAAAATCATCCCGTGGATTGCTGATGTCCATGCTCCGAGGTATGGCAGGTTCGCGAAGATCATTCGCTAGGCCCTCCCCTTACGCTCGCAGATTTGCCAGCCAAGGCTCTCATCGCCGCCCGCAGTTTCGCGCAGTCGGTTTTCGCATCGCTGAGTACATACCTCGATCCGTAGTAGGTCAGCCAGGCGGTTGCTAACCCGGCACTCAATGCGCCGATTGATCCAAGCAGTAGTTCCAGTTGTTCGCTACCGAGCATGAGATTTACTCCCTCTCAATCCTGGCTGCTTACTCCAGCCCGCAAATTTGCGCTGTGCCAATGCTCCCACCATCGCAATCAATCCCAAGGATTTAGTGCGCTCCGAATCCGCTGCCCGCCCTCTCCCTGCCCGCAGGTGCTTGCTCACTTCCGTTACACCCCCTTCACCCGCTTCGCGACACAGGTTCAGGAAAACCACCCTCACACCACCTCGCTTGCTTATGGGAGTCTGACGGTTCACCTCACATAGAGAGAAAGTCGCGCCGTAATTGTTTTCATGCGCGCTGCTCTGAAAGGCAGGAACTACGTGGTGTGTAGCGATATCGGCTTGAAATGGCTGCCTTGAAGGGGTGCTGTCGTCGTCGAAGGGGTGTCGTGAAGGGGTGTCGTGAAAGGGTGTTGCTGCCCTGTAACGCCCGCAACTAGGGGCCCCGCGCCTATTCAGCCGAATCAATTCGCAGCAAACGGTTCGGTGAAGGGGTGTCGTCATGGTTGAAGGGGTGTCGTGAAGAGGTGTCGTGAAGAGGTGTCGTGGTCAGAGCCCTTGATTTTGTTGGGCTCCACCATTTTCTGCACCGTACCAGGGCGAAGCGATCAGTCGGACGCTGCGGGGTAATCCTGAGTGATGAACGCAGCAATAGAGCCATCAACCACGCCAGCTTTCTTCACCGCAGGGACAAGCTGACGGCGGACTCGCTGAATGACTGAGCATGTTTCCCGGATCTCGGCGAGCTGGATTTCGTAGGCCCGAACGATGTTCTTCAAGGGCTCCTTCACGAACGAGAACGACGAGACCGGGTACTTGCTTCCTTGACCCTTGTTGATCGTGCGGATGACCCGCGGTTTCTTGGCTTCGCCTTCCTTGAGCCTTGGCAAAATCACTTTCGCCCATTCGATGGTGACTGCATTCGGGCTGGATTGCCGTATACGGATCACGATCGGTATATGCCCAGGCTTGCCTGCGTGCTGAGAAAGGGCTGTCTGAAAGAAAGAGTCGCGCAGCTCCTCGGCTCGGCCGACAAGGCTGGAATAGACGCGATCGAGCTCCGCTACTGCTGGATGCTTGGGGGCTTCAGAAGGTGGGTTCATATGTCGCTCCTTTGTGGATGGGAGCATTTTGCGGCTCAACACCGAGGGTGTGGATCGATTTCAGACGCTAAAACGTCCTGAAAACGAAGCACAGTGCTCTCGCGAAGGCAGATTATGACGGCTCGTCGTCATCTGTTGACCGGGTGATGCAGTTGCAGCGCTTGGGATTCTGTAGGTGTGGGGTTTCATGTGTTGCGGGGTCATCTGCGTCGTCATTTGGCGCACTTCTTTTGTCTTTTTTTGCTGGGAGCGGCATACGAATGGGTAACGCCTTAGGTCTGGATATTGGTTACAGCAACGTCATTGGCGTTTTTGGCAGTGGCGATGGGCAACCGGAGTCGATTATTCGTCCCTCGCAGGCCGCTCCCTTGAGCGTTCTGCCTGGGGATTCTGGGTTACGCCCTGGTGAAGTAATCGTTGAAGTTGATGGCGCGCCCTGGGTGGCATTTGCCGCGCCCGGCCGAGTTCAGGATGGACGAGAGCTGCACGAGGATTACACTTCCTCGCACGCCTATGAGGCCCTATTTAAAGGTGCTCTGCTGCATGCGGCCGGTGATAAAGACGTGATTGACTGCTTAGTAACTGGCCTTCCTGTCTCGCAGGCTCGCGATAAGCCCTATGTTGAAGCCCTGATAAAGCGTATGACCGGGACGCATCGGATTACGCCCAAGCGAGAGGTTACGGTTAAGCGAGTAGAGGTTGTTGCTCAGCCTATCGGGACTCTGACGGAGATTTACTGCAACTCAGATGCTTCGGAGGTTATTGAGGAGTCAGTTTCAATCATTATTGATCCGGGTTTTTTCAGTGTTGATTGGGTGGTATTTGACCATCGCGAACTGGTAGTCAACTCCAGCAGCAGCAGCCTCAAAGCTATGTCTGTTGTACTTGAAGCGTGCAACGAAGAAATTGCGAAGGATCATGGCGGTATTCCTGGTGTAGAAAAGATCGAACATGCGCTCCAGTCGGGTAAATCTTACATCCTGATCTATGGCCGCAAAGTTGAGCTTGCTGAATATCTCGAGCGCGCTGCCGAGCGTGTTATCCCATCCGTCTTCACCGAGATCAAACAAGGACTTCGATTCCTGAAGGGGCGTGCTATCGACTGTGTAATTCTCGGCGGTGGGGGAGCCTCATTGTATGAGCCATTTGCTCGAAAAGAATTTCCCGATGCTTTGGTAGTCAAGCCCGTGAATAGCGTAAAAAGCAATGCCGAAGGTTTCTGGCATATAGCACGCTCTTAATTAAACGGCTGCGCAGGGAAGCGCTGAGGAGGGAATGTGGATAAAACGATGAGACTACAATGTCGAGTCACGCCAGCGACACAAGAATTGCACGCGCATCTCGAAACTATTGACCCCGATTATCGGGGTAAAAGGCTTGTTGCAATGGCTGCACTGTATCTAAGCATGATTAGCGCGACCGAAGAGATTAAAAACAAGCAGACTGAATCGCCCCGGGTTTCCTAGACACTCTCCAGGCTCGCTGCGTAACGCTTTTCAAACTCTACCGGTGACAGCTGATTGTTGAAACTGTGGCGTCGTTTTGGGTTGTAAAACATCTCGATGTAATCG
>NZ_LEKF01000051.1:0-5780 GCF_001029595.1 Pseudomonas sp. ARP3
CCGCCGACGCCGGCGGGCACGACTGGGTACTCAGCCCTATCGCTGAAATGACCACCATGGACGTGTTCAGCTACATCGGCCAGGTGATCGCCGGCCGGATTGAGTGCTACGACCGCTTCAACCAGCTAGTTGAGATCTACCGCGACATGAATGGCGGTGACTGCATGGTGAACGTCTACCTGGCCGGAAAACAATCCGAGCGCCCAGCGTGTGGCCATCGGACAGGCTGCTGGTCATGTACCCGCGTCTCTCGAGACTCGTCGGCCGAGAGCATGATTGCCAAGGAAGGCGGCGAGTACGACTGGCTCAAGCCCTTGAACGACTTGCGGAACTACATTAAGGCCCGCCACTTCGATCCGAGCGCTCGATGCTGGCTGGCGCGCACGATTGATAAGGAAACGGGGACGATAAAAATCGCTCCGAATTCTTACTCGCCGGCATTCACCAAAGAGCTGCTGGGAATCATGCTCACGATCCAGCTCGACGAGTTTGACGCTGCCCAGCAAGCCGGTATCAAGCCCCGCTTCACGCTTCTGGATATCCAGCAACTGCTGGCGGTCGAGGCGCTTTGGGGTCGGTATGGATACCAGAAACCGTTTACCGCAATGAGGGTGTTCCTGGAGGTCTACGAGCAAGGTGTTCGTTATGAGATCCCAGATATCGCGGCGCTGCCAAAGTACACCGAGGCAGACCTGCGCTACCCCGAGGTCGAGGTGCCGTTCTGTGATGATCAGTACCAGGGAATGTTCAACGGCCTGCGCAGTATTTCCCATGCTGCTGCCGATGCTGAGTTCCTGACCACAACACGCAGTGGCATGGTGGTCATGGACGTGGTGACCAGCAGCGGATTCGAGATCGATCGGGAAGGTGCAGAGCTGTTTGTGAACTTCGAGTTGGATAACGCCCTGTCCCGCGTGACCTTCGACCAGTCTCCGACTGCGGGGCTGCATTACCTGATGGGGCTGGGAACCATCGCGATCTACAAGGGCGACCATGGCGACTGGGATCGGATGATGCGGATGTCCAACCAGATTTTCAGAAGCGATCTTCAGCCCATCCTGCATGACCGCACTGCGCTGATAACCCGCCTGGGCGGTAACTCATTGGGCCAGATCGATCTGTTCTGATCGTTCCGCTCGGCTACGCATTGGTTGGCTTGGGATTTTCGTGCCGATCGGCATGATTCGGCTCGAACTCAACCCAGAGGACACATCCCATGCCGCGCCAAACTCTGCCACTCGCTCTGCTCGCAATTCTCACCAGCGGTTGTACAAGCGCGCCGATACAAAACCAGGCGTTGCCTACCGAGGTGAGGTCGACCGCAAGGATCGCGCCGGGTTGCATCCAACTCGCTGATGGATGGCACTGCCAGGAATTGGTACCTGCCTCGAAAGCCGAGTCGATGGATCGCCAGCGAGTACCCGGCATTCTGTTGTAGTTGACCATCCCTCTTAGCGAGGGATGGCCTGCCCGGCGGCGGCGTTCAGGACTGCATCGCACCGCCGATTCAGCAGGTCGTGCAGCAGTTCGGCGTCATTGGCCGCATCCACGCAATCGCGGTGGATCGCCTTCTCCAAACTGCACTTCAGCCAGTCACTGGTACCGGGGTTGCTGAGTACCGCCTGAATTTCTTCGTTGATGGCCATTATTTGATTCCTCTGTCCGGAAGGCGTTGTGTGCTCAGCGATTCACTGCCGGAGCACTGGGGAGGTTGCGGTTTTCCTGCGGAGCCATCGGTTGCCCCATCAGCTCAAACGCCGGCGAAATGAACTCGGCTGTCATGGCCTCGGAAAGCGCCTCCAGCTCGAAGTCGGTCACCTGAAAGCTCCCTGGCCAGATCCTGATGAGTGCCGATTTTCGTGCGACAAGGAATTTCTCCTGTTTGAGCATGGCCTCGTTGACGGCGATACCAACAGCCTCCGCAAGAGCATCGCGGCTCCTGAAGAAATGAGTCAGGGAGGAAAACGGGCAGTCGATCGGCACTCCGTCGACGATCACTTGATTCGGCTTCAGGTCGATGACGACGCGATTCGCCACCACTTTCCGCTCCGTCCACTCAATAAACCAGGCCCCGAGAGCGCCAGCAGCAGCCACGGTGCCGGCGACTATCCAGTTTCCCTGGCTGGGCGCATCGAAAACAGGAAACACAGCAAATGAGCCCAGCAGCGTGAGGGGCATAGCCCCCAACCCGAGTAGGCCTTTCGACAGAGCATTCATTGGAGGGGAACCTTGATCGCTGATTTCGACCGATTATTCCACGCCGTCAGCGCCAGCAAGGCCGTAATCAGGTCGTAAAGCGGTCAGAAAACATTTCCCTCGGATTTGCGAGACATGCCCCTGTACGACCCAGGCCAATCTGCTGTCCAGGTCGCCGGCGAGGCCTTCAGGGGGATGGAGTTGGCTGAGCTTTCGCTGCCGTGGACATATCAGACGCCCAGTCCCGGAGATAACCAGGAACGATGAGCTTGTGACGAGCTCTCGATCCACCCGTGTAAAGGGCTGCAAAAGCCCTGCTCGCCGCAATGCGGTCACCAGGCCCTACTTGACTGAGCAAGTCTGGCGCGAGCATCACAGCGTCGACCTCTGAATTGCGTGCGTCCATGACCCGGCCGAGCTGTAGCGGGGCTGTCCCTGACGCATCGAGGTTGAGTAACGATGCCTCGAACTCTGATGAGCTATAGCCCTTACCGAGCATCCGGTCGATGCGCTGAAAGCTACTATTTTTGCTGCCCATGTCCGCCCGGAGATCATCCCAGTTGGTGTACCTGAAGAGCGCGCTGTGGGTTGGCCGTACCTGATCATGGAACAGGCCAATGCAATCGAGAATGAACCGGCGGAAAGTGTTGATTGCTCCAGGTAGCAAGCTGAAGGTCGCGCCAGCGCTCCCCAGGCGCTGAAACCACTCGAATAATCCCCACTCGGAATCAACCAGTATCGTCACGGCCCCGGTGGGAACCTCTGGCTTGTCGTAGTAGACAACCTTTGTCTCGATGCCGTTGTTGCCCTCGAGCGAAGCCAATTTCAGTATCGGGTGTTTGTCGATGAGGGGGTTTATAACTCCCTCGATCTGCCGGCCGGCGCGAATGGAGTGGGTGATCTCGTGCTTGCGGAGTGTGCTAGCCCGTTGGTAGTAGCTCCCATCCAGGCGCTGGCATGCGTCACCCAGGGTAATCACGGGCTGGGTACAGCGGTCGAGAAATACCGAGAGTGGCCAGCTCAGGTCGTGAGCTTCATCGACAATGATGTGGGTGAACTCCAGACCTATGACCGCCTCATGAAGAAGGGTCATGTGCTTGATTCGGTGATAGCCGCGAAGGGGGAGCTGAAGGCGCTGATCGGTTGGTTCTATGGTCTGGTCCCACAGCCTTTGCGCATACCCTACCAGCACCAAGCGATCTACGGCATCGAGGGTAAGCCCTTTGGGGATGTGCTGCTCTGATAAGGCAAGGTCAGTGCTGTTGCAAAAGGAGGCAACCATCCTCGCGCAGGCCGTGGCTACTTGGGCTGGACTGAGCCTACTTATCGACCCGAAGCCTAACCGGGAAGCGATGTCTTCCGGGGTAACCTGGTGCCGAGCGGATGCCCGCTTGCCCGGCCTGTAATAACCGACACTTCGTTCAAGCACGTAGTTGGCGAGATCTCCGAACGTCATTCCTCTCACGTTCGCGGCTGCGATTCGCTGCATCAGGGCCTGGAGCTGCACCGCGGTGAACGCCAGCACGAGTGGTCGACATGATGAAAGCGAGTCCACCAAGCGTTCGATCATGTGGGTCTTGCCGGTACCAGCCAGGCCCTGGATATGGATGCTCTCATCGGGTTCGGCGTGAATAACGCGAAACGTCCGGCTCTGCTGATTCGACAGAGAAATTGTTTTCCCCGATGGGGTCTCGAACGAATGCTTGAGCGGGTTGAGCTTTTGGGTGTGCGCTGCACAGAAGTTGAAGTCCCAGTGGCCACCATTCAGGAATTGCTTCGCGTCCAGCGTCTCCTCATCCAGGAAGCGCAGCCGCAGCCGAGGCATAAGCGCCAGCCCTCGCTCAAACAACTCTCGCTTAAATCGGCCGGCAATCAGGCTAGAAAAAGTACCAGGTGGATGCGTTTGGCTCAGTTCCGTTCCGACTGAGATCAACTCGGCCAGGGCCTTCTCAACGAGCGTTTCGCTTTTCGGCTTACCGTCCAGGGCCGGCAAATTCTGGATGACAGCCACCGAAGCCACTTGGGGCACGTCCCACTGCCCCAGTAGGACACGAGCAGAACTACTCGGATCAACCAGGATGTCGGCCTGTGAAGCCAGCAGTGGGATGTAAAGAACCGGGTCGCTCACGCTTTTATCTCGGTGAAATGAACATCGTCGACCGCCACCAGCACTATCGCCGGAGGCGGGCCCAGCTATCCAGTGTATGCCAGGCCAGCCGGAGGTCACACTATCTCAACGCCGGTACCAGTTGAGCTGGTAGCACCTGGCGTCCTCGGGGATCTGATCGGACGGCCAGCGCAGGCAGTTCAGATACAGACGCTCAGGTTTGCTCGGGCTGGGCCGAGTAGCCTGCACCAGGTAGGCCGACCCACCGGAAGTGAGGATGTAGTCGCCAGCGCTTAGGTCGTCAGCGCCATCGATGTACAGCTTGCATGGGGTGAAGGGCTGGCGTCGGCTGGCCATATCCGCTTTCCTTGATCAGTTTTCGATTTCACAGCTATCAAGTAAGGATTTGATCCGGTCTTGAAACTCCGGGTGCTCAGCAGATATCTCCTGAAGCTCAGGTAGTCGCTCAGTCACAATATCGGCCGCATTTACCCCGAACTCGGAAACCAGCCTTTCGAGGCTGTTGATGACCTCTTCTGGTGCAATATTCTCTCGGACAGTGTTGCAAATAAGGGCTACTGCGGCCTTGGAATGATCATCGAGCTCCACGACACGGATAGGGACTATATCCATAGCCAGTTTCTTAGCTGCCAGCCAGCGAACCTGGCCACCGCCAGGGGTGATCTCATAGCGGTCACCAAGACGGGTAACCAAAAGGGGCTCCATGATTCCGTAACTGAGAATGCTCTCAGCCATAGCATCGACTTGGGCCTGACTGGGAGTTTTTGGGCTGAGCTTGCTTCGCACCAGCTTGTTCGTTTGGACCGCCGTGGGGTTTTTCAAGTCTGTTTTCCTCAACCTTTCGGGTTAGTGCTCTGCGGTTCGCCACTCGCAGCCTTCTTCGGCAATTTAGATGGAATATTTCTGCTGCTTCATTGCGCTTTTGCCACTTCCGCAATGACATGGCCATCGGCGAAGGCCAGATCCAGCTTGCCTGCATCGCGAGCCTGCTGGGCACTACTGATTATCTCCCCACCAGGGCCACGGACTAAGGCAAATCCTCTCCCGAGCAGTGCAAGCGGGTTCGTCTTGTCGAAGACCGTGGATGCAAGCTCCAGACGCGAAGTTTCCTTGGTGATCAGCGCCATACTCAGGGAAGCCACCCTCGAGGCGGCAAACAGCCCCCTTTGGCGCTCAGCTACACACAGGCCAGCCCCGAGCCTTGAAAATCGATCCTGCGCGAGCTGGAGGGCCATGCGCTGTTGGCTGAGGAGGCGGTCCCGGCCTTTGTCGAGGCTGCTTTGCTGTTGCAACAGTTGCCGCTGCTCCCTATGGAGCGTTTCCGTCACACGCCGGCTGAAGGTGCTCCAAGCGCGATCCAGATGCGGGGCTTGCCCAGACACCAGGCGCAAGATCATGCCGTTGGCCCGCTCGACCTGAGCCCGAGCAGTTGAGGCCTCAGACATGAGCGCTGTTT
>NZ_LEKF01000052.1:0-3990 GCF_001029595.1 Pseudomonas sp. ARP3
CGCGGTGATCGCCAGGGGCGGCAATCACCAGGCGCGAGCCGGTCATCAGCGGCCAGAAGAACTCCCACACCGACACGTCGAAACTGAACGGGGTCTTTTGCAATACGCTGTCGGCCGCGCTTAACCCGTAGGCTTCCTGCATCCATTGCAGGCGGTTGAGCAAGGCCGAATGACGGTTGCCCGCGCCCTTGGGTTGGCCAGTGGAGCCCGAGGTGTAGATCACGTACGCAAGGTTTTCACCGTCCAGCGCGACAGCCGGGTTTTGCTCGCTGTATTGCTCGTAGGTCGACTCGCCCAGTATCAGGGTTTCCAAGCCATGCGGAATCGGCAACTGGCCGAGCAAAGGCGCTTGGGTCAGCAGCAGTTGCACGCCGCTGTCGTCGAGCATGTAGGCCAGGCGTTCGCGTGGGTAGTCGGGGTCCAGCGGCACATAGCCGCCGCCGGCCTTGAGCACCGCAAGCAGGCCGATAACCATGTCGAAGGAGCGCTCGACTGCCAGCCCCACACGCACATCCGGACCGACACCGGCCTCGATCAAGCGATGGGCCAGGCGGTTGGCGCGGCGGTTGAGCTCGGCGTAGTCGATACGTTGCTCGGCAAACACCAGGGCCGTGGCCTGCGGCTGGCGTTTGGCCTGGGCTTCGATCAGGTGATGCACCCACTGGTTTTGCGGGTAGTCGCGGGCGGTGGCGTTCCACTGTTCAAGTATTTGTTGGCGCTCGGTCATGTCCAGCATGGCCAGTTCGCCAAGGCTTTGCTCACCGCCTTGGAGCATGCCACCCAGCAGGTTGGCCAGATGCCGGGCGTAGCCCTGCACCATGGGCATGGTGAAATGCGCACGGGCAAAGTTGAATTGCACCGACAGCGTTTCACCGACGTCCGCCAATACCGTCAATGGAAAACTGGTTTGTTCATGGGCCTGTGGCGCGCCAAATCGCAGACCACTGCCGCCGCTCTGCTCAAGGGCTTTGGACACCGGGTAGTTTTCGAATACCAAGATGCTGTCGAACAGCCCTTCCCCGCCTTGCCCGGCCCACCGCTGGATATCGTACAGCCCACAGTGCTCATGCTCGCGCAGGGACAAGTTCTGCGACTGCACTGCTTGCAGCCAATCGGCCACCGACGCCTGCTCATCCACTGCGCAGATGACCGGCAAGGTGTTGATAAACAACCCAACCTGTTGTTCCACCCCCACCAGTTCAGCGGGACGCCCGGATACCGTGGCGCCGAATGACACCACCGGTTGCCCGCTGTGGCGGTGTAGCAGGATCAGCCACGCCGCCTGGATCAAAGTATTGAGGGTAACCTTGTGGCTTCGCGCGAAGGATTCCAGGCGCTCAGTCAAGCCGGGGTCAAGCGATAACTGATGCTGCCCCTGCCCCGTCTGCGACGTTGGCGGATAGGTGCCCAGGCGGGTCGGCGCTTGCAACGCGCCCACCTGTTCGCGCCAGAAGGCTTCGGTCGCCGCGCTATCGCGCTGTTGCAACCAGCCGATGTAATCGCGATAGCGCCCGGCGGTTTCGGGCACCGCGATCCCGGCATAGCGTTGCAGTACTTCACCGAACAAGCGGGAATTGCTCCAGCCATCCATCAGGATATGGTGATGGGTGTAAATCAGTTCATGGCGCTGCTCGTCGGTGCGCACCAGCAGCAGGCGCATCAAAGGCGCGTGGGACAGGTTGAAGCCCTGCCGACGCTGGGCCTGCTGCAAATCCTGTAGAGCCTGTTCGCACTCCGGCATGGCGCGCCAGTCAAGCACCTCAACGGGCAAACGGGCCGCGCGGTACACCACCTGGCATGGCCAGTCCAATTGCCCTTCCCAGAAAAACCCGCTGCGCAGCACGTCATGCGCCTGCACCGTCGCGTCCCAGGCTTGCTGGAATCGTGGCACGTCCAGGCCATCGACGCTGACCCGGATCTGGTTGATGTAGTCGCCCGCCGCTTGCTCATAGAGGGAGTGGAACAGCATGCCCTGCTGCATGGGCGACAAGGTGTAGAGGTCTTCGATGGCATCGGCCGCCAGCGGCAGCGACTCAAGTTGCTGTTGGTTCAACCGCGCCAAGGGGAAGTCCGACGCGGTGACGCCGCTGTTGCCGGGCGTGCAGCAATGCGCGATCAACGCCGTCAGTTCGCGGCTGAATGCCACGCTCACAGCTTCGATCACCTCAGGGTCGAACATCAGCGGACTGAAGGTCCAACCCATGTGCAACTCGCCGCCATACACTTGGCCGTTGACGGTCAACCAGTTGCTCAGTGGCGCATCCGGGCTCTGCTCGGCACCGGCACTTTCCGACGCAGTGGCAAACAGGCCGTCCGGCTGATCGAAGCTGGCGTCGACCTGGCCCAGGTAGTTGAAAGTGATGCGCGGCACCGGCAAGCGACTGAACGCTTGGCGCGTCGCATCATCTCCCAGATAACGCAGGGCACCGAACCCCAGACCGTTGTCTGGAATGGCACGCAGTTGCTCCTTGATCTGCTTGATGGAATCGGCCAGGGAGTCAGCCGGCGTCAGGCGCACTGGGAACAGACTAGTGAACCACCCCAGAGTGCGACTCAGGTCGATGTCATCGAACAGGTCCTCACGTCCATGGCCTTCCAGCTGGATCAGGCTGCTGGCATGCCCGGTCCATTGGCAGATCACCCGCGCCAGGGCGGTCAGCAGCAGGTCATTGATCCGTGTGCGATAGGCCGCCGGTGCCTGTTGCAGCAATTGCCGGGTGCGTTCGGCGTCCAGTCGGCTGACCAGCGTGCGCGCCAGTCGACCTGGCCGAGCGCCGTGGGGGTCACGACACGGCAGGTCCGTGGGCATGCCATCGAGTTGCTGCAACCAGAAGTGCTTTTGCGACTGGATCGCTTCGCTGTGGGCATAGCCCTGTACGCGCTCGGCCCACGCTTTGAACGACGTCGTCTTGGCTGGTAGCGCATGCTGGCGATACAGACTTTGCAGGTCTTCAAGCACCACCCGCCAGGACACGCCATCCACCACCAAGTGGTGCATGACCAGCAGCAACCGTTGGCTGCCGTCCAGCAGATCGGCAAGCAATACACGCAGCAGCGGCCCGTTCAGTGCAAGGCTGCGCTGGGCCTCTTCACAGCGCGCCGTCAGGGCCTGGGTATCCGGCACCGTGGCGTGCCAGAGCAGTCCGCTGGCAGGCTCGGCATGCACGGCCTTCCACGCTGAACCGTGCTGACTGAAGCGCAGGCGCAGTACATCGTGGTGCAGCATCAGCGCCTGCAAGGCCGCTTCCAGGCGTGCGGCCTGCAGAGGCTGGCGCGGCGTCAAGAGCAGTGACTGGTTCCAGTGGTGCGGCTGCGGCAGGTCTCTTTCGAAGAACAACTGTTGGAACGGCAGCAGCGGCGTCTGACCCTGCACCGGCCCCTGGTCGATCACTGCCACAGCGTGCAGCTGTGCCACCCGCGCCAGGCTGCGCACGGTCTGGTGCTGGAACAGCGCCTTGGCGGTGAAATGGATGCCGGCAGCACGCGCGCGGCTGACGACCTGGATCGAGATGATCGAATCCCCGCCGCGTTCGAAGAAGTTGTCGTTGACCCCCACTTGCTCGACGCCCAGCACATCGGCCCAGATCGCGGCGATCTGTTGCTCCAATGCGCTCTGCGGGGCGATGTAGTGATGCGTCACCTCAGGTTTGGGCAACGCCTTGCGATCCAACTTGCCGTTGGGACTCAGCGGCATCTGCTCCAGCAGTACCCACTGCGCCGGCACCATGTAATCCGGCAGGTGTTCGGCCAGGTGCGCACCGAGCACCTCGCGCCAATCGCCGTGGGCATGGTGCAGCACCAGGTAACCCACCAAGTACTTGCCGTCCACCGCCAGCACCGCCGCTTCACGGACCTGCTCGTGTTCCAGCAACCGCGCTTCGATCTCGCCCAGCTCGATGCGCAGGCCGCGCAGCTTGACCTGATGGTCGATACGCCCGGCGTATTCGATCACTCCGTCTTCGCGGTAGCGCGCCAGGTCGCCGGTGCGGT
>NZ_LEKF01000053.1:0-3839 GCF_001029595.1 Pseudomonas sp. ARP3
CTGACCGTCGAAGCCGTCAATCGGACAGTAGCGAGGATCAATCTACGCCCGCGCAAGCGCTTGGGCTGGAAGACGCCGTACGAAGTGCATACAGGGGTGAGCGTTGCACTTATGTGTTGAATTCAGGATGATAAATCGCCAGCCTAACAAAAGACTTTTACATAAATGGTAGGCATAGATAAGATGACCGGGGCCCTGATCTGGCTTGCGTGGAACAGCGGGGTGCGCACGCTGAAGCCATCGGGTGTCAGGCGCAGGGCTTGGCCGGCATGCCAGCGCCAGATGCGACAGGCGGCATCCTGGGGGCGGAATTCGTTCCAGAACAGGCCGTGGGCCCGACCCGCAGTTCGGCGAAGTCGGCTCCGGCGGCAACGGCCTGGGCGGCGGTGAAGAGTTCAGCTTTTGGCGATGAGGCGCGAGTTTCGATCATTGCGGAAGACCAGTTGTTCAATCGTCTGGGTGGCGTGCTCGGCTTCTTCACGGGCCTTGAGAATGATCCCGTGATCGGCGGACTTGCTGCATACCGGATCGGCATTGCTGGCGTCACCCGTCAGCATGAAAGCCTGGCAACGGCAGCCACCGAAATCCTTTTCTTTCTCGTCGCAGGAGCGGCAAGGCTCAGGCATCCAATCATAGCCGCGGAAGCGATTGAAACCGAAAGAGTCATACCAGATGTGTTGCATGCTGTGATTGCGCACGTTCGGGAACTGCACCGGCAGCTGCCGTGCACCATGGCAGGGTAGCGCCGTGCCGTCGGGGGTGACGGTCAGAAAGATGCTGCCCCAGCCGTTCATGCAGGCCTTCGGTCGTTCTTCGTAATAATCCGGGGTGACGAAAATCAGCTTGCACGGATTGCCTTGTGCCTGGAGTTTGGCACGGTATTCGTTGGTGATGCGTTCGGCGCGCACCAGCTGTTCCCTGGTCGGCAGCAGGCCGACGCGGTTCAAGTGCGCCCAGCCGTAGAACTGGCAGGTGGCAAGCTCGACGAAGTCGGCTTCCAGGGCGATGCACAACTCGATGATGCGGTCGATCTTGTCGATGTTGTGCCGGTGGGTAACGAAGTTCAGCACCATCGGGTAGCCGTGGGCCTTCACTGCGCGGGCCATTTCCAGTTTCTGCGCAAAGGCTTTTTTCGAGCCGGCCAGGAGGTTGTTGACCTGCTCGTCACTGGCCTGGAAGCTGATCTGGATATGATCCAGGCCGGCGGTCTTGAAGTCGGCGATCTTCTGTTCGGTCAGGCCGATGCCCGAGGTGATCAGGTTAGTGTAGAAACCCAGCTTGCGGGCTTCGGCGATCAGCTCGGCGAGGTCCTGGCGCACCAGCGGTTCGCCACCGGAAAAGCCCAACTGCGCGGCACCCATCTCCCGTGCTTCACGGAATACCTTGAACCACTGCTCGGTACTCAGCTCCTTGCCCTGGGCGGCGAAGTCCAGGGGGTTGGAGCAGTACGGGCATTGCAGCGGGCAGCGGTAGGTCAACTCGGCCAGCAGCCACAGCGGCAGGCCGACCTCAGGCTTGGCCGGCAGCTCAGGCAAGTTCGATCCAGTGCTCTGCACGAGCGACCTCCATGAATTGCTCAATGTCGCCACCGAGCTCGGGTACGCCGGGGAACTGCTTGTCCAGCTCGGCGATGACGGCCGCGACATTGCGCGTGCCGTCGATCAACCCGCCGATGGCGCTGGCGCTGTCATTGAGTTTGATCATGCCTTCAGGATAGAGCAGCACGTGGCCTTTCTGCGCCGGTTCGTACTGGAAGCGATAGCCTGTGCGCCATTTGGGGGTCAGGTTTCGATCGAAGCTCATAGGGCGATTCCCTTGTGCCAGACACGTTGGTCGGTGACGCTATGGTAGGGCGGACGGTTCAGCTCGTAGGCCATGGTTATGGCATCGAGCATGCTCCAGAGGATGTCCAGTTTGAACTGCAGGATTTCCAACATGCGCTGCTGGCCTTGCAGGGTGGTGTAGTGCTGCAGGGTGATCGCCAGGCCATGCTCGACATCACGGCGCGCCTGGCCCAGGCGGGTGCGGAAGTACTCGTAGCCGGCCGGATCGATCCAGGGGTAGTGCTGCGGCCAGCTGTCCAGCCGCGACTGGTGGATCTGCGGGGCGAAGAGCTCGGTCAGGGAGCTGCTGGCGGCTTCCTGCCAGCTGGCGCGACGGGCGAAGTTGACGTAGGCGTCGACCGCAAAGCGCACGCCGGGCAGCACCAGTTCCTGGGAACGCAGCTGGTCCGGGTCCAGGCCCACCGCTTGGCCCAGGCGCAGCCAGGCCTCGATGCCGCCGTCTTCACCGGGTGCACCGTCATGGTCGAGCAGGCGCTGAATCCATTCGCGACGCACTTCGCGATCCGGGCAGTTGGCCAGGATCGCCGCGTCCTTCATCGGGATATTGACCTGATAGTAGAAGCGGTTGGCGACCCAGCCCTGGATCTGCTCGCGGGTTGCGCGCCCCTCGTACATCGCCACGTGGTACGGGTGATAGATATGGTAATAGGCACCCTTGGCGCGCAGGGCCTGTTCGAATTCGGCGGTGGTCATTGGCGTGGCGTCGGTCATGACGGGCTCCTACAGCTCGATGCTCATGCCGTCGAAGGCGACTTCGACGCCCCGGCGGTTCAACTCGGCGCGCTCGGGAGAGTCTTCGTCGAGGATCGGGTTGGTGTTGTTGATGTGGATCAGTACCTTGCGTTGCTCAGGCAGGCGCTCGAGCACTTCGAGCATGCCACCGGGGCCGTTCTGTGCCAGATGGCCCATCTCGCGGCCGGTGCGGGTGCCCACGCCGCGGCGCTGCATCTCGTCATCGTCCCACAGCGTGCCGTCCACCAGCAGGCAGTCGGCGTCGGCCATGTGGCCCATCAGGGTGTCGTCGACCTGGCCCAGCCCGGGGGCGTAGAACAGCTTGCCGCCGGTGCGCAGGTCTTCGACGATCAGGCCCAGGTTGTCGCCGGGGTGCGGGTCGAAGCGGTGCGGCGAATAGGGCGGTGCGGCGCTGCGTAGTGGGAACGGAGTAAAACGCAGATTAGGGCAGGCCGGGATGATGAAGCTGCCTTCAAGTTCGATTCGTTGCCAGTCCAGGCCGTCGTTCCAGTGGGTCAGCATGTTGAACAGCGGGAAGCCGGTGGTCAGGTCCTGATGAACCATGTCGGTGCACCAGACGCTGTGCGGGCAGCCTTCGCGCAGGCTCAGCAGGCCCGTGGTGTGGTCGATCTGGCTGTCCAATAGGATGATCGCGTTGATGCCGGTATCGCGCAGCGCACGGGCCGGTTGCATGGGCGCAAAACCCTGCAGCTGGGCGCGGATGTCTGGCGAGGCATTGCACAGCACCCAGTGAACGCCGTCGTCGGACAGGGCAATCGAAGACTGCGTGCGGGCGCGGGCGTTAAGCGTGCCGTCGCGAAAGCCCTTGCAGTTGACGCAATTGCAGTTCCATTGCGGAAACCCGCCGCCCGCGGCTGAACCTAGAATCTGGATGTACATCGCGGCCCCCTACAGGTGTGAGCTGAAAATAAAAACGCCCCGGCTGACCGAGGCGTTGTACTGCGAAACAAATTAACGGCTTGCGAAGTACATGGTGACTTCAAAGCCGATACGCAGGTCGGTGTAGGCAGGTTTGGTCCACATAGGCAGGCTCCTCTTGGGTGATGGGTGTCGGTGCAACACATTTGCAGATCACCTCCGCAGGGAGATGCTCAGCTAGCTAGACACTAATCCTACCTGAATTCAACACATAAGTGCAACGCTCACCCCTGTATGCACTTCGTACGGCGTCTTCCAGCCCAAGCGCTTGCGCGGGCGTAGATTGATCCTCGCTACTGTCCGATTGACGGCTTCGACGGTCAG
>NZ_LEKF01000054.1:0-3748 GCF_001029595.1 Pseudomonas sp. ARP3
ACCCCCAACGGCAAGCTCGACCGCAAGGGCCTGCCGGCGCCGGACGCGAGCCTGATGCAGCAGACCTACGTGGCTCCTGAAACCGAACTGGAACAACAGATCGCCGCGATCTGGGCCGAGGTGTTGCGCTTGCCCCAGGTGGGGGTGAACGACAACTTCTTTGAGCTGGGGGGCGACTCGATCATTTCGATCCAGGTGGTCAGCCGCGCGCGGCAGGCTGGTATTCGCTTCACGCCCAAGGATTTGTTCCAGCACCAGACCGTGCAAAGCCTCGCGGCGGTAGCTCGTCAAGGCGAGGGCGCGGTGGTGCTCGATCAGTCCGCCTTGACCGGCGAGCTGGCGCTGCTACCGATCCAACAGGCCTTTTTTGCCGATCAGATCCCTCAGCGTCATCACTGGAACCAGTCTGTGGTCCTGCGCCCGCACCAGCCGTTGCAGCCGACCATACTGGGGGCCGCCTTGCAGGCGTTGATCGTGCACCATGACGCCTTGCGCAGTGCGTTCGTCCACGGGGCGAGCGGTTGGAGCGCTGCCTATCGCGATGCCGCGCAGCATCAGGCCGAGCAAGTACTGTGGCACGTCCAGGTGAACGATACCGAGGCGTTGGCAGCGCTGGGCGAACAGGCCCATAGCAGTCTCGACCTGGGTACAGGCCCGCTGTTACGTGTGGTGCTGGCGGACCTGGCCGACGGCTCGCAACGCTTGCTGCTGGTGATTCATCACTTGGTGGTGGACGGTGTTTCGTGGCGCATCCTGCTGGAAGATTTGCAAACGGCTTACCGCCAGATTGCCCAGGACGGCCGCGCGGTACTGCCGACCAAAACCAGTTCGATTCGCGCCTGGGCTGAGCGGCTGCGCCGGTATGCCGGCAGTGCTGCGTTGCAACAGGAACTGGCCTGGTGGCAACAGCAGTTGCACGCCAGCCCGGACGGCCTGCCTGGAGCGAACCCACAGGCCAGCCTCAGTAACCGCCATGCCTTGAATGTAACGACCCACCTCGACCAACGCTGGACCCGACAGTTACTGCAGGAAGCCCCAAGCGCCTACCGCACCCAGATCAACGATCTGTTGCTGACGGCCCTGGCCCGGGTGATGGTGCGCTGGACGGGAACCCCGTCGATGCTGATCAGGCTGGAAGGCCATGGCCGCGAAGACGTGTTCGATGACATTGACCTGACGCGCACGGTCGGCTGGTTCACCAGCCTCTACCCGCTGCAACTGGTGCCGGCGCCGAGCCTGGCGGATTCGCTCAAAGGCATCAAGGAGCAACTGCGCGCAATTCCTGACAAGGGCCTGGGCTTCGGCGCGCTGCGCTACCTGGGCGATCATGCTGCGCAGCAAGCATTGAGCCAACTGCCACGTCCGCGCATCACCTTCAACTACCTGGGCCAGTTCGACGGCAGTTTCGACGACGCCGGCCAAGGCAGTCTGTTTGCACCGTCGGGCGATGCTGCCGGTGCCGATCAAAGCCTCGACGCGCCACTGGGCAACTGGTTGGAAATCAACGGCCAGGTGTACGGCGGCGAGCTGAGCTTGAGCTGGAGTTTCAGCCGCGAGATGTTCGACGAGGCCACCGTGCAACGCTTGGCGGATGATTATGCCGAGGAGCTCAAGGCGCTTATTGAGCACTGTTGCCTGCCGATCAATCGCGGCGTGACGCCGTCGGACTTTCCATTGGCCGGGCTGACTCAGGCGCAATTGGACACGTTGCCGCTGGTGTTGGCAGAGGTCGAGGACCTGTATCCGTTGTCACCGATGCAGCAGGGTCTGTTGTTCCAGTCCTTGTACAGTGAGGGCTCGGGGGACTACATCAATCAGATGCGCGTGGATGTGCGCGGTCTGGATGTGCCGCGTTTTGAGCGCGCCTGGCAAGCGGCGGTGGACCGCCACGAGGTGCTGCGCAGTGGCTTCCTCTGGCAGGCTGAGTTGAACCAGCCATTGCAGGTGGTCTACAAGCATTTGCACGTGACAGTGTTGGAGCACGATTGGCAGGGGCGTGAGGATCGCGCCGCCGCGCTTGATGGTCTGGCCGCTACGCAACGCGCCCAGGGCTTTGCCCTGGAACAGGCGCCATTGCTGAATCTGGTGCTGGTGCGTACCGGGCCGTCCAATCATCATTTGATCTACACCCATCATCACATCCTGATGGATGGCTGGAGCGGTTCGCAGCTGTTTGGCGAGGTGCTGCAACACTATGCCGGGGAGCCTTTGCGTCCGGCGCTCGGACGTTACCGTGATTACATCGGTTGGTTGCAGGGCCAGGACAAAGTCGCCAGCGAAGGATTCTGGAAAACCCAGCTGGCCGCGTTGCAAGAACCCACACGCCTGGCCCGTGGCGCGTCGACTGGCCTTGATGGGCTGCCGATGGCCAACGGTGAACACACACTTAACTTCGAACCGGCGCAGACCCAGCGCTTGAAAGCTTTTGCCCAGGGCCACAAAGTCACGCTCAACACGCTGGTGCAAAGCGCGTGGCTGCTGCTGTTGGCGCGCCAGACTGGCCAGGCGACTGTGGCCTTTGGCGCCACGGTGGCGGGGCGTCCGGCGCAATTGCAGGGAATCGAGCAGTTGGTCGGGTTGTTCATCAACACCCTGCCGGTGGTGGCTACCCCGGACCCGCAAATGTCGATCGGCCAATGGCTGCAGCAGATCCAGGCGCAAAATCTCAGGTTGCGCGAGCAGGAACATACCCCGTTGTTCGACGTACAACGCTGGGCTGGTTTAGGCGGCGAGGCGCTGTTCGACAGCATCCTGGTGTTCGAGAACTACCCGGTGTCCGAAGCCTTGGAGCAGGGCTCGCCTACGGGGCTGCAGTTTGGCCCAGTGCAGAACCTGGAGCAGACCCACTATCCGCTGACGGTGCTGCTGGGCGTCGGGCAGACTCTGGGGCTGGAGTTCAATTACAGCCGGCAAGCCTTCAGCGACGCGGATATCCAACGCCTGGCTACGCACTTCAGCCATTTGCTGCTGGCATTGGCAAACCCGGTACATACACGTTTGGCCGACTTGCCGTCGGTGACTGCCGCTGAGCGTCACACCACGGTGTATGCCTGGAACGCCACCGCCCGCGACTACCCGCAAAATCAGTGGGTACATCACCTGATCGAAGCCCAGGCCGAGCGCCAGCCGCAGGCCACGGCCCTGGTGTTTGCCGAGCAACGTATCGACTACGCCGAGCTCAACCGCCGCGCCAACCGCCTGGCCCATCGCTTGATCGAGGCCGGTGTCGGCCCGGATGTGCGGGTGGGCCTGGCCGTGGAGCGCTCCTTCGACATGGTTATCGGCCTGCTTGCGGTGCTCAAAGCCGGCGGCGCCTATGTGCCGCTGGACCCCGACTACCCACGCGAACGCCTGGCCTACATGCTCGACGACAGCGGCGTGCAACTGCTGCTGACCCAAGCGCCTTTGCTCAGTCAGTTGCCGATTCCGCATGGCTTGGAAACCCTGGTGCTGGGCGAGTCGAGTTACGAGCAATACAGCGAGCAAAACCCAGCTGTCGCGCTGGACGGCGAAAACCTCGCGTACGTGATCTACACCTCGGGCTCCACCGGCCAACCCAAGGGCGCGGGCAACCGTCATTCGGCCTTGCTCAACCGCCTGCAATGGATGCAGGAAGCCTATGGGTTAAGCGCGGCCGACAGCGTATTGCAAAAGACCCCGTTCAGTTTCGACGTGTCGGTGTGGGAGTTTTTCTGGCCGCTGATGACCGGCTCGCGGCTGGTGATTGCCGCCCCTGGCGATCACCGCG
>NZ_LEKF01000055.1:0-3218 GCF_001029595.1 Pseudomonas sp. ARP3
TGCTTTCGCAATTGGGGTTTCGGAATTTAATCTTGACGATGACCTACTCTCACATGGGGAAACCCCACACTACCATCGGCGATGCATCGTTTCACTTCTGAGTTCGGGATGGGATCAGGTGGTTCCAATGCTCTATGGTCGTCAAGAAATTCGGGTACTGACTCGTGACCTTTTGGCCTCGCTTCAGCAAATTGGGTATGTGACAGCTGTCGGTGTTTTGTGAGCATCGAACTTTCGGTTCATTGCGTCTTCACACACCGCAATCTGGCCTTTCGACTCAAATTGCTTGGGTGTTATATGGTCAAGCCTCACGGGCAATTAGTATTGGTTAGCTCAACGCCTCACAGCGCTTACACACCCAACCTATCAACGTCGTAGTCTTCGACGGCCCTTCAGGGAACTCAAGGTTCCAGTGAGATCTCATCTTGAGGCTAGTTTCCCGCTTAGATGCTTTCAGCGGTTATCTATTCCGAACATAGCTACCCGGCAATGCCACTGGCGTGACAACCGGAACACCAGAGGTTCGTCCACTCCGGTCCTCTCGTACTAGGAGCAGCCCCTCTCAAATCTCAAACGTCCACGGCAGATAGGGACCGAACTGTCTCACGACGTTCTAAACCCAGCTCGCGTACCACTTTAAATGGCGAACAGCCATACCCTTGGGACCGGCTTCAGCCCCAGGATGTGATGAGCCGACATCGAGGTGCCAAACACCGCCGTCGATATGAACTCTTGGGCGGTATCAGCCTGTTATCCCCGGAGTACCTTTTATCCGTTGAGCGATGGCCCTTCCATACAGAACCACCGGATCACTAAGACCTACTTTCGTACCTGCTCGACGTGTCTGTCTCGCAGTCAAGCGCGCTTTTGCCTTTATACTCTACGACCGATTTCCGACCGGTCTGAGCGCACCTTCGTACTCCTCCGTTACTCTTTAGGAGGAGACCGCCCCAGTCAAACTACCCACCATACACTGTCCTCGATCCGGATAACGGACCTGAGTTAGAACCTCAAAGTTGCCAGGGTGGTATTTCAAGGATGGCTCCACGCAGACTGGCGTCCACGCTTCAAAGCCTCCCACCTATCCTACACAAGCAAATTCAAAGTCCAGTGCAAAGCTATAGTAAAGGTTCACGGGGTCTTTCCGTCTAGCCGCGGATACACTGCATCTTCACAGCGATTTCAATTTCACTGAGTCTCGGGTGGAGACAGCGCCGCCATCGTTACGCCATTCGTGCAGGTCGGAACTTACCCGACAAGGAATTTCGCTACCTTAGGACCGTTATAGTTACGGCCGCCGTTTACCGGGGCTTCGATCAAGAGCTTCGCGTTAGCTAACCCCATCAATTAACCTTCCGGCACCGGGCAGGCGTCACACCCTATACGTCCACTTTCGTGTTTGCAGAGTGCTGTGTTTTTAATAAACAGTCGCAGCGGCCTGGTATCTTCGACCGGCATGGGCTTACGGAGCAAGTCCTTCACCCTCACCGGCGCACCTTCTCCCGAAGTTACGGTGCCATTTTGCCTAGTTCCTTCACCCGAGTTCTCTCAAGCGCCTTGGTATTCTCTACCCAACCACCTGTGTCGGTTTGGGGTACGGTTCCTGGTTACCTGAAGCTTAGAAGCTTTTCTTGGAAGCATGGCATCAACCACTTCGTGTTCTAAAAGAACACTCGTCATCAGCTCTCGGCCTTAAGATCCCGGATTTACCTAAGATCTCAGCCTACCACCTTAAACTTGGACAACCAACGCCAAGCTGGCCTAGCCTTCTCCGTCCCTCCATCGCAATAACCAGAAGTACAGGAATATTAACCTGTTTTCCATCGACTACGCTTTTCAGCCTCGCCTTAGGGACCGACTAACCCTGCGTCGATTAACGTTGCGCAGGAAACCTTGGTCTTTCGGCGTGGGTGTTTTTCACACCCATTGTCGTTACTCATGTCAGCATTCGCACTTCTGATACCTCCAGCAAGCTTCTCAACTCACCTTCACAGGCTTACAGAACGCTCCTCTACCGCATCACTTACGTGATACCCGTAGCTTCGGTGTATGGTTTGAGCCCCGTTACATCTTCCGCGCAGGCCGACTCGACTAGTGAGCTATTACGCTTTCTTTAAAGGGTGGCTGCTTCTAAGCCAACCTCCTAGCTGTCTAAGCCTTCCCACATCGTTTCCCACTTAACCATAACTTTGGGACCTTAGCTGACGGTCTGGGTTGTTTCCCTTTTCACGACGGACGTTAGCACCCGCCGTGTGTCTCCCATGCTCGGCACTTGTAGGTATTCGGAGTTTGCATCGGTTTGGTAAGTCGGGATGACCCCCTAGCCGAAACAGTGCTCTACCCCCTACAGTGATACATGAGGCGCTACCTAAATAGCTTTCGAGGAGAACCAGCTATCTCCGAGCTTGATTAGCCTTTCACTCCGATCCACAGGTCATCCGCTAACTTTTCAACGGTAGTCGGTTCGGTCCTCCAGTTAGTGTTACCCAACCTTCAACCTGCCCATGGATAGATCGCCCGGTTTCGGGTCTATTCCCAGCGACTAGACGCCCTATTAAGACTCGCTTTCGCTACGCCTCCCCTATTCGGTTAAGCTCGCCACTGAAAATAAGTCGCTGACCCATTATACAAAAGGTACGCAGTCACAGAACAAAGTCTGCTCCCACTGCTTGTACGCATACGGTTTCAGGATCTATTTCACTCCCCTCTCCGGGGTTCTTTTCGCCTTTCCCTCACGGTACTAGTTCACTATCGGTCAGTCAGTAGTATTTAGCCTTGGAGGATGGTCCCCCCATATTCAGACAAAGTTTCTCGTGCTCCGTCCTACTCGATTTCATGACTAAGAGATTTTCGCGTACAGGGCTATCACCCACTATGGCCGCACTTTCCAGAGCGTTCCGCTAATCTCAAAGCCACTTAAGGGCTAGTCCCCGTTCGCTCGCCACTACTAAGGGAATCTCGGTTGATTTCTTTTCCTCAGGGTACTTAGATGTTTCAGTTCCCCTGGTTCGCCTCTTGCACCTATGTATTCAGTACAAGATAACCATCTTATGATGGCTGGGTTCCCCCATTCAGACATCTCCGGATCAAAGTCTGTTTGCCGACTCCCCGAAGCTTTTCGCAGGCTACCACGTCTTTCATCGCCTCTGACTGCCAAGGCATCCACCGTATGCGCTTCTTCACTTGACCATATAACCCCAAGCAATCTGGTTATACTG
>NZ_LEKF01000056.1:0-3124 GCF_001029595.1 Pseudomonas sp. ARP3
ACTGAGGGGAAAAATCCGCCCTCACTTTCAGCAGGACGTTCATTCCTGCTTGGGGCAGGCCTCCGGTTGCCTGCTGCCACTCACCAAGTACCTTGCCGGCGACGTTCGCAAACATGGTGCACCGTGCCTTCGCCACCTCGGCTCCCTCACGCGACTCCAAGATGTCCATGTAGCAGTGGCCGTTCGGGCGGCGCTTGAAGTCACTGAGTTCTGCAACAACCCAGCAGCTGTCTGGCACCGCAGCACGGATGGCCTTCTGGATCTGGGTAAGGTATGCGCTGAGAGTGAGGTGCTGCTCAATCGGATCAGGTGCGGTCACCGGCCTGTCCCTCTTCAGCGCCCAAGGTTGCTTGAACAACGCCCTCGATGCGGGTAAGCCGGTCGGCGCAGAACTTACGGGCATCCGCAAATTCGCGAGCAAGGGTCTCCAACTCGTCGATGCTCACTTCATTGCGCTCCAGGCGCTTTACCGTCTGGTCGATGAAGGCGATGTTGGCTTCGTAGGTATCTCGGCTCATGTGGGAAGTCCTGGGGAAGATGGGATCAATCAACGTGCCGATTGTCGCAGCTTCCCCAAAAGACCCAACCCTATCAGCCTTCAGGCTGAACCCACGTTGTCTGACCCTCTGGGATCACGCCTCGATTGCAGCCGTATTTGGACAGGTACAACACCCTGCTCTGCCGCAACCAGGCCTCAACGGTTGGAACGATCATCGCGGCATACTCGGCAAGGCTCGGGTGTTTCTTCCAGTCGCCATTGCCGATCGCGGATTCCAGCGAACGGTCATACCAGGCGTTGACCAGCTGCTCGACTCCAGCCAGTTCCTCGCCGGCGGACGGTGCGGAATGGATCAGGTTATGCGCCTCGCGTTTCCTTTGCTCTCGGGTGGCATGTGCAGCTGGTAACGCTCCGAGGGAGAAAAGAGCGTCCTCAAAATTGAGGTGACGCTTCTCGTGAGTAGTCGAGTCCTCGGCTATACCGGGTACGAAAGAAAAGCGGCAGAGCTTGCAGTAGACCACGCCACCGTCCTTCCGCTCGTAATGCTGCTCTAACGAGCGAGCGACCCACTTACGAACTTCGTGATAGCTGCGTGCTTGAAGATGATGCTGCGCCATCAGGTTGAGGCGCTGCGCATGGCTCAGTCCTGGGTGAAGGGCCTTTGCCTGTTTGGCGAGCTTTTTGAGGTTTTCGATATCGCGGAGTGTGATTGGGTTTTGCATACGGCAGCCTCCAAAGGCTGATGCTCTGTGTCCACTTCGGAGCACCCATATGGGTTCCGTTGGTTTGTCGGTAGTGCTTTCGCTTTGCCAATGTGGACGGCAGGCACCTACCCGTGTGCCGAGGGGAATATCTCTGTCTCGATTGCGAACGTCAAGTGAGATGTCGAATTTCGCCCGGCTGGTTGAAATTTGAGCATCGCCGGGGGAGCGTTCCCAGACCGCCACGCCAGGACTTTATCCACAGGCTTACCCCCACTTTCAGGGGACAAACATCGGACGAAAAAAATCCCGCTCGAGCGGGACTTATTCCTGGGGGCGACCTCATTCCAACAGCATGTGCTCTTCACGGCCCATAGGTTTGTGCAGAGAGACGCTTTCACCATCCCTTTTGCCCTGAATGTACGCTCGGTACGCACCCATATCGAGTTTCCGGCGTTTCATCTTTGTGATCGGAACACCAGGATAATGTCTCTGGGTATAAGCGTGGATTGCCCGCTCCCCTTCTTCCGTAACGCCGGCAAATTCCTCTACTCGTTTGTGTACGCCGATGATCCACGCTTCTGCATACATCACTCCCGCTCTGCGCCTTTGCACTGCGCCCTGAACGCTGACCCCTGAGAGGTATTTTCTCTTGGAGTCTTTCAGTTGCCGGATAAGCACCTCATACGCATAGGCCGACATTTCAGCGCTACCGATTTCTCCAATAAAAATCAGCGACTGCCCGTTAGGGCCATAGCTGTAGAAACTCACACAGCCGAACGCCTTTGAGACAGTCATCGACAACATGCGAATCCATTGTGGCGGAACGCTTTTGGCTTTACCGATCCGCAGGGAGAATTCCTCCGCCTGGGTAGCACGCACATCGCCTACTTCCAGCTTGAACTTGTCCATAAGTTTGCGGGCTTGCCGCATTGCTGCTTCGGCCTCATGCGGGTTGCTGGATTTTGCGAGCGCAAAACATTTCTTGATTCTGCCTAGTGCGCGAGCGCGCTTATCCATGTCTGCAATTGCGCACTCACTCACCAGCCAATCCTCCGCTTCGCGACACGTTATTAAGCATGACGCTTCAGCGACATCCAATATCGCCCTGTATTCGGGTTGCTCAGCAAATATACTTGCTCCATCCCTTCAAACGAGGTGTCAAACTTTTTGACGTCTTCTCCGAAATAATCACCCAAACGCGACAACACTTTTTCCTGCTCTGCTTGCGGCTGGTCTTTAAGTTCATCAAGAACCATCTTCAGCTCTGTGATTGCTGCGACAAAAAACGTTCTTGCTCGCAACGCATCTGGCTGCCCGAGCGTTGACTCGTATTCACTAAGCACTACAGCCATTGCCATAGAACTTCGCTCACGTAACTCCGCACACTCTTGAGTCAGCACGATTGCGATTAGGAGATCATGACTGCCTGGAATGTCCGCATGCAGAACCTCTAACATTTCCTCAGACCACTCCTTGTCCCCAGGTAGGTTATATCCATCAAGAGAAAAACTACCGCTGGCCCCGATCAACTCATTAACTCCGTACATAAAACATCTTCTCCGTAAATTTGTAGGTCACCGTAACGGCCTGCATTCATCCGCTTCGCGAAACGGGGGCACATCCCACACCTACCAATGTTTATTTTATGAAAGTGAGGCACTTCACTGCTAATAGCATTTCTAGCCTGATCGAATAGCAGGACTCTCGTTTCACTGCTAATAACTTCTGCACCATATGAAGCATCTACCAATGGTCCTCCGCTGGCTTGCCAAAAGCCCGACAGGTTAAATCACTGGGCGGTTGCAGGATCTGAGTGCAACACGGTTATTGAATTGAAGCGGGAGCATCATGCCGCATCACCACGGCTTCTTGCATCACTTCGCCCATCACCTCGATCGGGCATTTGAAGTCGAAGCGTTTG
>NZ_LEKF01000057.1:0-3379 GCF_001029595.1 Pseudomonas sp. ARP3
CTTCTGAAAATAATCACTTGACAGCAAATGAGGCTGCTGTAGAATGCGCGCCTCGGTTGAGACGAAAGATCTTAACCAACCGCTCTTTAACAACTGAATCAAGCAATTCGTGTGGGTGCTTGTGGAGTCAGACTGATAGTCAACAAGATTATCAGCATCACAAGTTACTCCGCGAGAAATCAAAGATGTAACCAACGATTGCTGAGCCAAGTTTAGGGTTTCTTAAAAACCCAAAGATGTTTGAACTGAAGAGTTTGATCATGGCTCAGATTGAACGCTGGCGGCAGGCCTAACACATGCAAGTCGAGCGGTAGAGAGAAGCTTGCTTCTCTTGAGAGCGGCGGACGGGTGAGTAATGCCTAGGAATCTGCCTGGTAGTGGGGGATAACGTTCGGAAACGGACGCTAATACCGCATACGTCCTACGGGAGAAAGCAGGGGACCTTCGGGCCTTGCGCTATCAGATGAGCCTAGGTCGGATTAGCTAGTTGGTGGGGTAATGGCTCACCAAGGCGACGATCCGTAACTGGTCTGAGAGGATGATCAGTCACACTGGAACTGAGACACGGTCCAGACTCCTACGGGAGGCAGCAGTGGGGAATATTGGACAATGGGCGAAAGCCTGATCCAGCCATGCCGCGTGTGTGAAGAAGGTCTTCGGATTGTAAAGCACTTTAAGTTGGGAGGAAGGGCCGTTACCTAATACGTGATGGTTTTGACGTTACCGACAGAATAAGCACCGGCTAACTCTGTGCCAGCAGCCGCGGTAATACAGAGGGTGCAAGCGTTAATCGGAATTACTGGGCGTAAAGCGCGCGTAGGTGGTTTGTTAAGTTGGATGTGAAATCCCCGGGCTCAACCTGGGAACTGCATTCAAAACTGACTGACTAGAGTATGGTAGAGGGTGGTGGAATTTCCTGTGTAGCGGTGAAATGCGTAGATATAGGAAGGAACACCAGTGGCGAAGGCGACCACCTGGACTGATACTGACACTGAGGTGCGAAAGCGTGGGGAGCAAACAGGATTAGATACCCTGGTAGTCCACGCCGTAAACGATGTCAACTAGCCGTTGGGAGCCTTGAGCTCTTAGTGGCGCAGCTAACGCATTAAGTTGACCGCCTGGGGAGTACGGCCGCAAGGTTAAAACTCAAATGAATTGACGGGGGCCCGCACAAGCGGTGGAGCATGTGGTTTAATTCGAAGCAACGCGAAGAACCTTACCAGGCCTTGACATCCAATGAACTTTCTAGAGATAGATTGGTGCCTTCGGGAACATTGAGACAGGTGCTGCATGGCTGTCGTCAGCTCGTGTCGTGAGATGTTGGGTTAAGTCCCGTAACGAGCGCAACCCTTGTCCTTAGTTACCAGCACGTAATGGTGGGCACTCTAAGGAGACTGCCGGTGACAAACCGGAGGAAGGTGGGGATGACGTCAAGTCATCATGGCCCTTACGGCCTGGGCTACACACGTGCTACAATGGTCGGTACAGAGGGTTGCCAAGCCGCGAGGTGGAGCTAATCCCATAAAACCGATCGTAGTCCGGATCGCAGTCTGCAACTCGACTGCGTGAAGTCGGAATCGCTAGTAATCGCGAATCAGAATGTCGCGGTGAATACGTTCCCGGGCCTTGTACACACCGCCCGTCACACCATGGGAGTGGGTTGCACCAGAAGTAGCTAGTCTAACCTTCGGGGGGACGGTTACCACGGTGTGATTCATGACTGGGGTGAAGTCGTAACAAGGTAGCCGTAGGGGAACCTGCGGCTGGATCACCTCCTTAATCGACGACATCAGCTGCTCCATAAGTTCCCACACGAATTGCTTGATTCATTGAAGAAGACGAAAGAAGCAGCCCGAAATTGGGTCTGTAGCTCAGTTGGTTAGAGCGCACCCCTGATAAGGGTGAGGTCGGCAGTTCGAATCTGCCCAGACCCACCAATTTTGTGTGGGAAACGCCTGTAGAAATACGGGGCCATAGCTCAGCTGGGAGAGCGCCTGCCTTGCACGCAGGAGGTCAGCGGTTCGATCCCGCTTGGCTCCACCACTACTGCTTCTGTTTGTATAAAGCTTAGAAATGAGCATTCCATCGTGTCGATGGTGAATGTTGATTTCTAGTCTTTGACTAGTTCGTTCTTTAAAAATTTGGGTATGTGATAGAAAGATAGACTGAACGTTACTTTCACTGGTGACGGATCAGGCTAAGGTAAAATTTGTGAGTTCTCTTAGTTGAGAAATTCGAATTTTCGGCGAATGTCGTCTTCACAGNGGGCGGTTGCAGGATCTGAGTGCAACACGGTTATTGAATTGAAGCGGGAGCATCATGCCGCATCACCACGGCTTCTTGCATCACTTCGCCCATCACCTCGATCGGGCATTTGAAGTCGAAGCGTTTGCGCGGTCGCATATTCAGTTGCAAAGCGATGGCGTCCAGGGCTTCCTGACTATGCACCGACAAGTCCGTGCCCTTGGGCAGGTACTGGCGGATCAGTCCATTGATGTTCTCATTGCTGCCGCGTTGCCAGGGGCTGTGCGGGTCGCAGAAGTAGATCGCCACCCCGGTCCGCTGGGTGATCTCGGCGTGCCGCGCCATCTCCCGGCCCTGGTCGTAGGTCATGCTCTTGCGCACCGCCAGCGGCATGCCATTGAGCGCCGCACTGAAGCCCTCCAGCGCCGAGGTCGCCGTCGCGTCGGCCATCTTGATCAGCATCAGGTAGCCGCTGGTACGCTCCACCAAGGTGCCCACCGCCGAGGCATTGGCCTTGCCCTTGATCAGGTCGCCCTCCCAATGGCCTGGCATCAGCCGGTCTTCGACCTCCGGCGGGCGCACGTGGATGCTGAGCATTTCAGGGATCTGGCCGCGCCGATCGACGCCGCCAGAGCGCGGCCTGCGACTCGTCTTGCCCTGGCGCAGGCAGATGATCAGCTCCTTGCGCAGGCCACCGACCGGCAGGGCGTAGATCGCGTTATAGATCGTCTCGCGGCAGACGTAGGCCTCTCTGAGGCTGGGTATGTTCATGCTGCGCAGCTTGCCGGCAATCTGCTCGGGAGACAAACCCTCACGCAGCATATGGACGACCAGCTCGAAGCGCTCACTGCCCGGCAGCAGCTTGCACTGAGGCCTGCAGACCTGGCGGCGGACCTGCATCTGCTGCTGGGCAGCACAGGCCTGGTAGCGGGTGCCAGGGGCCCGGTTGCGGCGCAGCTCCCGGCTGATGGTCGAGGGGGAGCGGCCGAGCATCCGGGCAATTCGCCGCTGGCTGAAACCTTGGGCAAGGCCGAGTTGAAGGGTCGCACGTTCGGGGATACTGAGTTCGTGATAGGACATAGTGGCAGCACCGTACCGGAAAGGTCAGGTGTTGCACTCAGTTTTTGCGGCCGCC
>NZ_LEKF01000058.1:0-1418 GCF_001029595.1 Pseudomonas sp. ARP3
CGCAGGCGTCGTAGCCATAGCGCAGGGTGCCCCAGCCCTGGTGTTCGGCGGTGAGACGGTTTTGGCGGTCGTACTCGTAGGCCAACGCCCAATGGCCGTCGTCGACGCTGAGGAGATTGCCCTGGCGATCGTAGGTATATTCAACGACGCTGTCATCGGGCAGGATTTTTCGTACCAGGCGTCCGGCATGGTCGCGTTCGTAACGAGTGACGAGCTGACTGCCGTCGTCGCCGTGTTCGGTTTTTTCCTGCAGGTGGCCGTTGAGGTCGTAAACGTAAGCGGTGCGCTGCCCATCAAACCCGACTTCCTGTTGGATCAGGCCGTTGGGGTGGTAGTCGAGTTGGTAGGTTTCGCCGACTTCGTTTTCGATTTCGGTGAGCAGTAATCGGGCGTTGTCATAGCGGTACTGGACCTGAGTGCCATCGGCATTCAGGCGGCGGCTGATCAGGTGCAGGCCGTCGGCGTAGTCGTAGCGGGTGACGTGGCCGAGTTCGTCGCGTTCGGCGGTGATTTTTCCGTAGGGGTTGTAGCTGTATTCGCGGGTGGCACCGCCTGGCAGGGTCAGACGAGTCAGTCGACCCACAGCGTCCCACTGATACTGGGTCAGCGCGCCGTGTTCATCTTCGCGCGCCACCTCGCGGCCCAGGTCGTCGTAGCGATAGCGCCTGATGCCGCCATTGGGCAACTGCTCCTCAATCAGTTGCCCGCGCTCATTCCACACCAAGCGATGGCAGCTGTGATCCGGGTACCAGACGCCGGTCAGTTGCCCATGTTTGTTATAGCTGTAGTCGGTAACGTGACCGTCAGGATCGATCTTACGAATGACATCGCCCTGATCGTTACGCTCGTATTTCCAGACCGCCTCACCCCGACGCACCACGCGTACGAACCCGTGGTCATGCTCGTACGTAGTGGGCTCATCTTCCCCAGGAAACAACGCCACTAAGCGTCCGGCTTCGTCGTACTGATAGGCCGTCACCGCGCCCAGCGGGTCTTGTTCGACCGTCAACCGCCCTTGGGCATCGTAGGATTTGAAGTGCTGCGCGCCATCGGGATCGATGCGTTGCACCAATCGCGCACGGTCATCGTGGACATAGATTTCCTGGCTGCCATCGGCGTTGTGCACCGTGACCTGGCCGTCATCGCCCCACACATAGCGCGTGTCCATCTGCGAGAAGCTGGCCCAGTGCCGCACACAGCGCGCCGCCTTGCCGGAGCGTTCCCACGCCCAGAAGAAACTAGCCCCGCCGGCCAGGCCGCGTTCCACAATGACGTGCCGATCGTCGTAGCGGTACACCTCGCTTTCGCCGACGGCATTGGTCGCCGAGACCAGTCGGCCCAGGTCGTCATAGGCGTAGGAAACGACGTTTTGCTCAGTCGTCCAGACATACGGACCACGGCCTTCGGCTCGAACCGTA
>NZ_LEKF01000059.1:0-1408 GCF_001029595.1 Pseudomonas sp. ARP3
CGCACGTAGCGGCCGTCCTTGAACACCGTGACCGCGTCGCAGATACGGAACACTTCTTCCATGCGGTGCGACACGTAGAGCACCACTTTGCCCTCGTCGCGCAGGCGCGTGATGATCGCCATCAAGCGCTCGATCTCCCGCGCCGACAGGCTGCTGGTGGGCTCGTCGAAGGCGATCACATGGGCGCCACGGGACAGCGCCTTGGCGATTTCCACCAATTGGCGCTGGCCCAGGGACAGACGCCCGAGCTTCTGGTCCGGGTCGATTTCATCGGCCAGGCCCTTGAGGCACGCCAGGGCCTGCTTGCGCAGCAAGCCACGGTTGACCACGCCCCAGCGCGTGGGCAAATGGCCGAGGAACAGGTTCTCGGCCACGCTCATTTCCGGCACCAGGTGCAGCTCTTGGTGAATCACCGCCACGCCGCTGGCGATGCTGTCGGCCGCGCATTTGAAGGCCAGGGTCTGCGCGCCGATCTGCAGCGCGCCGCTGCTGGGGATATAGGCCCCGCCGAGGATCTTCAGCAGGGTCGATTTGCCCGCGCCGTTCTCGCCCATCAACGCATGCACTTGCCCGGGCTGGGCGGTAAAACTGATGCCGTCCAGCGCCTTGACCCCGGGAAAGGTCTTGCCGATGCCGTCAAACCGCAAGGCCGCAGCGGTCATTTCCACAGCCCGATTTTGGTCAGTTCTTCCTGGAAGTTGGCGCGGGTGATCAGGGTTACTTCGTCCATGGCGGTGTATTTAGGCGGCTCTTTGCCGGTGGTCACCCACTCGAACATCATCTCGGCGGTTTTGTAGCCTTCGATATGCGGGCTTGGCAGCATGGAGCCGTAGAAGCCGCTGTCGGGTTTTTTCAGTTCGCCGATGGCATCGGTGCCATTGATGCCGATCCCGATCACATTGGCCGCCTTGAAACCGGCCGCTTCAGTGGCGCGCACGCCGCCGAGCACGGTGTTGTCGTTCATACCGCCGATGATCAGGTTTTTCACGCCGCTTGGGAGTTTGACCAGCGCCGAGTTGGCGGCGTCCATGCTGCCCGGTACATCCAGGGTTTTCAGCGGCGCGGTGAGGATATGGTCCGCAGGGATGCCGGCTTTTTTCAGCGAATCGATCGAACCGTCGGTGCGTTTCTTACCGGTATCGAGCTCGTTGAAAGTGGTGATCACCGCGTAGGTTTCTTTCCAGTCCCAACCGCGTTTTTTCGCCTCATCCGCCATGGCAGCGCCCTGCTTCTGGCCTACCTCGAACGCGGCCATGCCCAGGTACGGCACGTCTTCCATAAACTTGCCCTTGGCGTCGACGAAACGGTCGTCCACCGCCATGACTTTCATATCGTTGAGCTTGGCCTTGGCCACAATCGCCGGGCCGAGGGACACATCCGGCGGGCAGATCACAAAACCCTTGGCGCT